>JBBQHE010000125.1:0-12899 GCA_038323655.1 Acetobacterales bacterium | reverse complement strand
GCCGGAATCCGCGCCGGGGCGAAGGAGAGGTCGAGAATATGGTGTGTGTGCCGATTCTCGACCGCATCGAAACTGACCATCGCCCCATCGGCCCCGCGCGCGACGATGGCCGAAACCTCGGCCGCGAAAGGGATGAAGGCTTCCAGGATCAACGGATGCGGCGCCCGCCGCGCCAAGGCCGCAGCGGCGTCCTCCGCGGTGCGCACCACCGCCTGGCCGCGTCCGTCATACCCCAGGCGCGTGGTCTTCAGCACCGCTGGCAAGCCAACCAGCGCCAACGCCGCGGCCAGATCCGCTGGCGACTCGACGGTGGCCCAGGTGCCAACCGGGACACCCGCCGCTGCCATGAAGCGCTTTTCCATCAGGCGGTCCTGGCAATTGGCCAGGACCTGGGCCCCGGGGCGGCAGTCCACCTGGCCATCCAGCGCGGCCAGAGTCGCCGCCGGCACGTTTTCGAACTCGAAGGTCACGACATCGACGGCGGCTGCGAACAGCGCCAGGGCCGCGGTGTCTTCATACGCCGCACAACTGCGGGCTGACGCGACCTGCATGCCCGGGCCATCCGCCTCGGGCCCATAGATATGGACACGATAGCCGAGCCGCGCTGCCGAAAGCGCCGACATGCGTCCGAGCTGGCCCGCACCGAGGATGCCGATGCTGGCCCCCGGCGGCAGCGGCCTCATTGCGGCGTTTCGGCGACGCTCGCCGTCTGCGCCTCGCGGTGGGCTTCCAGCCGCATGGCGAGGTCCGGGTCGCCCAGGGCCAGAATCGACGCGGCCAGCAAGCCGGCGTTGACCGCGCCCGCCCGGCCAATGGCGAGCGTGCCGACCGGAATGCCGGCCGGCATCTGCACGATCGACAACAGGCTATCCATGCCGTTCAGCGCCTGGCTCTGCACCGGCACGCCCAGCACCGGCAGTCGCGTCATGGCGGCGGTCATGCCCGGCAGATGCGCGGCCCCGCCCGCACCGGCAATGATCACCGACAGCCCCCGTCCGGCGGCTGCTTGCGCATAGTCATACAGACGGTGCGGCGTGCGATGGGCCGAGACCACCAGCGTCTCGTGGGTGATGCCCAACCCCTCCAGCACCTCGGCCGCGTGACGCATGGTCTCCCAGTCGCTGCGGCTGCCCATGATGATGCCGACGCGCGGTGCCGCTTCGCTCACGCCGTGATGTCCGGCACCAGGCGGCCTTCGATCCAGGCCAGTTCATCCTTCAGCTTCAACTTGCGCTTCTTCAGCCGCTGCAGATGCAACTGGTCGGCGGCACCGGATTCGATCCGGGCAATGACGGTGTCGAGATCCCGGTGCTCGGTCCGCAATTCATGGAGGCGTCGGAGCAGGGCGTCGCGGTCGGCAAGCATGAGATGCGGCAACCTTACGGAAATTGGTGCATTGGTCTGCGAATCGGACCTACCATGGCCGGGCGCGGCGGCGCCAGTCGCCAGCCGGCACGGAGAGGATTGCCCATGGCCATCATCGCAAGACTGCGCGCTCTCGAAGAACGTCACGCGGCACTGGACCGTCAGATCAAGACCGAAGACGGCCGGCCGCAACCGGATACCAGCACGCTGTCCCAGATGAAACGCGACAAGCTCCGCCTCAAGGAAGAGATGGAACGCCTGCGAGAACCCGCGCGGTAGCGCGCGGCCTAGGGGCGTGTCGCCCCCAGCCCGGCCGGTTCAGGCTGCGTCTTCGGTCGGAGCAGCGGGCGCCATGGCCTTTTCGCCCAGGGGGGCGAGCACGGCGTAGAGGTCGGACTGGCTGCACAGGCCGAGAATGACCGGGTCGCGCGGCTTGATATTGGCGCTGTTCCAGTGTGTGCGGTCGCGCACCTTCTGGATGGTCTCCTTGGTGGTGCCGAGAAGCTTGCCGATCGCAGCGTCGGTCAGCAGCGGATGGTTGCGCAGCAGCCAGGCGATCCCGTCCGGGCGGTCGTTGCGCTTGGCGACGGGCGTGTAGCGCGCGCCCTTGCCGCGCGCCTTGGGCAGCGGGGTGGCCGAGGCCATGAGCGCCAGCCGCGCCTCGGGGTCGGCTTCGCAGCGCGCAATCTCGGACTTTGCGAGTTGCATGTTGGCGACGGGATCATAGCCGACGATGCCCTGGGCAACTTCGCCGTCGGCGATCGCCTGGACTTCCAGCGGATGCATGCCGACGAAATCGGCCACTTGTTCAAAGGTCAGCGAGGTCTTGTCGATGAGCCACACGGCGGTGGCCTTCGGCATCAGGGGCGTGGACATAAGCGGCACCTTACGGTCTGGCAGCGAAACGGTGGGACGCGGCGCGGGATCGTCGGCACCTGACCCCAGCCCCCGGGGGCCACTGACGGACGACAAGCACGCGCGGGCGGGCCGGCCGCCCGGTTCACGCAGGCCTAGGAGCCTAGGCGTGCAACCGGTTGGCGAAGACCACACCGCACCGCAGAATGGCGCAGGTATAGGTGCGGGGCGCCCGGGGGTCAAAGCCCGAACAGCCCTAAGCCCATGCAATTCGCGGCGAACGACCTGGGGAGTGATGCATGGCGATGAGGGATGACGAGGCGCCGCGGCCTCGCGAGGCCTTTGTGACGAGGGTGCTCGACCCGATGGGGGAGGATGAACTGGGCGCCTACATCGCCGAACTACGGGCCGAAATCATCCGGGCCGAGACCGCCATGGCCCAGCGCCGGGCACAGAAGCAGGCGGCCGCGGCCTTCTTCAAGCGACCGTAAGATGCGCGGAGGTCCGGCGGTCGCGCGCCGGCCCTCCGCAATCAGCCCCCGATCAGGCGGCCAGGCGCCCCTGGTCCATCACCTGGGTCGGCGATCCGGACGAGATCTCGATCCGGCGCGGCTTCAGCGCCTCGGGCACCACGCGGCGGAGCGCGACATGCAGCAGGCCGTTGGCGAGGTCCGCGCCCGCGATCTGCATATGGTCGGCCAGCACGAAGCGGCGTTCGAAGGCGCGGCCGGCGATGCCGCGGTGCAGGTAGCGCCGCTCGGCCGTTTCCGGCGCCGCGCGGCCGGTGATCAGCAGGGTATTGTCCTGGGCGTTTATCTCCAGGTCCTGCGCCGAGAAGCCGGCCACGGCCATGGTCAGGACATAGGTGTCCTCACCGGTCTTTTCGATGTTGTAGGGGGGGTAGGCGGTCTGCTCCGGCGCCGCGCGGGCGGTGTCGAGCAGGCGGGCCATACGGTCGAACCCGATGGCGGAACGGAACAGCGGCTGGAAATCGACAGTCATGTGAAAAACCTCCTGCATCAGCAAGGTTCTATGGGGAGCGGACCGTATCCCGGCGGACCCCCTGATGGGCGATCCAAGATTGGCAGCACCTGCGGGGAGACCCGCCGAAACCGCGATCCGCGCCGCCGGCCCCATGCGGGCACCAGCGGCACGGCAGAGATGGAAAACGCCTCCCCCTGGTTCAAGGGGAGGCGTTCAGACCTGGCCGAAAAGAGGGTGTCAGGTGCCCTTGCGGATGCCGATGCCCGCGAACTTCTTGTTGAACTTCGCGACCTGGCCGCCCGTGTCCATCATGCGCTGCACGCCGGTCCAGGCGGGGTGCGACTTCGGGTCGATGTCCAGGCGCAGCGTATCGCCGGGCTTGCCCATGCAGGACATAGTCTTGAACGTCGTCCCGTCGGTCATGATGATGTTGATTTCGTGGTAGTCGGGGTGAATGTCGGGCTTCATCGGGGCGTGCGTCCGGGTTGGCGCCGATTGGGACCGGCGCGAGGAAGCGCGGGCTATAGGGGAGGGCGCGGGGCAGGGCAACCTCAGCCGGCCGCGATCTCGCCCCGCTCGATGACGTAGCGCGCCTCCACCAGCGACCGCAGCAGCTCCGGGTTGCTTTCGGTGATCAGGATCGCGACGTCGGGCAGCGCATCGCGCAGGCGTTTCAGCGCTTCGGCGTAGCGTTGGGCCAGGGCCGGCGCCAGGCCCTGGAAGGGCTCGTCCAGCAGCACCGCCCGGGTGCCGACCATCAGCGCGCGGCCGAGCGCCACCATCTTGCCCTGGCCGCCCGAAAGCCCCGCCGCCGGGCGCAGCGCCAGGTCGCGCAGTTCCGGCAGCAGGAAGAAGATCGCCTCCAGCCGGCGGGCGATCTCGGCCTTCGGCAGGCCCAGGACCTCGGCCGGCAGGAGCATGTTCTGCCGCACGTTGAAGGCCCCGAACAGCCGCCGCTCCTCCGGCGCGTAGCCGATGCCGATGCGGGCGCGATGATGCGCCGGCAGGGTCGCCGCATCCTGGCCGTCCAGCGTCAGCACCCCGGCCTGCAAGGGCACCAGCCCCATGATGGCGCGCAGCGTCGTGGTCTTGCCCGCGCCATTGCGCCCGACCAGCGCCACGCGCCCGCCCGGCGGCACATGCAGCGCCACGCCGCGCAGCACCGGCACGCCGGCAATGCCGACCGACACCCCCTGCAGCGCGATCACGCAAGCGCCCCCGTCTCGATGCCGATGACCTCGCGCCGCACCACCGGGTCGTTCAACACCGCCTCCGGCGTGCCGATGGCCAGGATCCGGCCCTGCGACCAGACCGCGACGCGGTCGGCGAAGCGGGCGACCACCTCCATGTCGTGCTCGACGAACACGGCGGTGACGCCGGCCGCGCGCAGCACCCGCGCCAGGGTTTCCACGATGGCCATCTTTTCCGTCGCAGCGACCCCGGATGTCGGTTCGTCCATCAGCAGCAGGCGCGGTTGCAGGGCCACGGCCATGGCGATGTCGGCCAGTTTCCTCGCACCCTCGTTCAGGGCATCGGCACGGGCATTGGCGACCGGCAGCAGGCCGAAGCGGTCCAGCAGCGCCTCGGCATCGCGGCGGAAGGCCGGGCGCAGCAGGCTGCGCCAGGGCGACCAGAAGCCGGCATGGGCGGCGATGGCCAGGGCCGCGTTTTCCAGCACGGTGTGTTCGGTGGACAGCTGCGGCAGCTGGAACGAACGGGCGATGCCGCGATGCACGATGGCCCGCGGCGACAGGCCCAGGATCGGCTGCCCGTCAAAAGAGATGCTGCCGCCCTGGGGCTTCAGGTAGCCCGTGGTCATGTTGATGAAGGTCGTCTTGCCCGCCCCGTTCGGCCCGATGATCGCCAGGAACTCGCCCGGCATCACATCCAGGTCGATGCCGTCGGCCGCCTTCACCCCGCCGAAGGCCAGGCGCAGCCCGCGGGCGGACAGCAACGGGCTCACGCCCGGCCCACCCGGCGCAGGATCGTCTCCAGCAGCCCCCACAGGCCGCGGCGGGCGAACAGGATCACTCCCAGCAACACGCTGCCCAGGATCAACTGCCAGGAATCGGCCACGGTCGCTGCGGCATAGACGCGGACGATCTCAAACGTCACCGCGCCCAGGAACGGGCCCAGCACCGCCCCGGCCCCGCCGAGCACGGCGATGAACACCAGCTCGCCCGACGCCGTCCAATACCCCAGCAGCGGTGTCACGTGGCGCGTGGTCATCGCGATCAACGCCCCCGCGCAGCCGGCCAGCAGGGCGGAGGCCACATAGGCGAAGAGCAGCGCCGCCCGCGCCGACACCCCCATGAATTCCAGCCGCGTCTCGCGCGTCTTGATGGCACTCAGCGCCTGGCCCATCGGGGACGCGAGGTAGATGCGGGCCAGGAACCCGGCCCCCAGCGCGAGCGCGAGCGCGATGCCGAACAGCGCCCATTCATAGGCGTCGCGATCCAGCCGCATCCCCGCGACCAGCGGCGCCTCGACGCGCAGGCCGTCGGTGCCGCGGGTGATGTGGTAGAGTTTTTCCAGCAACGAATAGAACACCATGCTCAGGGCCAGGTTCATCATGCCGAAGAAGATCTCGCGGTAGCGGCAGACGAACAGCCCGATCACCAGGCCGAGCAGCCCGGCGCCGCCGGCGGCCAGCGGCAGCAGGATCAGCGCCTCGGGCACCACGGGTGCGGCGAAGGCCACGACATAGGCAGCAAAGGCCACATACAGCGCATGGCCGAAGCTAACCTGCCCCGCGCGCAGCAGCAGCAGGATGCCGAGCACGGCCAGCCCCTTGGCCAGGGCCAGCGTCAGGACGAATTTCAGCCAGGGTGCGGCAAAGGCCACGGCGACCAGCACCGCGGCTCCGGCCAACGCCAGCGCCGCCTCCCGCCGCCCGCCCGGCTCAGACACGCCGCGTCACCGCGACGCCGAACAGCCCCTGCGGCCGCAGCAGCAGCACGCCGACCATGATGATGTAGGGCACAACCACCTCGAACTCCGGGGCGAAATACACCGCGATGGACCGCCCCAGGCCGATCATCAGCGCGGCGACCGCCGCCCCCTCGATCTGCCCCAGCCCCGCCGTCGCCACGACGGCGAAACTCAGCACGATGGTGGACGCCCCCACCCCCGGCACGATCGCCGCGGTCGGCGAGGACAAGGCCCCACCCAGCGCCGCAAGGCCCGCGCCAAAGGCGAAGGTCAGCAGGTAGACGCGGGCGCTGTCGATGCCCATGGCGGTCGCAGCCTCCCGGTCCTCGGTCACCGCGACAATCACCCGCCCGGTCAGCGTGCGGCGCAGGAAGACCGCAAGCCCGACCAGCACGGCCAGCGCCACCCCCGGCAGCAGGAACAACTGGTAGGCGGTGAAGGGGATATAGTCGGCGCCGAAGGGCACATCGACCGTGCCGAGCAGCCGCAAGGCCGCGTCATTGTTCACCGGCTGCACGCCCCAGATCAGCTTCTGCACATCCTCCAGGATCATGAACAGGGCGAAGGTCACCAGCAGTTGCAGCACCGGGTCCTGGCCATAGACGCGGCGCAGCAGCAGCCGTTCGATCAGCGGCCCCAGCACGGCGCCGACCAGCGCTGCCGACAACACGATCGCCGGCAGCGCCGCCCAGGCCGGCAGGCCCAGGGATGCAGCAAAAACCCCGGCGCTGGCGGCGGTATAGGCCCCGATCGCATACAACGAGCCATGCGCCACGTTCAGCACGCGCAGCACGCCGAAGACCAGCGTGAGCCCGACCGCGACCAGGAAGATCAGCGCGGCCGAGGAAATCCCATCGAGCAGCGCAAGACCCAGCAGCAGCCCATTGTCGGCGATCCAGTCGCCCATCAGGCGAAGGGGATCGCCGCCGGCACCTGGGTCAGAATCTCGGGCGTCAGGCCACGCAGCCAGGCCACGCTGTTCTGCCCGGCGGGCGTGGTCACAAGCTCGGGCGGGAAGATCACCATCTCATCCATCACGGCGAAGGGATGCGCGTCGACGTGCCTGGACGTGCCGATCAATTGGGCTTCCAGCCCCTGGCCGTCCTCGCGGATTTTCATGCGGGCGGTCGGGCTGTCGAACTCAAGGTTGGGGAAGGCCGCCGCCAGTTCGGCCTCGTTCGGCCAGGCCCCGCCCTTGGCCGCGATCGCGCGGGCATAGGCCGCCTGCAACGCGGAAAGCGCCTGCGCCATGTGGTAGGTCGGGTAGATCGGGTAGGCGTTGAACCGGCGGCGGTAGCCATCGACGAAGCGGCGCAGGGCCGCGGGGTCGCGCGGCCGCGGGTGCATGTGCCAGTGATCGCCGCGGCTGCCGACGATATGCCCGGCGGGCAGGCTGCGACCGACCCGCTCCAGCGAGGATTCGGCCAGCGGCAGCACGAAGGTGGAGCGTTCGAACAGCCGGCGTTCGTTGGCTTGGCGGATAAATGTGTCGAGTTCGCCACCCCAGGAGGTGGACAGGATCACATCCGGCCGCAGCGCCAGCAGGCGGGTGATCTCGGTGGAAAAGTCGGTGGCGCCGAAGCGCGGGAACAGTTCGGCGACGACCCGGGCATCCGGCTTCAGCGCGGTCATCGCGGTGCGCCAGATCTCCCAGGAATCCCGGCCCCAGGCGTAATCCTGGTTCAGCACCGCAACGGTGCGGAAATTGGGCTTGGTCTTCATCAGGTACAGCAGGGGGGCGAGGATTTCCGGCGTCGCATTGGCCTGGGTGCGGAAGGCGTATTGATACCGCCGTTCCTCAAAAATGCGCTGGGTGCCGCAATCCCACAGCAGCGTGACCTTGCGCAGTTCCTCCGCCAGCGGCGTGCAGGCCAGGCACGAGCCCGAGGAGATCGAGGCCAGCATCACATCGACGCGTTCGTTCTGCACCAGGCGACGGAACTCACCGACCAGGTGGTCCACGCCGGGGCCTTCGTCGACAAAGATGGCGCGTACCGGCACGCCGCCGATGCCACCCGCGGCGTTCATCTCCTCGATCAGCATCTCGGCCGCCTGGCGGCCGGGCACGCCAAAGACCGACGCCGGGCCGGAGAGGAAGGTGGTGATGCCGAGCTTCAATTCGCTGGGCCGGGTGGCCTGCGCCATGGCGGTGTTGCGCAGTGCCGCCGGTACGAAGACGCCACCGAAACCGGCACCGAGCACCAGTCCGCGGCGCGAGAGATTTTGGTCGATCATGGCCCTGTTTCCTCCGTCGTCCGCTGCGGCGGATCATTGTCGGCCGAGTATGGTGACCGCCCCGCGCCGGGCGCAAGGGCCGCAGGGTCGCCGCCATCGGTTGACCCCCAGCCTCAGCGCCCGCAGGTTCCCCGCCGAACCAGGGAGAACCGTCATGCGCCTGAAAGACAAGATCGCCATCGTCACGGGCGGCGCTTCCGGCTTTGGCCGAGGGATCGCCGAGGCCTATGCCGCCGAGGGCGCGCGGGTGGTCGTGGCAGACATCAACCTGGCCGGCGCCGAGGTCGTGGCGGCGGCGATCGGCGGCACCGCGGTCGGCGGCGACATCGCGACCGAGGCCGGCAACCGCGCTGCGGTCGAGGCCGCCATCGCGACCTATGGCGGGCTCGACATCGTGGTGAACAACGCCGGCTGGACGTTCCGCAACAAGCCGATCCTGGAGACGACCGAGGAAGACTTCGACCGGGTCTTTGCCATCAACGTCAAAAGCATCTTCTGGATGGTGCAGGCGGCGGTACCGGCAATGGCCGCACGCGGCGGCAGCATCATCAACATCTCCTCGACCGCGGGTGCCAGGCCCCGCGCCGGGCTGACCTGGTACAACGCGACCAAGGGGGCGGTGAACACCGCGACCCTGGCGATGGCGCAGGAATTCGCCAAGAACAACATTCGCGTGAACGCGATCTGCCCCGTGATCGGCTTAACCGCGCTGACCGAATCCTTCATGGGTGTCGCCAACACGCCCGAGAATGCGGCGCGGTTCCTCGCGACCATCCCGCTCGGGCGCATGTCCACGCCCGAGGACATCGCCAATGCCTGCGTCTGGCTCGCCGACCCGGCCAGCAGCTTCATCACGGGCGTGCTGCTGCCGGTGGATGGCGGTCGCTGCGCTTGAACATCCTGTCGATCCAGTCCGCCGTCGCCTACGGCCATGTCGGCAACAGCAGCGCGGTCTTCCCGCTGCAACGCCTGGGCGCCGAGGTTTGGGCGATCGACACCGTGCAGTTCAGCAACCACACCGGCTACGGCGCCTGGACGGGCCAGGTCTTCGCAGCCAGCCTGATCCGCGACCTGGTGCAGGGCATCGCCGACCGCGGGGTGCTGCCCGGCTGCGATGCCGTGCTGTCTGGCTACATGGGCGATGCCGCCATTGGCGAGGCGATCCTCGATGCGGCATCCCGCGTGAAGTCCGCCAATCCCCGCGCGGTCTGGTGTTGCGACCCGGTCATCGGCGATGTCGGGCGGGGCGTCTTCGTCCGCCCCGGCATTCCCGAATTCTTCCGCGACCAGGCCTTGCCCATGGCCGATATCGCAACCCCCAACCAGTTCGAACTGGAATGGCTGACGGGCGCCAGAATCGGCACCCTGGTCGAAGCCAAGGCCGCCGCCACGGCCCTGATGGCGCGCGGGCCCACGACCGTGCTGGTCACGAGCCTGGCCTTGCAGGACACCCCCGCCGATGCGGTGGAGCTTCTGGTCGCCGAGGCTGGCGGGTTCCACCGCCTGCGCACGCCGCGCCTGTCGGTCAACGTCAACGGCGCGGGGGACGCGATCGCGGCACTGTTCCTGTTCCACCTTCTGCAAGGCGCCGGCGGGGCCGGGGCCATGGCGGCGGCGGCCAGCAGCGTCTGGAGCCTGCTGCGCGCCACCGAGGCCGCGGGATCGCGCGAAATCCTGACCGTGGCGGCCCAGGCGGAGTTCGTGGCCCCCAGCCGGCGCTTCACTCCGGAACCGGCCTGACGCTCTCGAACAGGATCATCTCATGCCCCTGGTGCTGGTGGCGCCCGGCTTCCCGCATGCCGATGTCCACCAGCACGCCGCGGCTCGCATCATTGCTGGCCCGCGCCACGGCGACGATGCGCGCCAGCCCCGCCGCATGGCCGAAGGCCAGGGCCGCCGCCGCGGCCTCCCGCGCAAAGCCCCGGCCGCGGCATTCGGGCCACAGCGCGAAGCGCAGCGCGACACCCCGCCCGTCCGGGCGTTCCATCAGCCCGGCGATGCCAAGAAACTCTCCGGTCGCGCGATCAAAAACGCTCCAGATGCCATAGCCGCGGACGGTCCAGAACTCGCGGTCGTCCTGCAGTTCTTCCCGCACCCGCTCGGGGCTGCGCACGCCGTGCAGCATCACCGCGAAGACCCGCGGGTCGGCCTTCAGCCGGATGATGTCGGTAAGGTGCTCTGGTCCCGGCGGCAGCAGCGACAGGCGCGCGGTGGTGATGCCGCGCGCCGTGTGGATCTGCATCTCATCGCGCCAGGGGGCGGTACTTGATCCGGTGCGGCTGGTCGGCCGCGACGCCAAGTCGACGTCGCTTATCCGCCTCATAGGCCTGGAAGTTGCCCTCGAACCACTCGACGTGGCTGTCACCCTCAAAGGCCAGGATATGCGTCGCCAGGCGGTCGAGGAACCAGCGATCGTGGCTGATGATGACCGCACAGCCGGCGAAGTTCATCAGCGCTTCTTCCAGCGCGCGAAGCGTGTCCACGTCCAGGTCGTTGGTCGGTTCGTCCAGCAGCAGGACGTTGCTTTCCCGCTTCAGCATCTTGGCCAGGTGCACGCGGTTGCGTTCGCCGCCCGACAGCACGCCGACTTTCTTCTGCTGGTCGGTGCCCTTGAAGTTGAAGCTGGCGACATAGGCCCGGCTGGGCACGCTTTTCTTGCCGAGCGTGATCATGTCCATGCTGTCGCTGATCTCGGCCCAGACGGTCTTGTCCGGGTCCAGGCTGTCGCGTGACTGGTCAACGTAGCCGAGCTTGACCGAATCGCCGACCGTCATGGTGCCGGCATCCGGCGTCTCGCTGCCGGTGATCATGCGGAACAGCGTGGTTTTGCCCGCGCCATTGGGGCCGATCACGCCAACGATGCCGCCCGGCGGTAGCTTGAACGACAGGTCGTCGATCAGCAGGCGGTTGCCATAGGCCTTGCGAAGCTCATCGGCCACGATGACGATATTGCCCAGGCGCGGGCCTGGCTGGATGACGATTTCCGCCTCGCCGATCCCGCGATCCATGCTCTGCGCCAGCAGGTCTTCATAGGCGGAAATGCGCGCCTTGCTTTTCGTCATGCGGCCGGCGGGTGTGCGGCCGATCCATTCCTGCTCGGCGGCCAGCATGCGCTGGCGGCTGCTTTCCTCGCGCTCCTCCTGCTGCAGGCGCTTGCGCTTCTGGTCGAGGTAGTTCGAGTAATTCCCCTGGTACGGGAAGGCCCGGCCGCGATCGACCTCCATGATCCAATTGGTCACGTTGTCGAGGAAGTAGCGGTCGTGGGTCACGACCAGCACCGCGCCCTGCCAGTCGCGCAGGGTCTTTTCCAGCCAGGAGACGCTTTCGGCATCCAGGTGGTTGGTCGGTTCGTCCAGCAGCAGCAGGTCTGGCTTTTCCAGCAGCAGCTTGCACAGCGCGACGCGCCGCTTTTCACCACCCGAAAGCTTATCGATCGCACTGTCGGCGGGCGGGCAGCGCAGCGCGTCCAGCGCCACTTCCACCTTGCGGTCGATTTCCCAGCCGTCGGCGGCGTCGATCGCGTCCTGCAGGGTCGCCTGCTCGGCCAGCAGTTCGTTCATGCGGTCTTCCGTCATCTCCTCGCCGAAGGCCTCGGAGATTTCGTTGAAGCGCTTGAGCTGGGCGTTCAGGACGACGAAGGCTTCCATCACATTCTCGCCGACGGTCTTGGTCGGGTCGAGCTGCGGCTCCTGCTCCAGGTAGCCGACGCGGGCGCCCTCGGCGACCCAGGCCTCGCCGCCGTATTCCTTGTCGCGCCCGGCCATGATCTTCATCAGCGTGGACTTGCCCGCGCCATTGGGGCCGAGCACGCCGATCTTGGCATCGGGCAGGAAGGAGAGGGTGATGCCCTTGAAGACTTCGCGGCCGCCCGGATAGTTCTTCGTCAGGTCCTTCATCACGTAAATGTATTGCCAGGCAGGCATCAAAAACTCCGGTCGCTTAGGTCTGGGCCGGTTTTAGGGCCGGCATCCCGCGCGGGGAAGGGCCGCGGTCCTTGAGGGTGGCTTCGCCCCCCTCAAACTCCCCTCACCAGGAGCCTGAGGCCCCTGGACCCGCTTTTGGAACATTGGCCAAGCCAGGGGAGGGGCATGACGTGCCCTTGATCACGGGCGCACCCTTCTATGCCCCTCCCCTGGCGGGGCCAAGACACAAGAAGGGTACAGGGGACACGGCCCCCTGCTGGGCGAGGTCTGAAGGGACTGATCCTTCTTAGCAGGTTGCGGAAATTCGTCTGGTGAAATCGGCATTGATCTGATTCGCTGATCAGGCGGATTGGGGGTGATGGGATGCGTGGGGCGGATCGTCAGACGGGGGCGATGTTTAGCACCACTCGCCATCCGGGCGACGCGGTCAGCCAGGGCATCCGCAAGCGGATCGAGGAAGTGTTTGGCTGGGGCAAGGAGGTGGCCGGGATGCGCCGGATGCGACTGCGCGACCTGGCGCGTGTCGGATGGGCCTTCACGCTGCGCACCGCAGCCTACAACCTGGTGCGATTGCCGAAGCTGCTGGGAGCCACGGCATGATCACGC
>JBBQHE010000124.1:0-12978 GCA_038323655.1 Acetobacterales bacterium | reverse complement strand
CCCTGCCCCCCCGCCCCTTCCCCCCCGCCGGCCCCGACCAGGGCGCGATCCACCCGATCACCCGCACGATCGAGGAGTTGACCGCGATCTTTGGCGCCATGGGGTTTTCCGTCGCCGAGGGCCCGGATATCGAGGCCGATTGGTATAATTTCTCGGCGCTGAACATCCCCGGCCACCACCCGGCGCGACAGGACCAGGACACTTTCTACCTGCCCCCCGCCCATGGCGACGGCTTCCAGACCGTGCTGCGGACCCAGACCAGCCCGCTTCAGGTCCGCACGATGTTGGCGGGCTCCCCGCCAATCCGCATCATCGCGCCCGGGCGCACCTATCGCGCCGACCATGACGCCACTCATTCGCCGATGTTCCACCAGGTCGAGGGCCTCGTCATCGGCCGCGACATCACGCTGGGGCACCTCAAGGGCTGCCTGGTGGATTTCCTGCGCGCCTTCTTCGGCATCGCCGACCTGCCGGTGCGGTTCCGCTCCTCCTACTTCCCCTTCACCGAACCCTCGATGGAGGTCGATATCGGCTGGAGCCGGAAGACCGGCGCGTTGGGCGGCGGCGGGGACTGGCTGGAAATCCTGGGCAGCGGCATGGTCCACCCGAAAGTGCTGGCGAACTGCGGGATCGATCCGCGGGACTGGCAGGGCTTCGCCTTCGGCATGGGGATCGAGCGCATCACCATGCTCAAGCACGGCCTGCCCGACCTGCGGCCCTTCTATGAGAGCGACGTGCGCTGGCTGCGCAGCGTCTCCGCCCCCGTGCTCTCCCCCGCCACGCTGACCGAGGGCGTGTGATGAAGTTCTCACTGTCCTGGCTGCGCGACCATCTGGACCTGGACGCCGACGCCGCCGCCATCGCCGCCTGCCTGAACCAGATCGGGCTGGAGGTGGAATCCGTCACCGACCGCGGTGCCTCGCTCTCAGCCTTCCGCATCGGCCGCGTGCTGGAAGCGGTGCAGCACCCCAATGCCGATCGCCTGCGCGCCTGCCGCGTCGATATCGGCGATGGGACGATCCGGTCGGTCGTCTGCGGCGCGCCCAATGCGCGGACCGGCATGCTGGCCGTGGTCGCCCTGCCTGGCGCTTATATCCCCGGCACCGGGATCACCTTGAAGGCTGGTGAAATCCGTGGGCAAAAATCGGAGGCGATGTTGTTGTCATCGCGGGAGATGGGCCTCGGCGACGATCATTCGGGCATCTTGGACCTGCCGGAGGATGCGCCGGTCGGCGTTTCCTACCCCGTCTGGGCCGGGCTGACCGACCCCGTGATCGAAATCAGCGTGACCCCCAATCGCGGCGATGCGCTGTCCATACGCGGCATCGCGCGCGACCTCTCGGCGGCCGGCATGGGGGTGCTGAAGCCCTGGTCGGCGCCGCCGGTGGCGGCGAGCTTCGCAAGCCCGCTCGACTGGTCGATCGAGGCACCCGAGGCCTGCCACCAGGTGCTCGGCCGTACGGTGCGCGGCCTGACCAACGGGCCGAGCCCGCAGTGGTTGCAGGATCGCCTGACCGCCCTGGGCCTGCGCCCGATCAGCCGGCTGGTCGATGTCACCAACTTCTTCACCTTCGACCTCGGCCGCCCGCTGCATGTGTTTGACGTGAAGAAGGTGCGCGGCGGCGTGCTGACCATGCGCATGGGCCGCGCGGGCGAGAGTTTTGCCGCGCTGAACGGCAAGACCGTCACCGTGACGCCCGAGGACTTGGTCATCGCCGATGCCGGCGGGCCGGAATCCTTGGCCGGCATCATCGGCGGGGAACACTCGGGCTGTGACGAGACCACCACCGAAGCCTTCATCGAATGCGCGCTGTTCGACCCCGTGCGCATCGCGCAGTCCGGCCGGCGCCACGGCATTTCGACCGACGCCCGCGCCCGTTTCGAACGCGGCCTTGACCCCGAACTGCTGGACGATGCGGTCGAGGCGGCGACACGCATGATCCTGGATTTGTGCGGCGGCGAGGCCTCGGAGGTCGTGGCCGCCGGCACCCGTCCACACTGGCGCCGCAGCGCGACGCTGCGCTTCGAACGCCTGGCGGGGCTCGGCGGGCATGACCTGGCACCAGACCTCGCCTGTGCCCGGCTGGAGGCGCTCGGCTTCGGCATCGAGCACCGCGACGCCCACAAGGTCACCATCGCCGTGCCGTCCTGGCGGAATGACGTGGCCTCTGACGGCTCGGCCTATCGCGTGATGGCCCAGGCGCTGGACCCGGCCCCCGGCCTTGACCCGCAAAAAGCCGCGATCGGCGTCTTCGACATCGAAAGCGAATGTGACCTGGTCGAGGAGGTGCTGCGCCTCGGCGGGCTCGATGTGATCGAGGCCGTGTCGCTGCCCGCGGACACGGCGGTCCCGCCGCCCGCGGTCACCCAGGCCCAGGCGCGCACCGCCCTGGCCCGCCGCGTGCTGGCGGCGCGGGGCGCGCTGGAGAGCGTGACCTTCGGCTTCATGGCACGCGACCAGGCGGCCTTGTTCGGCGCGGTGCCGGATGCCTTGCGGCTGCTGAACCCGATCGCCTCGGACCTCGACCAGATGCGCCCGACCCCGGTCGCGACGCTGGTGCTGGCGGCGGGGCGCAATGCCGCGCGCGGCATCCCCGCGGTGGCGCTGTCGGAGGTCGGGGGCGGCTGGCTCTCGCCGCTGCCCGAGGGCCAACTCACCATCGCAGCCTGCGTCCGCACCGGTGAGACGCCGCGCCATTGGGATGCGCCGTCGCGCCCGCTCGACTGGCTGGATGCCAAGGGCGATGCGCTGGCGGTGCTGGCGGCGCTCGGCGTGCCGGCCGCCGCTTTGTCGGTCACGGCCGATGCGCCGGGCTTCTACCACCCCGGCCGGTCGGGCGTGGTGCGCCAGGGGCCGAAAACCGTGCTCGCGACCTTCGGCGCGCTGCACCCGCGGGTTCAGGCGGCGCTCGATATCGCAGGGCCCGTGGTCGCCTGCGAAGTGTTCCTCGACGCCATCCCCGACCCCAAGCGCCGGAAACGTGGCGCACCCGACCTGCCCGACCTGCAACCCGTCCGCCGCGACTTCGCCTTCCTGGTGGATGCCGGCGTGACCGCCGATGCGGTGCTGCGCGCGGCCCGCGGTGCCGAGCGCGCGCTGATCACCGAGGTTTCGCTCTTCGACCGCTACGCCGGCGACCGCGTGCCGGAGGGCAAGATCAGCCTGGCGATCGACGTCACCCTGCAGCCCCGCGAAAAGACGCTGACCGAGGCCGAGATCGAGGCCGTGGCCCAGAAGATCGTCGCGGCGGTGGGCCGCGCGACCGGGGCGGTGCTGCGCTGAGGCGCTGATACGCTTCGTATCGCGTCCCGCCCCTCTGCCTTTGCCGCCAGCCGTGGCACAAGGCTGCCCGATGCTGCGCAATGTCCTGATCCTGGCCCTGCTGGCCGCCCTGGGTGCCGGCGGCTGGTATGGCTGGCAATCCCTGCCGCTTGCCGTGACCCTGGCGCCCGCCACCACCGGCCCCGCGGTCGAGGCCGTCTATGCAACCGGCAGCGTGGAGCCCGTCACCATCGCCCGCGTCGGCCCCGCGGTGCGCGCCCGCGTCACCGGCGTGCTGGTGGAGGAAGGCCAACGCGTCGCCCCCGGCCAGCCCATGGTGCAGTTGGACGACCGCGAAACCCGCGCCCGGCTGGACGAGGTCGAGGCCCGCGCCCGCTATGCCGCCGAGGATGTCGCCCGCGTCCGCCTGCTGGTCAGCCGCGACATCGCCGCCCGCGCAACGCTGGACCGGGCCGAATCCGAAGCCCGCGCCGCCCGGGCCGTGGCCGATGCGGTGCTCCGCCGGCTGGATGACTACGTGGTCCGCGCCCCCGCCCCCGGCGAGGTGCTGCGCCGCGACGTGGAGGTGGGTGAAATGGTCGATACCCCCGCCACCCTGTTCTGGATCGGCGAGCCCTCGCCGCTGCGCGTGTCCTCGGAGGTAGACGAGGAGGACATCGCCCGCGTCATCCCGGGCCAAAAAGTCCTGCTCCGCGCCGATGCCTTTCCGGGCCAGGTGCTGGCCGGCACGGTCGCCACCATCACCCCGCGCGGCGACACCACGCGCAAGGCCTATCGCGTGCGCCTGGCGCTGCCGGCCGATACGCCGCTGCTGATCGGCATGACGGTGGAGGCCAATATCGTGCTGCGCGAAACCCCCGATGCGGTGCTGGTGCCGCCGCGCGCGGTGCGTGACGGCCAGGTGTTCGTGGTCGAGGCCGGCGTGCTGCGCGCCATGCCGGTGCGGACCGGCGTGCAGGCGCCGCGCGCCATCGAAATCCGCGAAGGCCTGGCCGCCGGCGCGATGGTGGTCGTCGATCCCGTCGTCGGGCTTACCGCCGGGCGCAGCGTGCGTATCCGGCCGTGAAACTCTTGTGGGACATCGCCTTCGGCATGCTGAGCCGGCGGCGGCGACAGACGCTGGTCTCCGTGCTGGGGGTAGCGCTGGGTGTTGCCTTCTTCATCGCCATCGGCGCGGTGATGCGCGGCTTCCAGACCTACTTCATCAACCAGACCATCGACGTCGCCCCGCATATCACCATGAAGGACGAAACCCGCACGCCGCCGCCGCAACCGGCGGTGATGGCCTTTCCCGATGCCGTGGTCGGGGTGAATGGGGTGAAGCCGCAGGACCGTATCCGCGGGATACGCGCCAGCGGCGAGGTTCTGGCCATGCTGGAGGCGATGCCGGGCCTGGCCGCAGCCCCGGCGCTGACCGGCCAGGTGCTGCTGCGCTATGGCGCGCGGGATGTCTCGGCCTCGATCACCGGCATCGACCCGGCCCGCCAGGCGCGTGTCTCCAACATCGGCAAGGACATGATCGCGGGCCGGATCGACGACCTGCGCACCGCGGCCAATGGCATCGTCATCGGCGATGGGCTGGCGACGCGCCTGGGCGTGCAACTGGGCGACAGTTTCTCCGCGATCTCCCCCATGGGGGTCACGCTGTCGATGAAGGTGGTGGGGCTGTTCCGCACCGGCATCCAGTCGCTCGACCAATCCACCGCCTATACCTTGCTGACGGTGAACCAGGTTTTGCAGAACCGGCCCAATGTGGTGAACCGGATCGAGATGCGCCTGGCGGATGTGACCGAGGCCGAGCCGCTCGCCCGCCAGATCGAAAGCCGCTTTGGCGCGCGGACCGAGTCCTGGGAGGAAGCGAACAAGAACATCCTCACCGTCTTCGTCATCCAGAACGCGATCATGTACAGCGTGACCGGGGCGATTTTGCTTGTGGCGGCCTTCGGCATCTTCAACATCGTCTCGACCGTGGTGTTCGAAAAGACGCGCGACATCGCCATCCTGAAGTCGCTGGGTTTTACGGAAGGCGACATCCAGCGGCTGTTCCTGATCCAGGGCATCGCCGCGGGTTTTGTCGGCGCGGCGGTCGGCTGCGCCTTGGGGGCGGGCATGATCGAGGGCCTGGCGCAGATCCGCTTCGGTGGCGACACGCCGTCCGGCAACAACCGCTTCCTGCTCGACCGCGACTGGCGGCTTTATGCGGTGGCTTGCGCCTTTGCGCTGATGTCCGCGGCGGTCGCAGCGCTGATGCCGGCGCGCCGGGCCTCGCGCCTCGACCCTGTGCAGGTGATCCGGGGGGCCGGGTGAGCCTGCTGGCCGCCGAGCGCATGGCCAAGAAACTGCCAGGCGGGGTGACGCTGGTGCAGGACATCGATCTTGCGATCGAACCGGGCGAGTTCGTCGCCGTCACCGGGCCTTCGGGGTCGGGCAAGTCGTCGCTGCTGTATCTGCTGGGGCTGCTCGACCGGCCCTCCGAAGGGCGCATCCTGCTGGAGGGCACCGATACCGCGGGCCTGGCACCCGGCGCGCTGGCCGCACTCCGGCTGGCCCGCATCGGCTTCGTCTTCCAGTTCCATTTCCTGCTGCCGGAGTTCGATGCGCTGGACAATGTGCTGATCCCGATCCGCAGGCGTGGGCTGCTCGACGGGCGGGCGGCGCAGGCGCGGGCGGAGGGGCTTCTGGACGCGCTTGGTCTCTCCGGCGAAGGCCACAAGCTGCCGGAACAACTCTCGGGCGGGATGCGCCAGCGCGCGGCCATCGCGCGCGCCCTGGCCAATGACCCGACGCTGATCCTGGCCGATGAGCCGACCGGGAACCTGGACACGAAAAACGCCTCGGCCGTCTTCGACATCTTTTCGCGGCTGTCGCAGGAGGAAGGGCGCGCGGTGGTCACCGTGACGCATGATGCGGAGCTGGCGAAACGCGCGACGCGGCGGGTGCACTTGGTCGACGGGCGCATCGTTTCGGATGAGAAGGGATAGACCGCAGGCCATGACACCGACGATCCTGCTCGACCTCGACGGCACGCTTGTGGACAGCGTGCCGGACCTGCAGGCCGCGCTGAACCGGCTTCTGGCAGGCCACCGCCTGCCGCCGCTGACCCGTCAACAGGCCACGGCCATGATCGGCGACGGCGTCAGGATCCTGGTGGAACGCGCCCTGGCGGCCCGCGGCCGGGCGGCGACACCGGCCGATCACGCGGCCTTCGGCGCCGATTACGAAGCCCACGCCGCCGTCGCGACCATCCCCTTCCCTGGAATCCCCGAGGCGCTGACGGCGATGGCGGCGCAGGGCTGGCGCCTCGCCGTCTGCACCAACAAGCCCGCGGCGGCGGCCCGGACAATGCTGGCCGATTTGGGTCTGGCGCCGTTCTTCGCGGCCCTTGGCGGCGGCGACAGTTTTCCGACGCGCAAGCCCGATCCCGCCCATGTCCTCGCGACCTTGGCGGCGGCGGGCGGCGACCCGGGGGCGGCGGTGATGGTGGGCGACCACGCCAATGACATGCTGTCGGGCCGTGGCGCCGGCCTGCCGGTGGTGTTCTGCGCCTGGGGCTACGGCGATGCCGCGATGGCGGGCGGCGCGCCCATTGCCGCCGAACCCGCAGACCTGCTGGCGTTGCTGGCCGGCGTGCTATCGGAGCCAGGTGCCACCCGCATCAGGTAGATCGTGATGGGGCCGAAGAAGCGGCTGGGCACCTGCAACCGCACCGGGATCGGCGGCGTGCCGGGGCGCACGCTGGCCATCCAGGCGGTGCCCTGCTGCGGCCGCCGCCATTCCTGGCCCTGTTCATCGTCAAGCCGGAAGCCCGCCACCACACGGCCTTCGAAGGTGCAGCGCAGCGCCTCGCCGCCCCAGGAGCCACGCCAGCCGGGCAGCCGTTCCCAGGTCACGGTCTGGGCCGAAAATTCGCTGCGTCGGCGCCCGTCGAACACCGCGGCCGACCCGTCGCAGGCACGGGTGGCGGCCACCGTCCGGCTGAGTTGGGCCAGGGCGGAAAAACTGTCCACCGTGCCGCGTTGCAGTTCGGGCGGCACCGGCTCGCGCTCATTGTCGTTCGGCGGCACCAGGGCGCGAACGGAGGGTTCTCCCCCCGGGTATTCCATCAGGATGCGCCGCGGTTCGCCGCGCCAGTTGCCGTCCGAGGCGAAGCGTACCGGCCGCGCCAGGCCCCCGTCCCAGGTGCCGCGCGCAGAGGTCACCTGCTCGCCCGAGGCAAAGACCCGGGCCATGCCGGTCAAGCGAAGGCTGGTCTCGATCCGGTAGGCCTCGGGGGCGGCCAGGTCGATCAGCGCCTCCACCTCCATCACCGTCATGCCCGCGGCGACGACCGCGTAGGTCGCGCGGAATGGTTCGGCCAGCGCGGGCGCTGCAAGGAGTGGGGCGGCCAGGGCCAGGACAAGCAGAGGGCGCATCACACAGTCATGTCGGATCGCGCGCCGCCGCCGCAAGCCCAAAGGATTGCCGCGCCGCTGGGCTTTGCCCACTGTTGCCCAAAAGCCGGGCTTGGGGCGGCGAAGATGGTCAACCGGGACGACGGGCGGTTCTGGCCACGGGCCTGTGCGCGCCCTTCACCGCGCGGGCAGCAGGCTGGCCCGCCGATCGCGCGATCGAGGTCATCATGGCGCCGGCCCTGGGCGGTCAGAACGTGGCGCGAGTAGCGACGCGGCACCTCGGTCGAAGGCTTCAGTAGAAGGTACCGAGCCCGCCGGTCGTGTTCTCCCCGGCGCGGACCGTGTCCTCAATCCTGACCGGATTCGCGTCCCAGCCGCGCGTCGCGTCCAGCACCTGCACGGCCTGGCGCAGGTTGGCGGTGACGGTCGGCGGCAGGCTCAGGGGCGCCATCCGCCCGATCAGGCTGGCCGTGCCCTCTGGCCCCTGGGCGAAGGGCCCCGCCGTGAGAACCCGGGCGCGGGCCGCGGCATCGGGACCGGCGGCGATGGTCAGCGGGCCGATCACCTCGGACGGCGGCGCATCGGCCTGGATCGCCAGCGCCTGGCGCAGTTCGGCGCGGGCATTGGCCAGGTCGAAGCCGAGCGATCGCGGCACCGGCGCCCAAGCCGGGCTGCGCGGGATATCGGCGGCCAGCCATTCCAGCAGGGCCGCGGCGCGGGCGGTGGCGGCGGGATTGCCCGCCCACCGCGCCTGCTGGGCCCAGAGGTCGGCGGCCACATTGATCGCCGTGCGCCCCGGATCCCCCGTGTCGGGGATCAGGGACAATGGCGGCAGGCTGGCGATGCCGGCCGGCGTGCGCAACTCGGCGCAGGCCCCCAGCAGCGACAGGACGAAAGGCAGGACGAGCAGGGCGCGACGCATGGCCGGCAGGCTAGCGCAAATCCGTGCCACGTCGATGCGGGCTACCGGTCGCCGAGATAGGCCTGCGTCCAGCCGTCGTAGTCCGCCTGGCGCGTGACGCGCGCGATCAGCGCGGGCGGAGCCAGGTTCGGCAGGTCCTTGGGCGACGTGCCGTCGCGCAGCGCCTTCAGCGTCGCGTGGATCGCCTGGATCGCCGCCTGGAAGGGCTGGTGGCCTTGCAGGGCGATGCGCACGCCGCGCGCCGCCAGGTAGTCGCGGTCGTTGAGTTCGGCCGACAACGTGCCCAGCACCAGCGGCACGGTGGCGACCTCGGCCAGCGCGTCCAGTTCCGCGCGCGCGGTGACTCCGGTCAGGAAGACCGCATCCGCCCCCGTTTCGGCATAGGCGCGGGTGCGCTCAATGCCTTCGGCCAGGCCCATCACGCCGACCGCGCTGGTGCGGGCCAGGATGCAGGTCGTGGGGTCTTCGCGCGCCGCCAGCGACGCCCTGATCTTGGCCACCCCCTCGGCCAGCGGGATCAGCCGCGTCGCACCATCGCCAAAGGGGCGCGGCAGGTCGGTGTCTTCGATCGACATGGCCGCGACCCCGGCGTTTTCCAATTCGCGCACGGTGCGCATGGCATTCAGCGCGTTGCCGTAGCCATGGTCGGCATCGACCACAAGCGGGATGCTGCTCGCCCGGCCGATGCGCCGCGCCTGGTCGGCGAATTCGGTCAGCGTCAGCACGATCAGGTCGGGCGCGCCCAGCACCGCGAGCGAGCCGGTGGAGCCTGCAAACATGCCGAGTTCGAAGCCCAGGTCCTCGGCGATGCGGGCCGAGATGGGGTCATGCACCGAGCCTGGATGCACGCAGACCGGCCCCTGCAGCACCGCCCGGCAGGCGGCGCGTCGTTGCGTGGCATTCATGCAGAGTCTCCCGCGTTTCGCGCGCAGCATGGCATGGCGCCGCGGTCGTGTTGACCCTTGCCAGGGGCGCTTCTAGCGTCCCGCGCTCTATCCGAGGACACGCCGAAAATGGTCGCCAACGCGCAGGAACGCTTTCTCACCTTGCATGAGATCATCAAGGCGGCGCGCAACAAGGTCACGCCGAATGTCTGGGACTACCTGACCGGCGGGACCGAGACGGAGACCACGCTGGCGCGCAACCGCATGGCGCTGGATACGGTGGCGCTGCGGCCGCGCGTGCTGCGCGATGTGTCGCATGTCGATGCCTCGGTCGATTTCTTCGGCCATCGGATCCGCCTGCCGGTGGTGCTGGCGCCCGTTGGGTCGCTGGAATCCTTCGAGGCCGGGGGCGGTGCCTCGGTGGCAAAGGGTGCCGCGGCTTTCGGCGTGCCGATGATGCTGAGCAGCGTGAGCCAGCCGGGCATCGAGGAAACCGCCGCCGCCGCGACCGGGCCCAAGGCCTTCCAACTGTACGTGCGCGGCGACCATGACTGGCAGGACGACATCGCCCGCCGCGTCATCGCCGCCGGCTACGACGCCTTCGCCATCACCGTCGATACCGCGCATTACAGCCGGCGTGAACGCGACATCGCCAAGCGCTTCGTCAAGACCTGGCGGGCGGCGAATACGGGGATGGACATCCAGGCCGCGCTGTCCTGGGACGATGTGAAGCGCTTCAAGGACAAGCACCGGATTCCGCTGATCCTGAAGGGCATCGGCACTGGCGAGGATGCGGAGATCGCGGCCCGCGCGGGCGTCGATGTGGTCTATGTCTCCAACCACGGCGGGCGGCAGTTGGACCACGGGCGCGGGTCGCTGGATGTGCTGCCCGAGGTCGTGCAGGCGGTCGCGGGGCGCGCAAAAATCATGGTCGATGGCAGCGTCAGTCGCGGCACGGATATCGTGAAGGCGATCGCACTTGGCGCCGATTGGGTCGGCGTCGGCCGGCTGTATCTCTATGGCCTGGCCGCCGATGGCGCCGATGGCGTGCAGCGCATCCTGGAAATCCTGGAAGACGAGACGATCAAGGCGCTCGGCCTTTCGGGTGTCACCGGCTTCGACCAGTTGAACCCGTCCTATGTGCATCACGGCGCACCGCCCGTCGCGGTGCCACATGTCCACAGCGCCTTTCCACTGCTGAACCTGGCCGATCGCGGGTACTGACAATGACCAAGGAAGAACTCACCACCTGGGCGCTGGCCAACGGTTTCCAGATGATTGGCGGCCACCCCAGCCTGACCAAGCCCCGCGCGCACACCGAGGCCATCGTGCGCCTCGTGCTGAAGGCGACGGTCGCGCATGTCGAGGTGAAGAAGCCCGCCGGCAAATGGGAAAAATTCGCGGGCGAATCCTACGCCAAGATCGTGGCCGAACCCGAGACCGGCATGCCTGGCGGCCTCGGCCTGACCACCATCACCGGCTTCACCCGGCTGATGCAGGAAAACCGCGACGCGCAGGTTTTTGCGCGGATGAAAGGATGAGCGAGGACCAGCGCCGCGTCGCCCCTGCCGTCGCGCGCAACCGCGAGGCGATCCTGGCGGTGCTGCGGGCGCATCTGCCGCCCACCGGGACCGTGCTGGAAATCGCCAGCGGCTCCGGCGAACACGCGGCCTTCTTCGCCGAACACCTGGGGCTGACGTTCCAGCCCTCCGACCCCGACCCCGAGGCGCGCAGCAGTATCAACGCCTGGTGCGCGGGGGCGAACAACATCCGCCCCGCCATCGCGCTGGATGCCGCGGCCACGCCCTGGCCAATGACGGCGGCCGACGCCGTGTTGTGCATCAATATGGTCCACATCGCCCCCTGGGCCGCGACGCTTGGCCTGATGCAAGGTGCTGCCGCCACGCTCGCGCCGGGCGCGCCGCTGATCCTCTACGGCCCCTTCCGCCAGGGCGGCGCCCATACCGCGCCCAGCAATGCGGATTTCGACGCAAGCCTGCGCGCACGCGACCCCGCCTGGGGGGTGCGCGACCTGGAAGCCGTGGCCGAAGCGGCCCATGGCTTCGCCCCGCCCGTCATCGAAGCCATGCCGGCCAACAACCTGACCGTGATCTTCCGAAGGCTTTGATCAGGCCTCGGCCAGCCAGGCGTCGAACCGACGGTCCAACCGGCTTTCGTTGAGCGCCCAGAAGGCATCGTCGATTGGCAAGGACGACGCAGCATGGGCCGCCGGCAGCAAGGCCAGTGCCTCGGGTGACATCAGCGCCGCCGCGCCCCGCGCCGTGGGCGTGTAGGGCACGCGATTGGCCAGCGCCGCCTGGGGCCCGGCCTCGGACGCCAGGCGCAGGAAGGCACTCGGCCGGTCGCCCTGGTTGCCGCTGCCGACCGGAAGCACCCAGTAATCCAGGCTGGTCAAGGCCTGCTGCCAGACGATGCCCAGGTCCTTGGCCGCGACCCGCCCCGCGGCGCTGATCCGCCCGTTGAAGGCGGCGGCCATGCTGACCTCGCCGCGCGCCAGCCACTGCCCTGGCAGGCTGCCCAGGTCCCACCAGCGGATGTCGCGGCGGATCGTGGTCAGCAGCCCCAGCGCGCGCAGCAACCCCGCCTCGGTGCCCAGCATGCCGTACAGGTCGGCGGGGGCCACGCCATCGCCGAGCAGCGCGATCTCCAGCGTGCCGCGGGCAGAACGGCGCAACGCGCGCGGCCCCGGGAAACGCTGCGCATCGAACAGATCAGCCCAGCCGACCGGCGGCGTGCCAATGGCCGCCGGGTCGTAGCCCAGCACCAGTGCGACCCGCGCCGCGCCCAGCCCGAAAGGATGGACTGCCTCAGGATCCAGACTGTCCGGGGCGGCGATCGCCCGCCAGTCCAAGGGTGCAAACAATCCCTCGGCGGCGCCAATGGCCAACTCGTCGGCTTCGACCAGCACCACATCCCAGCCGCCGCCCACGACCCGCGCACGGGCGCGCAGTTCGGCGATGCCGCCCTCGCGCGTTTCTTCCAGCACCCGCACGCCGCTGCCGACCTGGAAAGGACGAAACAAAGCCTCGCGCAGTGCATCCTGCCAACCGCCACCAATGGTCGCGATCACCAGGTCCCGGCTGACCTGCGCCCGCACGCCCCCCGCCGCCAACACGCCAGGCGCGATCAAGGAACAAAACGCTCGCCGGCACAGCATGCAGCCTGCCCTGTCTGGATTCGCCGTAAGGTATCGCGCGACACCACGGCAAAACCAAGGCGCAACTGGACGCACAAACGCGTGCGGGCTAGCCAGCGCAAGGGACAGGTGTTCATCCTGGGCGGGCAGATTCTGGAAGGGGCTTCGCCCCCTCCAGACCTCCCCCACCAGGGGACCGTGTCCCCTGGACCACCGGTGTTTTTGTTATTATAATGGGTGGTTAATTGCTTGTACTCTATCAAAATAAGGCAATTCGGAGCCACTCCGTTTTTTTTACAAAAGTCGTGGGTTCCACGGGCCCAGTGGCCGTTGGTCGGGGG
>JBBQHE010000123.1:0-12979 GCA_038323655.1 Acetobacterales bacterium | reverse complement strand
GGGGCGAAGCCACCGGGTCGGTAACCCCAGCCCGCATGACTGTCGCGTAATGCACGGCCCGCGGCCCTCATCGCTCGGTGGGTCTGGGCAAGTGACCGTTTTCCAAACGCGCCCGCGTCTTGTCCACCACCGGCCTGTCCGCCCGGACCCTGCCTCCGGCCGATTTCGTCCGGTTCCGGAGAGTGCGCGACGGATCCGTCGTCACGTTTGGCGCAGATGGTCGCGCAGGGCATTGGCCGCTGATCTGGAGCGATGTGGCGGCAGCGCCTTGGCGGCGGCCGATGCGATTCGGCGCGTTGTGGATGACCGCCGACGCATGACACGCCATGGACCCGCACGGCCAGACTGCGCTTTGCGACATGCTACGCAGGATTGGGCACGAAGCCCGCCAGGTGCTCGCGGCGTTGACCTCATCGTCGGCCGCAGCGCAGCCACCAGCCTGATCCATGCGTGCAGAAGACGGTGCTGGGCAGGATCGGCACCCAGGGCGGACAGCGTCGGCCCAAAGCCTCCGCAACGCGCACAACCTGGACTGGTATTTTTCAGGCCTGAAATTGTTGTTGAGCGGCATGATGCTCCTTTGGCGCGAGTTGCAACAACCGGGCCTTGTAACCTCTGCCACAATCCACTCTCCTTGCACTTGCCACCGCCACCGGCCGAGTTCCAACGCCACATGCCACCTGCCGGCCCCCGACGCTGCATCATCGCCCTGCTTGCCTTCGCCTGCCTGGCCTTCGTCGTCGCAATGCAAGCCGGACTTCCGGCGCAACAGAGCAGGCAGGCGGTCGCCAGCCGCATGGTCACGCTGGAACGCCTCACCGCCGATGCCGATTCGATCGTATCATTGCTGCAACGCGCCGAGGCAGAGGTACTCTCGGCCGCCCAGGGCGACGCCTATCGCCTCGCCGAGGTTGCAACGACCCAGGCGCTCCTGACCGAGGCCCTGGCCAGGCTGGCCGAGGGCGGTGCCAACGAACCGGCACTGCGTCCGCGAGTCGGCGCGATCAGCGTCCTCGCCCGGCTACGCAATAACGCCCTGGGGCGAGGCACCCCCGATGATCTCTCTGCTTCCCCTGCCGGGAGGGCGCAGTTGCAGGCCGCCCGACTCGCCGCCGACCAGATTGCCGTCGCATCCGCCCAGCGCCACGCGGTCGAGCGCCAGGCGATGCTGCAAGTCGAGCAACGGCTGGAACTCGTGTACTTGACATTGTTCGCCTCGCTGAGCGCCCTCGCGACGGCGGTGCTGCTGGGATGGCAGGCGTCCCGCAAGGATCGTCGACAGCTGCACAACGCTCAGGCGGCTCTGGGGCTGCTGCATGACAATGGCCCGGTCGGCCTGGGCGTGCTCGACCGCGACCTCGTCTTCGTTGCCGCGAACCCGCGACTGGTCGCGTTACTGATGGAAGCCTCGCCTTCGGCAGGGGGCGTCCTTGGCCTGCGGCTGAGCGAGGTTTCCCCCCTGCTTGCATCCCTCGTCCTCCCAAATCGGCCGATGCGAAGAGGGCCCGTCCTGTCCGGGACGCAGTCCGCGGGGGGTGCCGGGTCAGGCATCGACCCGACGCCATCCATCGGCATGACCATCGAAGTGCCGCGGGTGCAGCCAGGTGAGGCGCCGGCGCACTGGTTTGTCGGCCTGCGCCCTGTCGCCAGCATCGGCGAGTGGCCGACCGCTTTGTCGATCGTGGTCATCGACGTCTCGGCCTCCATCCGCGCCGAGGCCGAGCGCAACACCCTGATCCGGGAACTGAACCATCGGGTGAAGAACACCTTCGCCACTGTGCAATCGGTCGCGGCGCAAACACTGCGAACATCCGACCGCGACTTTGAACGGTTCGGGCAGGACTTCATGGGTCGATTGATGGCGCTGGCACGCAGCCACGACCTGATCAGCGCGCGCGCCTTTGGTGCCATCTCGCTGGCCGATGTGGCCGCCGTGGCGCTTGAGCCTTTCCGCGCGGCGGGCCAAATTGCCATCGCCGGCGCCGCCGATGTCACGGTGCGCCCTGCCCAGGCCCAGGCTTTGGTAATCGCCCTGTTTGAGATGGGCGCCAACGCCGCCCGGCACGGGGCGTTGCTGCGCCCCGAAGGACGCGTCACGCTTCGCTGGGATGGCTGTGTGGATGGCACCGGTGTGCGCCTGCTCTGGGCCGAACGCGGCGGACCGGACGTCGCGCCCCCGCCACGCCGGCGCGGCTTCGGACTACGGCTGTTGGAACGCAGCCTGGCGCATGACCTTGGGGATGGCGCCGTGGTCACCTTGCACTTCGACAGTGCCGGACTGCGGTGCGAAATGCACTTCCTGGCGGAGGAATTGCCGACACGCGCTGCCGCCTGAGTCCTGTCTGCAGCGGCGTTACGGTCGGACGGTCATTTCCACGCCATGACAAGCAACAGGCTGCGTTGCGCATTGCGTTCATTGTCATCTGACAGCAAAGCCACACAATCGCGCCCGGCGGCGCGAAAGGTCGCCACACCCTCCCAATTGTCCACCGGTAGCGGTGCCTGCAGGCGCAGGATCTCTTCCCCTTCGATCACAGGCTCTGCCAGGGCCGCGGCAGACACGCGCACCAGGCGGCCGTCGAAACCGCCGAACATCGAATAGGCGCGTTCCAGTACCAGCGCCCCGCCATCGGCCAGGCCACAGGCATCGGACGGATTGAAGCCTGGGGCGGGCAGGTAGGCGACGCGGCGCCAATCACCTTCGGGTGCCTGCAGCCAAGCAGCGCGCTGCCGCCGGTTGCGGATGCCGCTGAGCGATTCGGCGATGGCCAACCAACGGCCGTCGGCGAGCACGGTCAGGCTTTCCAACCCACCGTTATGCGGCGCGGCCTCCAGCCCCGGTGGGCCGGCAATGTAGCTGCCCGGCTCGTCCAGGGCGCGGAAAACGCGGATCCGGTGCCAGCGTTCAAAGCCAACCAGGAAGCGTCCGTCTGGCAGCAACGCCAAGGATTCGGCGTCATGCTGATGCATGATGGTCAGCGGCCGGCCTGAACCGTCCTTCAACACGCCACTGGTCACCGCCTCCAGGCCCAGGGGCGCGCCACGCGCGGACGTCAGCAATCGCGCCTGCATCCAGCGTCCGGTATCACTGATGGCCGAAAGTTGCAGGTCATCGCTGATGACGAGCCCCGACAATCCGCCGAAACCCAGGCGCTCACGGTCGATGTGAATCCCACCCAGGGCTTCCAGCTGGCACCCAGCCGGTGTTTCAAAGGCCTCGATTGGCCTGGCAATGGATCTGTCGGTGCTCGCCGTCCGGCACGCAGCCAAGCCCAGAAGGCCGCCGAGGATGGTGCGCCGTCCCGCGCCGGCAATAAGCGCGCGCGGCGGCGCGGGAGTCACGCCAGCAGCGGCGCACGTTCCGCGGCGGCGCGCTGCCAGGCGGCAGCTGCATCTTCATCAAACAACTCGGCGAGCTTCTTCATCATGGTACCGCCCAACTCCTCAGCATCCACGATGGTCACGGCGCGGCGGTAGTAACGCGTGACGTCATGCCCGATGCCGATGGCGATGAGTTCCACGATGTCGCGGCCCTCGATGTCATGGATCACCTTGCGCAGGTGCCGTTCCAGATAGTTGCCTGGGTTCACCGACAGGGTGCTGTCATCGACCGGGGCGCCATCGCTGATCACCATCAGAATGCGCCGACGCTCCTGGCGCAGGAGCAGGCGCTTGTAGGCCCATTCCAGCGCCTCACCGTCGATGTTTTCCTTCAGCAGCCCCTCGCGCAGCATAAGCCCGAGGTTTTTGCGCGCCCGGCGCCAGGGCGTGTCGGCGGCCTTGTAGAGCACGTGCCGCAAATCGTTCAGCCGGCCGGGGTTGCGCGGCTTGTTGGCCTTGACCCAGGCATCGCGCGACTGCCCGCCCTTCCATGCGCGGGTGGTGAAGCCCAGGATTTCCACCTTGACGGAGCAGCGTTCCAGCGTGCGGGCCAGGATGTCGCAGCACATGGCGGCGACGGTGATCGGCCGTCCGCGCATCGACCCCGAATTGTCGATCAGCAGGGTGACGACCGTGTCGCGGAAATCCGCCTCACGCTCGCGCTTGTAGGTCAGCGAATGGGTGGGGTTGGCGACGATGCGGGCGAGGCGCGCCACGTCCAGCATCCCTTCCTCCAGGTCGAATTCCCAGGCGCGCTGCTGCTGCGCCAGCAGGCGGCGTTGCAGGCGGTTGGCGAGTTTCGACACCACGCCTTGCAGGTGGGAGAGCTGCTGATCGAGCTGCTGGCGCAACCGCGCCAGTTCATCGGCGTCACAGAGGTCCTCGGCCTCCACCACCTCGTCATGCGCGAGGGTAAAGGCGTGGTATCGGCTGGCGTCGTCGGTCTGCACGACCTCCTTGCGGGACTGCGGGCCGCCAGGCTTGTCGTCGCCTTCGGCTGCTGCGCCTTCGTCATCCTGCTCGTCACCGGCTTCTTCCGAGGCTTCGCCCGCCTCGGTCTCCGGCTGGGCGCCCAGCATGGGGTCGGTTTCCTGAGCCTGGCTTTCGCCTTCGCCGGAATTGTCCTGGCTGCCGGTGCTTTCGGCGCCGTCCTCGTTCTCTTCGTCGGCCTGGGATTCGGCCTCGGCCTCGGCTTCCGCCAGATCCAGCGCCGCCAGCAGGCGGCGGGCGGCCCTGGCATAGCCTTCCTGGCTGTCGCGGGCGCTGGCCATTTCCTCCAGCGCTTCGGCGGCCCCATCGGCCAACGTGTCACGCCAGAGGTCGAGCACGCGGCGGGCGGCGGCGGGCGGGGGTTCGCCCGTCAGGCGTTCGCGGGCCAGCAGGGACAGCGCGGCGGGCAGCGGCAACTGGTCCTTGCGGGTCATGCGGTCGTAGCCCTCGGACTCGCATTGTTCCGCAAGCCGGGCGGTCAGGTTGGCGGCGACGCCGGCCATGTGCGCCGCGCCCACAACCTCGACCCGCGCCTGTTCCAGCGCGTCGAACACTTCCTTGGCCTCGCGCCGGGCGGGGGTGCGGCTGGCGTGCAGGGCTTCGTCATGGTGGCGCAAACGGAGTGCTATGGCATCGGCCGCCCCGCGCAGCCGGGCCATTTCGGGGGCAGGCAGGGCGCGGGTCGGCAGCGGCAGGCGGGCGCGCTTGCCGGCCAGGCCCGATGGGCCAGGCTGGAAGGCGACCGAGACCTCGGCCCCCGCATGCGCCATGGCGCGTAGCGTGCCGGCCGTCGCCTTCTTGAAGTCTTCCTGGCGGGTCTGGTCCTTGGAGCCCGACACCGGCGCCTACTTCTTGCCGAACAGGCCGGTGGCAACTTCCTCATTGAAGCAGCGCTGGTAGTATTCGGCGACCGTACTGCGCTCGGCCTCGTCGCACTTGTTCAGAAAGGTCAGGCGGAAAGCGAAGCCGACATCGCCGAAGATTTTTGTGTTCTCGGCCCAGGTGATGACGGTGCGCGGCGACATGACGGTGCTGATGTCACCGGCAATGAAACCGGCGCGGGTCAGGTCGGCCAGCGCCACCATCGCCTCGGTCCGCTTCTTCATCTTCGTGTCGGACGGGTCGATGCCCATCTTGGCCAGCACGATTGCAGTTTCCTGGCCATGCGGCAGGTAGTTCAGGGTGGCGACGATGTTCCAGCGGTCCATCTGGCCCTGATTGATCTGCTGGGTGCCGTGATACAGCCCGGTCGTATCGCCGAGGCCCACGGTGTTCGCGGTGGCGAAGAGGCGGAAGGATGGGTGCGGGCGAATGACCCGGTTCTGGTCTAGCAGGGTGAGCTTGCCCTCGACCTCCAGCACGCGCTGGATCACGAACATCACGTCGGGGCGCCCGGCGTCATACTCATCGAACACCATCGCGCAGGGGTGCTGCAGCGCCCAGGGCAGGATGCCCTCCCGGAATTCGGTGATCTGCTTGCCGTCCTTCAGGACGATCGCGTCCTTCCCGATCAGGTCGATGCGGCTGATGTGACTGTCCAGGTTCACCCGCAGGCAGGGCCAGTTCAGCCGGGCCGCGACCTGTTCGATATGCGTGGACTTGCCGGTGCCGTGATAGCCCTGGACCATCACCCGCCGGTTGAAGGCGAAGCCAGCCAGGATGGCCAGCGTCGTATCCTTGTCGAACTGATAGGCCGGGTCGATGTCCGGCACATGTTCGGTGCGGATGGAATAGCCAGGCACCACCATGTCGCTGTCGATGCCGAAGACATCGCGGACCTGGAAGGAAGCGTCGGGCAGGTCGATCGCGCTGGTCGGTCGGGCGTCGGAGAGGGTGGCCACCTTGGTCATGTTCCTGGCTTGGATCCTGCTTGTGAGGACTCGGGAGGAATGCGTCCGGCGGTTCAGCCGGCGGCGGCGCGGGCGGGTCGGGTTGGGCGTTCGGCGGGGGCGCGTTCCGGCGCCGCCCGCGGGGATGCGGCCGAGGATGTGCCACCGGTCGGCATCTGCGCAAGCCGGGCCCGGAGCAGAGAGTAGGCGCGGTTGATATCCTTGAGCTTTTCCTCGGCCACCTTGTCCCCGCCGGTGTGGTCCGGGTGCAGGCGCTTGGCCAGTTCCTTGTATTTCGCCCGAAGCTCGTCAGAGGTCAGCGGCCAGCCGAGGCCCATGATATCCAACGCGGCACGCAGTTCCGGCGGCGCCTCGCGCGCCGACTTCTGGCGTTGGGGCGGGGCCTCGCCGAATAGCGACAAGGGGTCCTTCAGCATTTCGGGGGCGATGCGGCCGTTGGCGCCGAGCCGGCCGAGCGGCCAGGTCGGCCGCTGCCAGCCGGTATCGTCCCGCAACTGGGTCTCGATTTCCTCAGGCGACAGGCCTTTGTAGAAATCCCAGGCCTGATTGTAGGCGCGGACATGTTCCAGGCAGAACCAGTAATAGTCGCGCAACCGCGACCGGTCCCGCGGGGCACGGAATTCACCAGGATTCTCGCACCCCGGCGCATCGCAGCGGCGGGCGTTGAGGTTTTGGGATGGGCTGGAAGCCCTGAGGGTACTCGCGCGACGAGCCATGGGCGCCTTATGAGCGGCGTTTCCTGCCACCGCAAGGCGAAGAAACGCAATGATGTTGCTGATCGGTGCTGCTCTCGGCACATGGCTGGACTGCGGGCCAAATGCGGTGTGCATGGGTTGCGGCCGCGAGCCCTGGTCCCAAGCGCTGGGATTTTGCTTGGCAGGACACAACGGCGAGAGTAGCCGGGCGCCATGAACACCATCCCATCTCGCCGTGCAGACCGCATCCGTGAAGCCCTGGCCGCGACTTTCACCCCGGCGCTGATCGAGGTGCAGGACGACAGCCACCGCCACGCCGGCCACGCCGGCGCTGCCCCAGGGGGCGAGACGCACTACGCGGTCCGGATTGTCAGCCCGGCCTTCGCCGGCATGGCCAGGCTCGCGCGATCGCGCGCCGTGCATGAAGCGTTGGCGGCTGAACTGGCCGGCGGGCTGCACGCCCTGGCGCTGACCCTGAAGACACCCGACGAAGCGCCTTGAACGCCTACTCGGCCCATTCTGGCCAGCGCCGCCGCACGACAGGGCTGGTTGGCGCATAGGCGAGGCAGGTACCAAGCGGCGGCGGCCGCTTCTTTTCAGCAACCAGCGCCGCAACCTTCTTCTTCCGCTGCCCGACCAGGGTCTGGTAGGCCACCGTCGCCATCTGCCCCAGCATTTCGCGCAGATGCGTGCAGCCGATGGTCCCGCCCACCCGCTCGTGCACTGCGCGGTTGAAGCCCGGGCCGATCTTCAGTCCCTTCAGGCTTGCAAAGCTCGGCGCGGCTTGGGGGCAGACGGCGTAGGGCGTGAAGTCCGACACGGCCTCGGCCTGAACGATCTCCATTTCCTCGGAGACAGTCAGCCGCAGCCACATGCCGTGCAGCGCCTCGCCCGGTTCGATCCGGCCGCGGTCCTCGTTGTCGAAGGCGTAGGCCTTGGTGTCTTCCAGATGACCTTCGATGTCGAACAGCCCGTCCTCCCGCTTGTAGCCATGCATCACCAGCGCGCGGCGATGAAGCGGCTGGCGGGGGGCGGCAGGTGACAGCGGCATGAGATGGCATCCGAGGATTTGCGGCGCTGCAGCATAGGCCCTGGGAGCAGCCAGGAACAGACGGTGCCGCGCGCTGCTGCCTATTCGGCCCTGATGCCGCGATCCCGGATCAGCCGCCCCCAGGAGAGCGTCTCCGCCGCCAGCAACCGGCGCAGATCCTCGGCCGAGCCGGATGATAGCGCCACCCCCTGAGCGGCGAGGCGCTGGGCCAGCACGGGGTCGGTCGTGGTGGCGTGCAGCGCGCTCTCAAGCCGCGCCAGCACCGCGGGCGGGGTGCCGACCGGGGCGAAGACACCCTGCCAGAAGGTCGCATCGAAGCCAGGCAGGGTTTCGGCCATCGGCGGCACTGCGGGCAGCAGCACCAGTCGGTCGGTGCCGCTGACCGCCAGTGCCCGGGTGGCGTTGTCCGACAGCGCCGGCAGGGCCTCCAGTGCGGCCTGCCACATCGCCTGGATGCGCCCAGCGCGCAGGTCGATCAAGGCCGGCGCGCCGCCACGATAGGGCACGTGGTTCACCTCGATCACGGCCGCCACCCGCAGCAGTTCCAGCGCCAGGTGGTTCACGGCACCCACGCCGCTGCTGCCGAAGTCGATCTTGCCCGGATTGGCGCGGGCGTAGGCGATGAACTCGGCCGCCGTACGCGCCGGGACAGAGGGATGCACATGCAGCACGAAGGCAGAGCGATACCCCAGGCCGACCGGCACCAGCTCCCGCATCGGGTCGCGCGGGGTCAGGCTGGGCTGCAGGGCCGGGTTGATGGCGAGCGACGTTGCACCCATCAGCAAGGTGTAGCCGTCAGGCCTGGCACCTGCGACGGCGGTGGCCGACAGGCTGGTGGCGCCGCCCGGCCGGCTATCCACCACCACAGGCTGGCCCAGTTCACGCGACAGGCGTTCGGCGATGGCGCGGGTGCTGATGTCGGTCAATCCGCCGGGGGCATAGCCATTGACCAGGGTAATTGGCCGGCTGGGCCAGGTTTCCTGGGCCTGCGTCGCGAGAGGGGCGGAAAGACCTGCAAAAAGGGCTGTGCGGCGCCGCAGCGTTACCATTTCGTTGTTTCCCGTTGGACGTTTGCCCAAGGCTGCAGGCAGGCTGTGCCGGGCGCAAGCCGCAACCTGTTTGTCATCGATCCTTCATCCGTCTGTCGCCATCGGTCAGTATCCACCGCGCCGGTTAAGGGAATTTTCATGCTGGAACTCCAGTCGCTCACCCGTCGCTTCGGCGAAAGAACCGCCGTCGATGACGTGTCCCTGGCCATACCGGCCGGGCAGATGGTGGGGGTGATAGGCCGCTCGGGGGCGGGCAAGTCCACGCTTCTGCGCATGATCAACCGGCTGACCGAACCGACGTCGGGGCGCGTCCTGCACGACGGGGTGGATGTGACCGGGCTGAAGGGCCAGGCGCTGCGCGACTGGCGTACCCGCTGCGCGATGATCTTCCAGCAGTTCAACCTGGTGCAGCGCCTACCGGTGCTGACCAATGTGCTGGTCGGGCGGCTGAACCATCGCCCGGTCATCTCGTCCCTGTTCGGGCGGTTCACCGCGGCGGAACGGGCGATGGCGCTGGCAGCGCTGGACCGTTTCGACCTGGCCGAACAGGCCTTGCAGCGCGCCGACACGCTGTCCGGCGGGCAGCAGCAGCGCGTCGCGATCGCGCGCGCGCTGTTGCAGGAACCGCGCATCATCCTGGCCGACGAACCCATTGCCAGCCTCGACCCGCGCAACGCCCAGGTGGTGATGGATGCGCTGCGCGACGTGAACCGCCGGGACGGCCTGACGGTGCTGTGCAACCTGCATCACCTGGAAACGGCCCGCGCCTATTGCGACCGCATCGTCGCGATGCAGGCCGGGCGCGTGGTGTTCGACGACGTGCCGGCGGCGCTGACCGCGGACACGGTGCGCGACATCTACGGCGTCAGCGAGGCAGAGTTCGAGGAGGAGGCCCTGACTTCCATCACCCCGTCCCGCGCATCGCGTGCCGCCGCCTTGCCGGCCTTACCTTAAGCCCACGGAGCCCAACCCATGCTGACCCGCCGCCTTCTTCTCGCCGCCGGCGCCGCCCTGCCGGCCGCTGCCATCGCCCAAACCGCACCCGCAACGGCACCCGCTGAGCGCCGCATGCGCCGCACGCTGGATGCGAATGTCGCCATGCCGGCCGCCGGCCCGCGCGCCTGGGCGGCCCAGGTGCCGCAGATCCGCATCGGCCTGCTGGGTGGCGAGAATGAAGCCGACCGCCTGGGCCGCTACGGCGCTTATCGCCAGTTGATCGAGGACACCTTCAAGGTGCCGGTGCGCCTTTTCGCCGCCTCCGACTACGCCGGCGTGTTGCAGGCCTTCTCGGCCGGGCAGATCGAAATGTCGTCGATGGGGCCTTCGGTCTATGCCGGCACCTGGATCGACATGAACGGCGGCGTGGAACCGCTGCTGGTCAGTGAGGAGCGCGATGGCTCCATCTCCTACATCTCGGTCATGGTGACGCGCGCCGACAGCGGCATCACCAACCTTGAACAGATGCGCGGCAAGTCGCTGGCCTGGGCCGATCCCAACAGCACCTCGGGCTATCTGATTCCGCGCTTCGCCCTGCGCCGCGCCGGCATCAACCCCGAACCCGGCCCGTATTTCAGCCGCACCGGCTTCGGCGGCGGGCATGAACAGGCGGTGGTCGCGGTGTTGCAGCGCCAATACGATGGCGCGGTCACCTGGGCCTCGGGCCAGGGCACCGAGGCGGAAGGCTTTTCCCGTGGCAACCTGCGCGCCATGGTGGACAAGGGCATGCTGAACATGCGCGACCTGCGCATCATCTGGCGCAGCGACCCGATCATCAACGGGCCGCTGACCGTCCGCACCGCCCTGCCGGCCGCCTTCAAGGAAGACCTTGCCATGTTCCACCTGGCGCTGCCGAAGTCGCACCCCGCGATCTATGAGGCGGTGGAGCGCGGCGGCGGCACCGGCTACCGCGAAGTCACCCATGCGCAGTTTCAGCTTCTGGTGGACCTGCGGCGCGAAGAGGCCGCCGAAAGGCGCCGCCGATCCTGATCGCAACCGCCATGGACGCCGCCATCGCCAATGGCGAGGCGGCATACCAATCTGCCCAGCGCCAGCGTCGCCTGGCAACCGCAGGTGCTGTGGCCATTCTGGCCGTCTGCCTTCTGGTATCGGGCTGGGTGTCGGAGGTTTCGCCCGCCGCCCTCTGGGCCGGGCTCCCGCGGGCGGGGGAATACTTCGTCCGCATCGCGCCGTCGCTGACCTGGGCGCATCTGTTCGGCGGGTGGGAGACGGAGGGCAGCCTCGCCTTCTGGTTCTACCGGCTGGACAAATGGGCGCTGCTGCTGTTCGAAACCGCGCAGATGGCGGCGCTGGCCACCCTGATGGGCGGCAGTGTCGCCTTGCTGCTGTGCTTCACCGCGGCCCGCAACCTGGCGCGCGGCGTGCTGTCGTTCCAACTCACCCGGCGGTTGCTGGAAGCGACGCGCACGGTGCCGGAAATCGTCTATGCGCTGATCTTCGTCTGGGCTTTCGGGGTCGGCGCGCTGGCCGGGATTCTCGCCATCGCGCTACATACCGCGGGCGCGCTGGGCAAGCAGTTCTATGAGGTCGTGGAGAATGCCGAGATGGGGCCGTGGGAGGGTGTCCGCAGCGCCGGCGGCACCTGGTCCCAGGCCTGCCGCTACGCGATCCTGCCGCAAGTGCTGCCGAACTTCATCTCCTACGCGCTGCTGCGTTTCGAGATCAACGTGCGCTCCGCCAGCGTGATCGGCTTCGTCGGTGCGGGCGGCATCGGCGAAGAACTCTACCACGTCATCGCCTTCAACTATTACGAGGAGATCAGCGCCATCATCGTGCTCGTCATCCTGGCCGTGTGCAGCATCGACCTTGTCTCCGAACGGTTGCGGCGCCGGGTGATCGAGGGCGCGGCATGACGCCGGCCGACATTGCCCATTGGCGCGCCCACAACCCCGCGGCCTTTGGCGGCGGGCCGCGGGCGGCGGTGAAACGCGGGCTGCTCTGGGCCGCCTTCGGGCTCTGGCTGGTCGGCACGCTGGCCTGGTTCGACGTGACGCCCCAGCGTATCTGGAACGGGCTGTCGGGGCTGGGCGTCATCGTGCGGCTGATGATCCCGCCCTCGCCCGGCGAACAATGGGTAGAAATCCTCCAGGGCATCGCCGAAAGCCTTGGCATGGCCTTCCTCGGCACCTTCGTCGCGGCGGTGATTGCCGTGCCGCTCGGCTTCCTGGGCGCCAACAACGTGATCACCGCGACCCTGCTGCGGTTTTCCGTGCGCCGGGTCTTCGACGGCTTTCGTGGCGTGGACCAGTTGATCTGGGCGCTCGCCTTCGTGCGCGCGGTCGGCCTCGGCCCGCTCGCCGGGGTCATGGCAATCGCGACCGCCGATATCGCCGTGCTGGCCAAACTCTATGCCGAAGCGATCGAGAATGCCGAAAAGAAGCAGGCCGAGGGCATCACCGCCGCCGGCGGGTCGCGCCTGCTTGCAATCCGCTTCGGCCTGCTGCCGCAGGTGCTGCCCATCATGCTGTCCCAGGCGCTGTATTTCTTCGAAAGCAACGTGCGCTCCGCCTCCATCCTGGGCGTCGTCGGTGCCGGCGGGATCGGGCTGCAAATCGCCGAACGCATCCGCGTGCGCCATTGGGATGAGGTCGCCTTCATCCTCATCCTGATGATCCTGCTGGTGTCGGCCATCGACTGGCTGTCGAGCCGGGTGCGCGGCCGGCTGATCGGCGGCCGAGCAGTCCTGGCTGGATAGGCACCACCACAGGTTGACAAGCCGAGGCTGTCTGCGTGTGCTGGCCGCGTCGACGATCGAGGAGGCAGCGTGCAGCGGGCATTGACCATGCAGGATGCCGATTCACGCGCTCTTGCGAATCCCCAGGCGTTTGCCGCTCGGTTGCATGACCTGATCACCCAGTGCAGCGCCCGGGTACGGGTCATCGGCCTGGGCTACGTCGGGCTGACGGTCGCCCATGCCTGCGCCAGTCGCGGCTTCCCGGTGCGGGG
>JBBQHE010000122.1:0-13079 GCA_038323655.1 Acetobacterales bacterium | reverse complement strand
ACGCCGTGAACGTCGCACCGCCCGACTTGGCCAGGATCTTGGTGATCGCCGCCGTCAGCGACGTCTTGCCATGATCCACATGCCCGATCGTGCCGATGTTGCAGTGCGGCTTGTTCCGCTCAAACTTCGCCTTGGCCATCGGCCCGCTCTCCGTGAATTGGGTGGTGTTCGGGTGTGGCTCAGGGTGGGAGCCCCGCTGCCCCATGTCTGGGGTGGAGCGGGTGACGGGAATCGAACCCGCACAACCAGCTTGGAAGGCTGGGACTCTACCGTTGAGCTACACCCGCCCGCGCGCCGTAAGGCACGAGGAACGCCCGCTTTCGGCCGGGATATGGAAGGGGTTGGATTCGAACCAACGTAGGCGTGCGCCAGCGGATTTACAGTCCGCCCCCTTTAGCCTCTCGGGCACCCTTCCCCAACGCCGGCCGGCGTGGGCGGGCGGACGTATCGGCAAAACACCCCCCCCTGTCAATCTGAGCGCGCCTGGGCGCGGGGGGCAGGCGCCTCCGCCAGGGGGCGAGGTGTCGCGCGCGGGGGAGGCAGACGGGATCGGGCCTTGTGCGAAGCCGCGCCAGGGGCAGGATGGCACCATGCCCCGTCCCCCTTCCAAGCCACCTGGCCGCCGCCCCGCCGATCCCGCCCCCCCACGCACGGCCGGCGACGCGCCACGCCCCGGCTTCGGCCGTACCAACCGCACGGGGCCACCGCCGCGTGACGACGAGCGAACCGGCGGGCAGCGCAGCGTCGGGCGCAGCCCCCGGGCCGCGCCAGCGGCGCAGGACGAGCGCCCGCCCCGCCGGTTCGACGAGGCCCGCGGCGCAGCGCCGCGGACCAGGACCGCCCCAGGTGTGGAGCGGGTGAGATACCACAGCGCGGAGCGCGTGAAATCTGGGAGCGCGGAGCGCGTGAAGTCCGAAAGCGCGGAGCGCGTGCGGCCAACCAGCGCGGAGCGCGTGAGGCCCACCAGCGCGGAGCGCGTGCGGCCCACCAGCGCGGAGCGTGTGCGGCCAACCAAGCCCGAGCGCATGAAGGCCGACGACAACGCGGCACGCCCAAGGCCCGACAGGGCCGAGCGTGCGGCCCCCGCGCCCTTCGCCGAGCGGGCGAGATCAGGTGCCGCGGCCCAACGCCCGCGGCCCGATGTCAGCGCCGAGCGCCCGAGGTTCCGCCCCACCGCGGAGCGGTCGCGGTCAGACGCCACCGCCGAGCGGCCAAGGTTCAGCCCCCCCGACCGCCCCGCGGCCGACCCCGCCACCCGCTGGGCACCGCGCGAGGCAGCCGCCCCGCGCTTCGAGCCCCGCACGCGCAGCCAGGCACCGGCCGAGCGCGCGCCCCGCGCGACCGACCGCCCCTTCCCCGCCACCCGTGCCCCGCGCCCAGCCGCGCCCGAACCCGCCGCGATCCCGACGCCGCCCAACACCTACTGGCTCTACGGCCTGCATGCGGTCGAAGCCGCCCTGCGCAACACCGCCCGCCGCGCCCACCGGCTGCTGCTGACCGCCGACGCCGAGGCAACCTTGGGCGCCCGCCTGCCGCCCGAGGCCTTGACCCGCGGGCGGTTGACCCCCGAACGCGCCGATCGCCAGCGCTTCCAGACCTTCCTGACCGAAGACGCGGTGCATCAGGGCGCGGCCATGCTGGTCGAACCGCTGCTGAACCCCGTGCTCGAAAAGATCATCGCCGCCCGCCCCGGGCCGGTGGTGCTGCTCGACCAGGTGACCGATCCGCGCAATGTCGGCGCCATCCTGCGGTCGGCCGCGGCCTTCGGCGCCGCCGCCGTGGTGCTGCAATCGCGCCATGCCCCGCCCGAGACGGGGGCGATGGGCCGGGCGGCTTCGGGCGCGCTCGACCTCGTGCCGATCGTGCGCGAGGTCAATCTTTCCCGCACCATCCAGCTGCTGCAGCGGCTGAATTTCTGGGTCGTGGGCCTGGCTGGCGACGCGCCGCGGACCATGGCCGAGGCCGGGCTGGCCGCGCGCCGGATCGCCCTGGTGCTGGGCGCCGAGGACGCCGGGCTGCGCCGGCTGCAACGCGAAACCTGCGACGAACTGCTGCGCCTGCCGATGGCCGAGGGCGTGGAAAGCCTCAACGTATCGGCTGCCGCCGCCGTGGCGCTGTACGAAGTCGCGCGCCGATAGGAGTGGCCAGGATGACCGCCGCCGAGACCCTGCTGCAAGCGCGCCAGGCGCGCAGCCTGCTGGCCCCGCTTGGTGCGCTGGCGCCGGCCGATCCGGCCGCAGGCTACGCCATCCAGCGTGACCTGGCGCGTCTGGTCGGCGCCGAGCCGCCGGCGGGCTTCAAGATCGGCGCAACCACGGCGCAGATGCAGGCCTATCTGGGGCTGACCGGCCCTGCGGCCGGATTTTGTGCAGGCGCCGGGCTGCATGCCTCGGGGGTGGTGCTGCGCTTTGCCGATTTCCTGCGCCCCGGGGCCGAGTGCGAAGTGGCGCTGCGCCTTGGGCGTGACCTGCCGGCCGGTCCCTGCACACGGCAGCAGGCGGCGGCGGCAGTGGCCGAGGTTTTCGCCGGGATCGAGATCGTCGAGAATCGTTACCAGGATTTCGCCGCCCTTGGCGCCCCGACCCTGATCGCCGACCAGGTGTTTCACGCCGGTGGCGTGCTGGGCGCGCCCGCACCCGGCTGGCCGGGGCTGGATCTTGCGGCCGTGGCCGGGCGCATCCTGGTGGATGGCGACGAGCGTGCCAGCGGGATGGGAAGCGATCTGCTGGGCGATCCGCTGGCGGCGCTGGCCTGGCTGGCCGATTCGGGCGCGGCGCATGCGTTTGGCGGGCTGCGGGCGGGCCAGGTGGTGTTCCTGGGGTCGGTCACGCCGCCGATCTGGCTGGACCGACCCTGCGTGGTCGAGGTGGTGTTCGACGGTCTGGGGTCGGTGCGGCTCGACCTGCGATAATTCGCACGGTGTTTACCTGGCCTTAGGAAACACGCGCCATAACCGCCCTGCCGCTCGTTCCCCGCGGTTCCGAGCCAGAAGGGCTTGAGGGTCAGGAAATCCCCCGAATGTCCTTCGCTGCCGCCCGGCCAGGTTCGACGCATGCCTCTGTCTGGCCAGATTTGACCGACGACCATCAGCTTGTCCTGGCGCGCGAAGCGCTGCGACGGGCCGCCGAAACCATGGCGGACCATGCTGATCTTCTTGCCGCCGAGATTGAACGCGGCACCCTGCTGGACCAGGGTGGCCCGGAAGCCTTGCGGCTGTTCGCCAACGTCGTCCGTACCACCAATTCGGACGCCTTTGGGCCCCAGGGCCACGCCTGACACAGCCTGGCAGCGACCGGCATGGCGCCGGGCGCTGCTATTCAAGCATGAAACGGTGACACCCGGGTAACCATGCAGGCGGCCCGAGCGGTAACGCAATGCGGTGTGGCGATGCAAGCGCCACACCGCCGCGCCCCGGTCCTGCCGCGCATGCCATCGCGCGGCACCCGGCGCGGGGATGGCGACGGGTCTGTTCGCGACCGCGCAGCCTTTATCGTCAAGGCAACCGCAGGCCCTGGTTGGTGACCACGACGTCACTGATCAGGCAGATATTGCAGCGGCGCATCTCGGCGGTTGCGGCACAACGGGCCTGTTCGCTTGCGCCCCGGCCCCCCAGGCGGCACGGGAAGCCTTTGGGGATCGCCGGGACGGCCTGCCGCGCCGCCGCCTTGCCCGGCGGGCGGGGTCTGGCCTATGCCTGCTCAGCGCCCGGTTAGCACAGCGGTAGTGCAGCGGTTTTGTAAACCGAAGGTCGGGGGTTCGATCCCCTCACCGGGCATGCCCGCCTGCTTGTCCAACCTGTCCCAGGCGCGTTAGGTCTTGCAGCCCCGAAACGGAGCCCGCCGATGCGCCGCCGCCCTTTGCTTCGCCTGCTGCCCGGCGTGTTGTCCCTGCCCGCCTTGTCTCTGCCCATCTTGTCCCTGCCCCGCCAGGCCATGGCGCAGGCCGACTACCCGCAGCGTCCGGTCCGCGTCATCGTCCCCTTCCCGCCCGGCGGCACCACCGACTTCATCGCCCGCCTGGTCGGCCAGCGCTTGGCGGTGGTGCTCGGCCAGCCCTTCGTGGTGGAAAACCGCGCCGGTGCGGGCGGCACGCTCGGCTCCGATTTCGTGGCCAAGTCCACGCCCGACGGGCTGACGCTCGTCGTCTCCAACATCGCGAGCTTCGGCGTGGGGCCCAGTGTCTATCGCAGCATGCCGTACAATTCGGTGACCGACTTTGCCCATGTTGCGCTGATGGCGGAAATCCCGTCGGTGCTGGCGGTGAATGTCGCAAGCCCGATCCGCAGCTTCGCCGATTTCGTCGCCGCCGCGCGCGCCCGGCCGGGGCTCAGCATCGCCTCGCCGGGCAATGGCACCTCCTCCCACGCCAAGCAGGTGATCCTGCAACGCTCGGCCGGGATCGAGACGACCCACGTGCCCTATCGCAGCAGCGGGCCGATGATGAACGACCTGACCAGCGGCGCGGTCGAGGCGATGATCACCACCCTGGTCGAGGCCGGGCGCAACGAACGCTTCCGGCTGCTGGCCGTCACCGCCGATAGCCGCGTGCAGGGCTGGCCCGACCTGCCGACCTTCAAGGAACTCGGCCACCCGGACCTGGTCGCCTCCACCTGGTTCGGCCTGTCGGCGCCGGCCGCGACCCCGCCCGCGATCGTGAACCGGCTGAACGCCGAGGTGCTGGGCGCCCTGGCCACGCCCGACATCACCGCCCGGTTGATCGAGACGGGCGCCACGCCGCGGCGGATGTCGCCGGCGGAATACACCGCCTTCATCGCCGCCGAGGTGCGGCGCTGGGCGGCGGTGGTGCAGGCCGGGAACATCCGTGCCGACTAACCGCCGCGCATGACCGGCCTCGGCCCACCGCCCGGCGCGCGCATCGCGGTGCTGGGCGGGGCCGGCGGCATCGGCCGGGCGGTGGTCGCGGCCTTGGCCGGCTGCCGGGTGGCGGTGCTTGACCTGCCGGCGTCGCTCGCCCGCCACCCGCCCGCATCCGGGCACCTGGCCCTCCCGCTGGATGCGACGCGGGAGGATGAGGTCGCGGGCGGCTTCGCCAGCCTCGCCACGGCCTGGGGCGGGCTGGACGGGCTGGTCACGCTTGCGGGCTTCGCCGGGCCGCGGCTGACCGCCGAAGCGACACCTCCGGCGCTCTGGGCCGAGGTCGCGACGGGCAACCTTACCGCCTGCTGGCTTGCCTGCCGCGCAGCACTGCCGCTGCTGCGGGCTGGCACCCAGCCCGCCATCGTGACCATCAGCAGTGGGCTGGCGACCAAGGCGGCCCCCGGCTACGCCCCCTATGCCGCCGCCAAGGCCGGGGTGCTGGCACTGACCCGGGTGCTCGCGGCCGAAAACGCGCCCTGGCTGCGGGTGAATGCGGTGGCACCCTCGGCGGTCGACACGGCCTTCCTGCGCGGCGGCACCGGCCGGTCGGCGGAGGATGCGCCAGAGCGGCTGGACCGTGCCGCCTATCTGCGCGGCGTGCCGCTCGGCCGCCTGGCGACCCCTGCGGAAGTAGCGGGGCCGATCCTCTTCCTGCTGGGTCCGGCCAGCACCTATGTCACCGGCCAGACGCTGCATGTGAACGGCGGGCTATCGATGCCCTGACCGGGGCCGGGTGGCCTGGCGCAGAGGCGCCGCCGTCACGGGGGTAACCCCATTAACGCTTTGCTCGTCCCGGCCATGCTGATTTGCGCTTTCATGCCTGAGCGAGCCCCCATGTCCCTGGCACCGTCGGCCTTTGCGGATCGAACCCTGGAAGCGGCCGGCGTCGGCGGCTGGGAGATGGACATCGCGACCGGAACGCTGCGCTGGAGCAGCGTGACCTTCCGCATCCATGAGGTCGAGCCGCCGCACACGCCGCCGCTTTCCGAAGCCCTCGACTTCTACCCGCCCGAGGCCCGCCCGCTTGTCGCCGATGCGGTGGCGCAGGCGATCGCGCATGGCACCCCTTGGGATCTCGAACTGCCCTTCATCACCGCGCGCGGCCGTCACATCTGGGTGCGCGCCTGCGGCCGGGCCGAAAGGGACGGCGACCGCACCATCAAGCTGGTCGGCGCATTCGAGGATATCACCGCGCGCCACGAACTGGCCCAACGCGCCGAACGCCTGTCGGTCGTCGCCCGCCAGATGACCAATGGCGTCATCATCACCGACGCGCAGGGCCTGACCGAATGGGTGAACGACGCCTTCTGCCGACTGACCGGCTTCACCCTGGACGAGATGCGCGGGCACAAGCCGGGCCACCTGCTCCAGGGGCCGGAGACCGACCCCGCGACCAGTGCCACCATGCGCGCCAGGCTTGCGCGGGGCGAAGGCTTCGAGGTCGAGATCGTCAACTACACCAAGCAGCGCGAAGCCTACTGGATGGCCATCACCTGCACGCCGCTGCAGGATGCGTCCGGGGCACTTACCGGCTTCATCGCGGTCGAGAGCGACATCACCGCCCGCCACCGGGCCGAGCAGGAAGTCCAGCGCCTGCTGGCCGAACAGCAGCGCGCCGAGGCGCTGCTGCGCGATGTGCTGGAAGCCCTGCCCAGCGCCGTCTCCGCCTATGACCCGGACCTGCGGCTGATCCTGACCAACAGCGCCTACGCCGCGATGTTCCCGCTCGCCGCGCCCTTCGCCCAGCCTGGCACCCCGCTGGAGGCGCTGCTGCGCCAGGCCGCCCAAGCCGGCCAATACCCCGAGGCGGGCGACTCGCCGGGCGAACGCGACGCCTGGGTCGCTGCCCGGCTCGCGCGGCACAAGGTCCCGTCACCCGCCCATACCCTGGCCCTGCCGGAAGGCCGCTTCGTGCTGGCCAGCGAAAGCCGCTCGGAAAGCGGCAACCTGGTCTGCGTGCGCATGGACACGACGGAATTGCAGCAGGCCGAGGCCGCCCTGCGGATCCAGGCGGAACAGGACCCGCTGACCCACCTTGCGAATCGTTCGTGCCTGATGGCGGCGCTGGAGCAACAGCTCGCCCCGGCTGTCGCGGGCTTGGCCGATGCCGGTGCGCTGCTGCTGTTCGATGTCGACCACTTCAAGCAAATCAACGACACCCTGGGCCATGACGTCGGTGACGCGGTGCTGATCGAGGTCGGCGCCCGGCTGCGGGCCCGCGCCCGGACCAACGACGTCGCTGCCCGGCTGGGCGGCGATGAATTCGCCGTGCTGCTGCCCGGCCTGGGCGACGAGGCGGCGCTGGCCGCCCGCGCGACCGGCCTCCTCTCCGCGCTGACCCAGCCGATGCAGATCGGCGGCCGGCAGCTGGACATCACCATCTCGGCCGGGGTCACCCGCTATCCGGCCGATGCCGCCGACGCGCTGACCCTGATGAAGAACGCCGACCTCGCGCTGTACGAGGCCAAGCGCCAGGGCCGCGCGCGCTGGTCCGCCTTTCGCCCCGAACAGGCGGTGGAACTGGCCCGGCACACGCGCATCGCGACAGCCTTGCGTGCGGCGCTCGGCCAGGGCGGCATCCAGGTCGCGCTGCAGCCCAAGCGCCTGCTGCGCGGCGGCCACGCCGGCTTCGAGGCCCTGGCCCGCTGGCACGACGGCACGCACTGGGTGCCGCCGGCCGCCTTCATTCCCGTCGCCGAGGCGACCGGGCTGATCACCCCGCTCGGCACCGCGGTGCTCGATGCCGCCCTGGCCCGGGTGCGGGCGCTGCGCGACCTCGGGCACAGCCCCGGGCGCGTCGCGGTCAACGTGACCGGGCCGCAGCTGCTGCATGCCGATTTCGTCACCGACATCACCGCCCTGCTCTTCCGCCACGGCCTCAGCCCCGCCGACCTGGAACTGGAAATCACCGAAACCGTGCTGATCGGCCGGGCCGCCGAGCAGATCGAAAAGACCCTGCGGGCCCTGCGCGCGCTCGGCGTGGCGCTGGCGCTGGATGACTTCGGCACCGGCTTCGCCTCGCTGGCGCATCTGTCGCGGCTGCCGATCGACCGGCTCAAGATCGACCGTTCCTTCGTGGCCGAGATCGGCCAGGGCGGCCGCGGCGGCGTCATCGCCCGCACCGTCGTCGGCCTGGCCCGCAGCCTGGGCATGGAATCCGTGGCCGAAGGCGTCGAGACCGACGAGCAACTGGCCTTCCTGCGCGAAGAAGGCTGCGATGCGGCGCAGGGGTATTTGTTCTCGCGCCCGCTCCTGTCGCTGGAGGAGGCCTGTGCCTATCTGCGAACCGCCACCGAAGCGGCCGCCGGCCGGCTGGTCCGGCTGCGCGGGGCCTGACGGCCTGGCCGCCGATAACGCCGAACCCGCGGGATCGGGCCGCGACCGCTAGCCAGCGGCGGCGAACAGCGCCCCGGGCGTGATCATCCCCAGCAACCCGCCTGGGGCAAAAACCGCAAGCCCGCCCTCGGGGAACTCGGCCTGGCCGAGCGACCGGCCGAGCGCCATGCCAAGCGGCACGATATGCCCGACCAGCACATCGGTGGCGGCGGGCGACGACGGGCGTAGGCAGCGCCCGCGCAGCCAGGCGATATGCAACGCCAGCACCGCCGGGTCGTGGATGTAGTCATCCGCCGTCAGCCGCGGTTCCACCACCGGGCGGGCGCCAAAGGCCAGGTCGGCGGTGTCGCGCGCCCGGAACACCGGGCTGGTCAGCACCATGCCCAGGGGCACGCCCAGGCGGGCAAAGGCCTGGCCGATGCGGACCGCCTGGTCACGCCCCGCGGCCGACAGGTTGCGCTGCGCCGCGCGGTTGGCGAGGTCCCCGCCATCCGCCTGGCTGCGGTCGGTGATGGCATGGCGCAGCACCGCGACGACGCCCCCCGCGCGCAAGGCGCCAAGCGCGTCGCTGGCTGCGGCGGGGCGGGCTGCGGCCAGCCCGGCAAGCAGCGCGCGCCGCCGCATCACCCGAGCGTAAACGCCTCATGCACCGCGGTCTTGATGCCGCCGCCCACCACCGGCCCGCCGCCGGCGACATAGATCCAGTCGCCGATCGTCACCGCCCCCATGCCATGCCGTGGCGTCGGCATCGGCGCATGATGCTGCCAGGTGTCGGCCACGGGGTCGTAGCTTTCCATCTGGCCATGCACGCGCCCCGTCAGAACGCGGTTGTCGAACCAGCCGCTTTCGCCGCCCATGGCGAAAAAACGGCCGCGGTAGATGACGAGCCCATGGCCCGAGCGCGCCGTCGGCAGCGGCGCCCGGGTTTCCCAGGTGTCGCGGTCGGCCAGGTACACGTGGTGCAGCGGGGTGTTGTATTCGAAGGTGTTGAAGCGCCCGCCGACGATATGGATCACGCCGTTGTGGACCACCACGCCCGCATGGTCGCGCGCCCCGGGCAGCGCCTTGCGGGTTTCCCAGCGGTCGGCCTGCGGGTCGTAGACCTCGTGCCAGCCGACCGAGGCACGCTCCGCCTCGGGGTTCGAGGCACCGCCGATGTGATGGATCTTGCCGCCCAAGGGCGCCAGGGCGCCAGCACCGCGCGGCCGCGGCATGGGTGCCACCGTGTCCCAGCGGTTGGCGGCGATGTCGTAGACGAAGGCCAGATTGTCGGCGTTGCGGTTCTGCAGGGTGAAGCCGCCAAAAGCGTAGATCTTGCCGCCCGCGGCGACCACGCCGACGTGGTTGGCGCCCCGTGGCAGCCGTGCGCCCTCGGTCCAGGCGTTGGCCGCGGGGTCGTAGATGTGGTGGTAGTTGTTGTCCACGCGCTGCTCGGCATAGCCACCGATGACGTAAAGCTTGCCGCCCGATTCGGCGGCCCAGGCCATTTCGGTGCGCGGGATGGGCAGCACCGCGCGCGTCGCCCAGCGGCCCATGGGGCCGGCCGGGGCGGGGCTGGCGATGAAGCGCTGGGCGTATTGCGCCTCGGTCAGCGTGACCGGGCCGCTGCCCCGCAGCGGCGCCATCTGGTTGGACGGGATGGGCGGGCCGTGATGCGGCATCTGGGCCTGGGCGCCACCGGCGATCAGCGTGGCGCCCGCGCCGAGAAAATGCCTGCGATCCATGTCTCGACCCCCGATAACGCCGGGCGCCTGGATAGCAAGGCCGTAATACCGCGCAAAGGTCGTTTACGCGCCGCGCAGCAGGGCCTCGATCTCGGCCAGAAGCGGCATGGCGGTGCCGGCCCCTGGCCTGGTGCAGGCGATGGCCGCCGCCGCATTGGCCCGCAGCATCGCGGCCGCCAGCGGCATGCCCTGGTCGAGCCCCGCCGCCAGCACGCCGCACCAGCAGTCGCCGGCGCCGGTGGTATCGACCGGGGTGATCGGGAAGGCCGCCGCGCGCACCCCGCCCGCATCGGTCGCGGCCTCGGCGCCGCGTTCGGCCAGCGTCACCACCACGCCGATGCCGAGCGCCGCGTGCAGGCTTGCCGCATCGGCGCCGCAGCCGAACTGGCCCGCCAGCCAGGCGGCTTCTGGCTCGTTCGCCACCAGCAGGTGCAGGGCGCGCAGCGCTTCGGGCGGCATGGCGCCGGCTGGGGCCAGGTTCAGGATCGCCCGGGCGCCGCGGGCACGGGCGACCGCCTGCGCGTTCTCCACCGCCGGGACTTCCATCTGCAACAGCAGGATCGCGCCGGGGCCGAGGTCCGCATCCGCGAGTTGGCTGGCGCGGGCGAAGGCATTGGCGCCGACCGACACCGCGATCTGGTTGGCCCCCGCCTGGTCCACGCAGACCGCGGCGAGGCCCGTGGGGGCCGCCGCGACGCGCAGCCGGGACAGGTTCACCCCGGCCGCGCGCAGCGGCGCCAGCACCACCTCGGCCGCCGCATCCGCCCCCACCGCCCCGGCAAAGCCGACCGCCGCCCCGGCGCGGGCCGCGGCCAGCGCCTGGTTGGCGCCCTTGCCGCCGGGCAGCATCGCCCCCGCCTCGCCCAACACCGTCTCGCCAGGGCGCGGCAGGTGCGGCAGGCGAAACACGAGGTCCGCCACCGCCGAGCCGAAGACCAGCACGGTCATGGCGCGAGCAGGCCTTCGGCCGTCGCGCGCGCCCGCAACCGGCCGATCAGGGCCGCGAAGGCGGGATCGACGGCGGCGGCCGGGTCCATCCGGCGGGCCGATTGCGCGACCGTAACCCCCGCCTCGCGCCAGGCCAGCCCGCCCGAGATCACCCCCTGGCAAAACCCCTGCAGCCGGTCGCAGCCCATGGCGAAGCGGGCCTCGGGCGTCTGCCCGGCCTCGAACTCCTCCCACAAGGCGCGCAGCGATGCGCCGAGGTCGGCCGGCAGGGTGGCAAAGATGCGGTCGGCGGCGGCCTGTTCGCGGGCGGCCTGGGTGGCGTGGCCGGCGGTGTCGAAGGCGAAGGTGTCGCCGGCCTCGATCTCGACCAGGTCGTGGGCGGCGATCATCGCCAGCACCCGGCCCAGATCGACCGGGAAGGCGACTTCGGACTGCATCAGCACGGCGGCCAGCGCCACGTGCCAGGAATGCTCGGCGGCATTTTCCCAGCGCGCCTGGCCTTCGGGCGAAAAAGTGCGGCCCTTGCGCAGCACGTGCTTCAGCCGGTCGGCCAGGGTGAGGAAGGCGAGCAGGCTGTCCGCGCGGTCGGCCTGCATCAGCGCCAGGCCCGGCCGATCACCAGGCCGGCGACGAAGGCCAGGATGATGACTGCGCCGATTTCGCCGACCAGGGCGACGGCGATAGGGATACCCACGACCAGCGCAAGCCCGCCCAGGATGGCCGCGCCCCAGCGGCGCAGCACGGGCGCTGTGCCCGTCGCGGCGCCGCGCCTGGCGCGCGTGGCGGGGGCCGCCGGGCGGCGGGCGGGGTTGCGTCGGGGGGTCGGCTGGGCCTTGGGGTCAGGCATCGTCACGCCCAAGCGTTTCCATCAACTCGCGCCATTCCCGCTTGGACAGGCCGGACTGGGCCTGGTCCACCGCCTCGCCCGCCAGCATGCGCCGCACCACGCCCAGCATATGGGAGGAGAGCGTGACCGCCCCCAGCCGGTAGTCCGCAAAAGCCTCGGCCGAGAGCGGGACCCAGGCGCGGACGGTGTCCATCATCGCCTCGGCATAGACGCGGATTTCGTATTGCGCATGGGCGTCGGCGCGCAGCGACAGGAAGTGGAACAGGTTGTGCAGGTCGGTCTTCCAGTACCACTGCGTATAGGTGTTCAGCGTCAGGTTCATCCGCGCCAGTTCGCGCGCAAGACCGGGGCGGGAGGGATCGGCGGGGGTGCCGTCCTCGCCCTCGTTCAGCATGCCGAGGTAGTTGTCGTAGGTGCGGGTCGCGTCGTCGCGCAGCAGCGCCAGCACGCGGTCGGCCTCGGCGCCCTGCAGCACCTCGCCGCGGCCTTGCCGGTTGGAGGCCGATTGCGCCGCCAGCGCGGTCGGCGCGGGCAGGTAGAATTCGCGGTCCAGGATGGAATAGCGCGCCGAGATTTCGTTCACATTGGCGGTGCGGTGGCGGATCCATTGCCGCGCCACGAAAATCGGCAGTTTCACATGATACTTGATTTCGCACATTTCGAAGGGCGTCGAATGGCGGTGGCGCATCAGGTAGCGGATCAGGCCACGGTCCTCGTTGGCGGCCCTGGTGCCGCGGCCGTAGGAGACGCGCGCCGATTGGACCACGGCGGCATCATCGCCCATGTAGTCCACCACGCGGACGAAGCCGTGGTCGAGCACCGGCAGGGCGCGGAACAGCATCGCCTCCAGCGCCGGCACGGTGGGGCGGCGGGTCTCGGCCATGGTGGCGCGGGCGGCCGCGACCTCGTCTTCCTGTTCCGCAGTCAGGCTCATGCGTCGGTCCCCGAATCTGGCGGGGCGTCCGGCCACCGCTGCGGCTGCGCATAACGCATAGTGACGCGAAGGTGCAGGGGACGCGACGCATCATGGCGGCAAACGACGGTCGGGGTCGCATCGCCCCTCGAAATCCGTGGCCAGTGTGATATATGTACATGGCTGGTTCGCCGGCTATGGCGATAAACGCCGCGTGGCATAAGCGTTGTGGACCCGGGGGCAGTGCCCGGCGCCTCCACCACTCGATCCAACACCCTTTATCGGGGGTGGGGCGTGTGGGGGCGAAACAGGCTCGACACGCGCGGTAAAGACGCGGTTTTCGTTCGGTATGGCTCCGCCGCAATGGGCCATTCACAAGTGCCAACGATAACAGCCGTGAGGCTGTGGCGCTCGCTGCCTAGGAATAGGTAAGC
>JBBQHE010000121.1:0-13119 GCA_038323655.1 Acetobacterales bacterium | reverse complement strand
CGCGTCGAGGAACCGCACCCGTGCCAGCAGGTCGATCAGAGCCAGCAGGCGCACCAGCAGCGCCACGCCGGCGGTGGTGTCGAGCCCCGCCAGGCGTTCTACCGCCAGCGCCCAGCAGCGGGCCTCGGCGTCGGCCAGCAGCAGGTCGCGGCGGGCCCCATCGGTGCCCTGGAACAGCAGGGCACGCGGGGGCCCGGGCGCCTCGGCGGCCGCGGCCCGGTGGGCGGCGTCCCAGGCCGCGCGCAGGGCGGCGGGGGCGACGGGCGGCAGCGCCTCGGGCGCCAGCGGCAGCGCGTGCAGCAGCGTGCCGTCGGCGGCGGCGGCCAGGCCGACCGGCAGGGGGGGAGGGGAGGCGTTGTCGCGCGGCATGACGTCGGCATCATGCCAGCCGGCGCCACATTCCGCGAGGCCCGCCGCCGCGTGGCTGCCGGCACGCCGGCGCCGCCGCAGGGGACTGGCGCGGCCCGGCCCCTTCCCTTGGGACAGCGGGCGGGAAAGACTGTGGCCATGCGACACACCCGCCACGCCGATACGGCCGCCCTCACCATCCCCGCCGCCCGCGCCGCCATGGCGGCCGGGCGGCTGACCGCCCGGGGGTTCCTCGACCACTGCCTGGCGCGGATCGCCGTGGCCGAGCCGGCATGCCGCGTCTTCGCCACGCTCGATGCGACCGGCGCCATTGCCGCGGCCGAGGCCGCCGACCGCGCCGGCCGGCCCGGGCCGATCGGCGGCATCCCCTTCGGCGCCAAGGACGTGCTGGATACCGCCGGGGTGCAAAGCGCCTATGGCTCGCCGATCTGGGCGGGGCATGTGCCACGCGCCGATGCCGCCTGTGTCGCGATGACGCGCCAGGCGGGTGGCATCCTACTGGGCAAGACCGTGACCACCGAATTCGCGACCCGCCGCCCGGGGCCGACCGCCAACCCGTGGCACATCGACCACACGCCGGGCGGCTCGTCCTCGGGCAGTGCCGCCGGGGTCGCGGCCGGGTTCTTCCCTGCCGCCTTCGGCACCCAGACCGCCGGCAGCATCCTGCGCCCCGCCGCCTTCAACGGGGTCGCCGGCTACAAGCCGAGCTTCGGCACCATCCACCGGGGTGGGATGAAGGTGATGAGCGAGAGCCTGGACACCATCGGTGCCTTGGGCCGCACGCTGGCCGATTGCGCCTGGCTGGTGGCGGCGGCGGCAAAGCTGGACGCACCGCCTGCCCCGCGTGAGTCGGCACCCCGCATCCTGCTCTGCCCCGGCCCCGCCGAACCCCTGCTGTCGGAAGCCACCCGCAGCCTGCTGGACCAGACCGCGGCCCGGCTTTCCGCGGCCGGGGCGAAGGTGACGCAGGCGAGCCTGCCGCCGGCAGTGCTGGCGTTGCTCGCCGCCCATCCGGTGGTGATGAACGGCGAAAGCGCCCAGGCCCTGGCCTGGGAACGCGCGACGGCGCGGGCGCAGATGTCGGCGGTGCTGCTGGCCGCCCTGGACGGCGGGGCGGCGCATGGCCCCGCCGCCCTGGCCGAGGCGCGCGCCGTCTTCGTCTCGGCCCAGGCGGCGTTTGCCGACTGGCTGGGCGATGCCGATCTGGTGCTGACCGCATCCGCCCCGGGCGAGGCGCCAGGTGGGCTGGAATGGACCGGGGACCCTGCGTGCAACGCGCTCTGGACCGCGCTGCGCGGGCCTTGCGCCAGCCTGCCGGCCGGGGTCGGGCCGCAGGGCCTGCCGCTCGGGGTGCAGGTGGTCGGGCGGTTCGGCGCCGATAGGGCCTTCCTGGCGGCGGCGGCCTGGGTGGAGGCGATGCTGCCGGTGGAGGAGCGGTAGCGGGCGCCGTCGCCGCCATTTCTTAACCCTGCCTCCGTTATCAGGGCGCCGCCGCTTGAAGAGGTGCACCCCCGATGACACGCCGACTTGCCTCGATCTGGAGCAGGGTCTCGTTGCTCCAGCGCATCCTCGTCCCCGTCGTGACGGTGGTGGTCCTGGCCGTACTGGCGGTGCAGAGCTGGACCTACGAAACCACCCGCCAGATGCAGGAAGACCTGGCCGCCGCGCGGCTCGAGTCGGATGCGCGGCTGTTTCAGGAACTGCTGCGCCCCATCGGCAGCGAGTGGCGCCTCGCGGAGAATCGCCTCAGCCTCGGCGGCACCGCGATGAACGACCAGAACGATGTCGTGGACACGCTGGGCCGGCTCAGCGGCGGTGTCGCCACGCTCTTCGCCCGCGACCTGCGTATCACCACCAACATCGCCCGGCCCGACGGCACGCGCGCGGTCGGCACGCGCCTGGCCGCCGGGCCGGCCTATGACGCGGCCATCACCCGCGGTGAGGTCTACCGCGGCCGCAACACCATACTGGGGCAGAACTACCTCACCATCTACCAGCCGCTGCGCGATGCCGCGGGCCAACAGGTCGGCCTGCTCTTCGTCGGCTCGCCGCTGGCCGCGACCGAGGCAGCACTGGCCGACCTGCGCTGGAAAGGCCTCATCGGCACCGCGCTGGTCGCCGGGCTGGTCTCGCTCCTACTCTGGGGCCTGATCCACGCCGGGCTGAAGCCGCTGGGCGCGCTGGCCCAGGCCATGCGCGCCGTCGGCGCCGGCAATCTGGAGACCACCGTCGCCGCCACCGACCGCCGCGACGCGGTGGGCGGCATGGCCCGCGCCCTGCTCGGCTTCATCGCCAGCCTGCGCGACGCAGCCCAGGCCCAGCGTGAGGCGGAGGCACTGCGGGCGCAGCAGCAGGCGGAGCGTACGCGGGCCCTGCAGGAGATGGCCGAGATCGTCGAAACCCAGACCGCCACCGCCGTGGACAAGGTCGCCGGCCAGATGGAAACGCTGGTCGATCAGGTCCTGACCATGGCGACCACGTCCGAGAGCATCGCCGTGGAAAGTGCCGCGGTCTCCGCGGCGGCCGACCTCGCGCAGCAGAATGTCCAGGCGGTCGCCTCGGCCACCGAGGAACTCGGCGCCTCGATCCGCGAGATCACGGCCCAGGTCAACAGTACCTCGGTCAACACCCGTCGCGCGGCGGACCGGGGTGTCGAGGGGCGTGAGACCATCGGCGCACTTTCCGCCGCGGTCGACCGCATCGGCGGCGTCGCGCGGCTGATCGCCGATATCGCCGGGCAGACCAACCTGCTGGCACTGAACGCGACCATCGAGGCGGCGCGGGCCGGCGAGGCCGGCAAGGGCTTCGCCGTGGTCGCCAGCGAGGTGAAGCAACTGGCCGCCCAGACCGCCCGCGCCACCGATGACATCGCCCGCCAGCTCCAGCAGGTGACCGACGCCACCGGCCGCGCCGTCAATGTGGTGCGTGAGATGGCCGACGCCGTCTCCGAGGTCGATCAATCGGCCACGGCCATCGCTGCGGCCATGGAGGAACAGGCCGCGGCGACGCAGGAAATCGCCCGCGCGATCGCCGAGACCTCCAGTGCCGCCAACGATGTGACCGGGCGCATCGGCATCGTCTCGCAGCAGACCCAGCAGGCGGGCGAACATTCGACCGCGGTGATGTCCAACGCCGTGACCGTGCGGGTCGCCGTCGCCGACCTGCGCACCGCCGTGATCAAGGCGCTGCGGCAATCGACGCCCGAGGTCGATCGCCGCGAGCACCCGCGGCTGCCGCTCGCCCTGACGGTGCAGTTTTCAACGGGGCACGCAGGTGCGGTGAGGGTCGAGGCGATGCTGAGCGACATCTCGCTCGGTGGATGCCGCATGGCCGAGCCTGTGCCCGGGCTGGTCCTTGGCACCCGCTATACGCTGCATGCCGATGCCCTGGCCGCGGGCCTGGTCTTGCCAGCCGAGGTCGTGGCCATGGAGCCCGAGCCGCGATCCCGCTTCCTGCCGATGGAGGAGGCGATGCAAAAGCGCCTCGGCGCAGCGCTGGAACGGTTGGAAACGCCAGACGCCAAGGCCGCCTGAACCGCAACACCTGGCGTGCCGCGAAGGCCGCAGCGCACCGGCTGGCTGCGGCTCAGCGCGGCGCCCGCACCAGCGCCGTCGTCTCCCGCACGGCATTGTTCAGATAGAACTCGTCGCGCGGGAACATGTCCGTCAGGCTCGCCGGGCTGCGCGGGGTCTGCGGTGTCCAGGCCAACACCGGCTCGGCGAAGAAACTCGCGTAATCGGCAAAGCCCGGGTTGCCCGCGCGCAGATGGGTCACAATCGCGGCCTCGCGGAAGCGCGCCGCCAGCACCGCGGGGTCAAAGGCGATCGGGCTGTCGGACCCGACCAGCACCCGGCCCGGCAGCAGCAGCAGCGTATGGGGGAAGACGGAGGCAAAGGTTTCCGCCGTGCGCCCGGTCGGCGCCCATTGCACGTAAAGCCCGCCCGGGGCCAGGCGCGAGCGGACCAGTTCCAAAAACTCCTGGCTGTAGAGCAGGCCGGAATGCGAGGCCTCGGGCAGCAGGGCATCGGCCTGGATGATGTCGAAGCGGGTCGTGGCCTTCGCCAGTGCGCGGCGGCCATCACCATATTCCAGCGTGACGCGCGGATCGGCGAAAAGTCGCGCCAGCGGCCCGCCGGGATTTTGCCGCGCGGTTTCCTCCAGGGTCGCCAGCACCGGCCCCACCAGCTCGATCGCCCGCAGCCGCGACTGCGGCAGGATGGAGGCCGCCCAGGGCGTGCCGCCCGAGCCCACGCCGATCGCCAGCACATTGCGCGCATCGGGGTGCAGCAGCGGCCCGACCGCGCCCAGGAACTGGTGCAGCGGCAAAAAGGGCGTGCGGCCCTGGCCAAAGCCCTGGATGAAGAAGGGCCCGTCCGGCAGCCCCGGCGTGCCGGCCGCATCGGCGCGGAAAAAGGCGATGCCGGAGCGGTCCTCGGCCCAGGCTGTGGCCTGGCCCGCGCGTTCCAGATGCAGCCGGCGCCACCAGCCGTCGTTGCTGGGCCAGAGCAGCAGGGCGGCCGCACAGGCGACGGCAAGCCCGATCTCGGGCCGGCGCTGGCCCAGCGTCGCCCGCGCCGACCACAGCCAGCCCAGCACCAGCAGCAGCGACAGCCCGGCCAGCAGCACCATGGTCCCGGCGGTGCCGAGCACATGCAGCGTGACCAGGCCGGTTGCGATCGACCCCGCGGCATTGCCCGCGATATTGGCGACCTGCACCCAGCCGACCGCGGCCCCCACCGAGGCGAGGTCCCGCTGCACCGCCCGCTGCACCAGCGGGAAGGTCATGCCGATCAGGAAGGACGGCGGGCCGACCACGGCGACGATCAGCAGGATGCCGGCGGCCAGGTGGCTGCCGTGCAGGCGATAGACATCGACCGACAGCATCTCCTTCATCGGCCAGAGCGGGGCGGCGAACCAGACCAAGGCCAGCAGCCCCGACGCCACCACGAAGCCGGCCGACTGGGTGATGAAAAAGGCCGGGCGCGGGTCGGTCAGGCGGCGCACCATGCGGGAGGCAACGGCGATGCCAAGCCCGTCCGCCAACAGGAAGACGCCAAGCACGGTCGGGAAGAGGTAGGCGTGGAACTGCCCCACCTGGCCCATCATCCGCACCCAGACGATCTCCAGCGCCACGATCACGTAGCCCGACAGAAAGACCAGCAGGCACCACATCGGCAGCCCGCCGAAGCCCGTCTCGGGCGGCAGGCTGGCCGGCGCGGGCGGGGCGCTGGCGCGCAAGGCGGGCCAGAGGCTGAGGGCGAGCGCCGCGGCGACCAAATTCAGCCCGGCCGCCGCCCACAAGGCGCCGACGAAGCCGAGATTGCCGACCAGCAGCCAGCCGCCGATCAGCGCCCCCATGCCGGCGCCCACGGTGTTCCAGCCGTAGAGCGTGCCGATCCGCTCGGCCAGGCTGTCCAGGCTGACGGCGACGGCGCGGGCTAGCAATGGCAGGGATGCGCCCATCAGCACGGTCGGCGCCAGCAGCCCCAGGAAGCAGAGTGCGAAGATCGCCGCCGGCGCGTCGATCACCCCGGCCAGGCCGATCGCCAGGGTGTCATACAGGAACCACTTGGACACCAGGGCGAAGCCGGCCACACCGGCCTCGGCGATGGCGAAGCCCAGCAGCGCCCGATGCGGCGCCATGCGGTCGGCGAGCTTGGCCCCGACCAGCGAACCGATGCCCAGGCCCGATAGAAACGCCCCCACCACCAAGGCCGCCGAGACGGTGTCGGAGCCGGCAAAAATGCCGAGCATGCGTTGCCAAACGATCTGGCACAGCAGGGCCGCGAAGCCGGAGGCGAAGAAGGCTACTGAAAGACGACCCATCTCAACGTCCGATACGAGCCTGGCGAGAGTGCCAAGAATACCCGCATTGCGTTATTTTCATGACCTTGGGAAGCCGTTGCGCCGCATCGACAACGGCGGGCGGCAGGGGTTGCCGCCCGGCGCCATGCGGCACAGGCTCCGCCGCCAGATCGCGGGAGAACAACGTTGAACGGTGCCGAAAGCCTGGTCCATTCGCTGCTGGCCAGCGGGATCACCACCTGCTTCGCCAATCCTGGCACCAGCGAGATGCATTTCGTCGCGGCACTGGACCGGATTCCCGGCATGCGCTGCGTGCTGGGGCTGCAGGAAAACGTCGTGACCGGCATGGCCGATGGGTACTGGCGCATGACCGACAGCCCGGCCTGCACCCTGCTGCATTGCGGCCCCGGCCTGGCGAATGGCCTGGCCAATCTGCACAACGCCCGGCGCGCGCGGTCGGGCATCGTCAATGTGGTGGGCGACATGGCGACCTATCATCGGCCGCTCGATGCCCAGTTGACCGCCGATACGGAAGGCCTGGCGCGAACCGTCTCGGGCTGGGTGCGGACGGCGACCAACGCGGCGGAGGTCGGCCACCTCGCCGCCATCGCGGCCCAGGCGGCGCGGACCGCGCCGGGGCAGATCGCAACCCTGGTGCTGCCGGCCGATACCGCCTGGGATGACGGCGGGGTGGTCGCGAACCGCCTGCCCGAGCCCGTCGCCCCGGCAGCCGACCCCCATGCCATACGCGCCGCCGCATCCGTGCTGCGCGCGGGCGGAAAAAGCCTGATCCTGCTGGGCGGCCGAGCCTTGCGGGCCGATGCCCAAGCCCTGGCCCATCGCATCGCCGCGGCCACCGGCGCGCGGGTGCTGGGCGAGATGAGCAATGCCCGTGTCGAGCGCGGCCGGGGCCGGATGGCGCTGGAACGGGTGCCTTATCCCGTCGATCTCGCCATCGCGACGTTGGCCGATGTCGAGCAGATCATCCTGGTCAATGCCAAGGCGCCAGTCGGCTTCTTCGCCTATCCGGGCAAGCCCAGCCGCCACTACCCGCCTGACGCGGGGGTGCATGTGCTGACGCGGTATGAGCAGGACCCCATCGCTGCGCTCGCGGCGCTGGCCGAGGAACTGGGCGCGCCGCCCGCCGCCATCCCCGACCCCGGCCCGCGGCCCGACATCGCGCGCGGCCTGCCGACGCCGGAGGGCCTGGCCCGCTGCGTCGCCGCCACCATGCCGGAGGACTGCATCATCGCCGATGAATCGGTCAGTTTCGGCCGCGGTTTCTTCAAGGAAACCCACGCCGCACCAGCGCATGACTGGTTGCAGATCACGGGTGGCGCGATCGGTTGCGGCATGCCGCTGGCCACCGGTGCAGCCATCGGCGGCGGCGGGCGGCGGGTGCTGAACCTGCAGGCGGATGGCTCGGCGATGTACACGCTGCAATCGCTCTGGACCCAGGCGCGGGAGAAATTGCCCGTCACCACCGTCATCCTGGCCAACCGCAAGTACCAGATCCTGCTTGGCGAATATCAGGGTGTCGGCGCCAACCCCGGTCGCACCGCGATGGACATGCTGGACATCGGCAACCCGGATCTGGACTGGGTGAAGCTGGCGAACGGCATGGGCGTCGAGGCCGCGCGGGTCCACACGCTGGAAGACTGCGCCGACCTCATGCGCCAGTCGTTTTCGCAACCGGGACCCTTTGTCGTGGAGTTGGTGATTTGAGCTTCGACCTGAACCTGGCCGGCAAGACCGTGCTGATCACCGGCGGCAGCAAGGGCATAGGCCTCGCCTGTGCGGAGGCCTATGCGGCGGCGGGTTGCGACCTCGTGCTCGTCTCGCGCGGGGCCGAGGGGCTGGCCGCCGCGGCGGACGCCATCCGCAGCCGCGCGCAGGTCAAAATAGCGACCCACGCCGCCGACCTGGGCGACGCCGCGGCGCGCGAAAACCTCTTCGCCGCCCACCCCGACATCGACATCCTGGTGAACAACGCCGGCGCCATTCCGGGCGGGCGGGTGCAGGACCTGTCCTTCGCCCGCTGGTCCGAAGCCTGGGCGCTGAAGGTCATGGGCTATATCCACCTGACCATGCTGTATCTGCCGACGATGGAGGCGCGTGGGGCGGGCGTGATCCTCAACATCATCGGCATGGCCGGGCGGTCGCCGCGGGCCGACTACGTCTGCGGGGCGACCGGCAATGCCGCGCTGATCGCCTTCACCGAGGCGGTGGGCGGCCGCAGCGTGGACGCCGGCGTGCGCGTGCTGGGGCTGAACCCGGCCGCGACCAAAACCGACCGCATCCAGCGCCTGGCACGCACCAAGGCTGCTGCCCGCTTCGGCGATGAAGCGCGCTGGGAGGAGACGCTGACCGACCTGCCTTTTGGTCGTGCCATCGACCCCGGCGAATGTGCCGACCTTGCGCTGTTCCTGACGAGCGCCCGCGCCGCCTATATCAGTGGCACGGTGGTCGATCTGGACGGGGGCGGGCGCAATCGGGGTTGAGGGCTCCGCCGCGGGGGTGAGTGCCGCCTCGGCGCGCCAGGGGATCCTCTGCGTGCTGGGCGCGGCCGGGACCTTCGCTCTGGCCGCCGCCTGCGTGAAAGCGCTGGAGGGCGCGATCCCGGTCGCCCAGGTCATCCTGTTCCGCAACCTCTTTGCCCTGCCGGCGCTGCTGCCGGTGCTGATCGCGGCCGGGGGCTTTGCGGTTCTGCGCACGAAAAACCCCTGGGGGCATGTGCAGCGCTGCCTGTTCGGCCTGGTTGGCATGACCGGCGCCTTCTACGGCTATGCCACCATGCCCCTGACCACGGTCACGGCACTCGGCTTCACCATGCCCTTCTTCCTGACCGCGCTGTCGGTGCCCTTGCTGGGCGAAAAAGTCGGCTGGCGGCGCTGGTCGGCGGTCGGCGTCGGCTTCGCCGGCGTGCTGGTGATGCTGCGCCCCTGGTCGGGCGGGGCCGCGTATCCGCCGCTGGCCGTAGCACTGGTGCTGCTGGCGGCCTTGGGCTGGGCGCTGGCGATGATCTCGATACGCAAGCTCGGCCAGACCGGCGAGGACAGCGTCACCATCGTGGCCTGGTTCGCGATCGGCGCCGGAGCGCTGGCGGGGATTGCCGCCGTTCCGACCTGGGTCTGGCCGGATGCGCGGCAGTGGGGGTTGCTCGCCGCGGTGGGGGTGATCTCGGCGGTGGCGCAGCTGCTGATGACCGCGGCCTATCGCCGCAGTGCCACGACGCTGCTGGCGCCCTTCGAGTATTCGGGGATTCTCTGGACCAGCCTTCTGGGCGCCCTGGTCTGGGCGGAATGGCCGGATGGCTGGGACCTGGTCGGCATTGCCGTGCTGGTCGGATCGGGGCTGTTCATCTGGCGGCGCGAGGTTGTTTTGGCGCGCAAGCGATAGCCGTGTCAGGCTACCGGCCATGATCGCACGACGCCACCTCGCCGCCCTGCCGCTGCTTGCAGCCATTCCGGCCCAGGCCGCCGCGACCTGGACCATCGCCACCGAATACCCGGCGACAAGCCTGCCCGGTGAGGGCATCGCCGCCTTCGCCACCGCGGCCAGCGGCGGTGATTTCACCGTCACCCCAGGCTTCAACGCACCCGGCGGCCTGCGTTCGGCCGGCATGCCGCGCGCCATCGCCGATGGGGTGGTGCCCGCGGCCGATGCTTTTGCGGGCGCCCTGGTATCGCAGATGCCGCTGCTTGGCATCTTCGCCCTGCCGTTCCTGACCGCCTCGGCCGAGGACGCCCGCAGGCTCTGGGCCCTGTCGCGGGAGCGAGTGACGGCGCTGCTGGCCGAACGGGGGCTGCGGCTGCTGTATGCGACGCCCTGGCCACCGGCCGGCATCTGGTCGCGCAACCCGGTCACCACGCCCGCCGACCTGGCGGGGCTGCGGGTGCGGACCTTCGATGCGACCTCGACCGCGACCTTCCGCGCCGCGGGCGCGGCGGCCGAGGTGATCTCCTTCGCCGATGCCCTGCCACGCGTGCAGGCTGGCACGATCGATGCCGTGCTGTCGTCCGGCGACGGTGGGGCGGGGGCGCGACTTTGGGAAAGCCTGCCGCATTTCACCCGGCTGGACTGGGCTTGGCCGCTGAGCCTGGCCTTCTGTGGCCAGCAGGCGCTGGGGGCGCTGCCAGCGTCGGCGCAAACGGCCGTGGCCCGCGCCGGCGATGCCACCGAACGGCGCCAATGGGCGGCGTTGCAGACGCGCCTGGCCGAGAACGCCGCCCGCATGACCGCGGCCGGGGTGCGTATGCTGGAACCGGCCCCGGCCCTGGATGCGGCCCTTCGCGCGGCAGCCGGGCCGGTGATCGAGGCCTGGGCCCAGACGGCGGGACCCGCCGGTATGGACCTGTTGACGACCGCACGCCGCGGCTGACGGTCGGCAGGAACGCGGCACAGTCCAGGCGGCGCTTTCCCACCCACGGGTGGCGGGCACCCAGGGCAGGCGTGCTGCGGCGGCACCGGTAGGTCCACGCCCCTGATCCTGCCCCACGCCCACGGCCAGCGTCCGGCCCCGGTCGGCTGGCTCGGGCCGGACCGCCCCCGGATCAGGCAGCCGGTCGGGCCTGGTCAGTCCAGCCGGATATCCAGCCGCCGCACCACCATCCCCAGGGTTTCGCGGTTCGCGGTCATGAAGGCGCGGGTCTGTTCGGGCGTCAGGCTGACGGGGACGATGCCTTGGGCGCGGAAAATCTCCTGCGCCGCCGGCGCACGCAGGGCTTCGGCCGCGGCGTTGGCGATTTGCGTCACCACGGCGGGCGGCGTGCGGGCCGGGCCGAGCAGTGCGAACCAGTTGGCCGCATCCACCGCCATGCCCAGTTCGCGCAGCGTCGGCACGTTCGGCAGCAGCGGCACCCGCGCGGCCGAACCGATCCCGAGGATCCTCACCCGGCCGTCGCGCGCCAGCCCTTCGGCCGGGCCCGCGTTCATGAACATCGCATCGACCTGGGCGGCGACCAGCGCGGTATAGGCCGGGGCGGCGCCGGTGAACGGCACATGCAGCAGGTCCAGCCCCGCATGCTGGATCACCCCCGCCGCCGCCAGTTGCGAGGTCGAGCCGATCCCCCAGGAGGCATAGGTCAACGCGCCAGGCCGGCTGCGCGCCAAGGCCACGAAGGCATCCAGCGTCTCGACCCCCAGCCCGGCCCGCACCACCAGCGCGAATGGCCCGTCAGCGAAGACGGTGATGGGTTCGAAGCCGGCGACGGGGTCATAGGCCAGGCGCGCATAGACCAGCGGGTTGACGGTATGCGTCTCGGCGCTGGCGACGAAGATCGTGTGGCCATCGGGCCGCGCGCCGGCGACGAAGGCCGCGCCCACGGCGCCATTCGCACCCGGCCGGTTGTCAACCACCACTGGCTGGCCGAGCAGCGGCGACATGGCGGCGGCGAGCGCGCGGGAGACGACGTCGGTCGCCCCGCCGGCGTTCCAGGGCACGACCATGCGGATGGGCTGGTCCGGAAAGGCCAGGGCCGGGGTGGCCAGCGCCAGCGTGGCGCCGCCGGCCAGGATTGCGCGGCGAGAGACCGTTACGGCCATGGGACGGGTTCCTTCGGAAAGCGTGGCACGACTGTCATTCCGGCTGGCCCGGACTGTCAAGCAACTGGGATCCCACTTGTGCGCCGGCCCCCCGGCCCGCTACGACGTCCTCCCCATGACGGAGTGCTGCGATGAAACCCTGGGACGGCATCATTCCCGCCGAGGAACAGCGCGCCTATGGCGCCGCGGGCTTCGGCCGCACTTCCGGCCTCGGCCGCCGGCCGGCACTGCTGATCATCGACGTGCAGTACCGCACCATCGGCACCCGCCCGATGCCCTTCTGGGAGGCGATCAAGGAATTCCCGACCTCCTGCGGCGAATGGGGCTGGGAGGCCGTGTCGCGGATCGAGACACTCCTGCCGCTGTTCCGCGAAAAAGGCTGGCCGGTGCTCTACCCGCATGTCTCGCCGAAGGAGGGTTTCGACCAGGGGCGGCTTGCCGAAAAAGTCCCGGCGCTGATGACCGTCGCGCGCCACGGCTATGATTTCGTCGAGGCGATCCGCCCGCAGCCGGAAGACATCCTGCTGCCGAAGAAACATCCCAGCGCCTTCTTCGGCACGCCGCTGGCCAGCTACCTGATCGACCTTGGCGCCGATACGCTGGTGGTCACCGGCTGCACCACCAGCGGCTGCGTGCGCGGGTCCGTCGTCGATGGCTTCGCCTACAACTTCAAGGTCGTGGTGCCGCATGACGCGGTCTATGACCGCAGCCGCGTGTCGCATGCGGTGAACCTCTTCGACATGGCGTCGAAATACGCCGATGTGATGAGCACGCAGGAATGCCTGGAAGCCCTACGGGCCGTGCCGGCATGATCTGCGACCTGCTGCTCACGGGCGGCCTGGTCATGCTGCCAGGTGCCGACCAGCCGGTCGCCTGCGACATTGCGGTCGCGGGCGGGCGCATCGCGGCCCTGCTCGCCCCCGGCACCGCCATCGCCGCACGGGAACAGGTGGCGCTGGGCGGCCTCGTGGTGCTGCCCGGCGCGATCGACGCGCATCTGCACCTCGGCCACGGGCGCGACATTTCCCGCCCCCGCGTGCCGGGCGATGCCGACCGCGAGACGGCGGCGGCCGCCACCGGCGGCATCACCTGCTGCATCCCCTATCTGATGGCGACCGAGCCCTTCGGCAGCCTCCTGGCGGAGGTCATCGCCGTCACCACGGCCGGCGCGCGGATCGACTTCGGCTACCACCCGATCATCTCGACCGAGGCGCAACTGGCCGAGGTCGCGGCCTGCGTGCGCGACTGGGGCGCGCCCAGCTTCAAGATCTTCATGAACAATCGCGGCGGGGAGGGCGCGCGCCTCGGCCTGCCCGACATCGACGATGGCTTCCTGCTGCGGCTGTGCGAGGCCGCGGCGGCGCATGGCGGCCTGGTCTGCCCGCACCCCGAGACGATCGA
>JBBQHE010000120.1:0-13244 GCA_038323655.1 Acetobacterales bacterium | reverse complement strand
CGCTGGACGCGCCCCGCCTCCTGGTCCTTCGCCGGGCCAGGGAACTGGGCCTGTCGCTGAAGTCGCTGTCCCAGGCGGTCGGGCGGAACGACGCCTACCTGCACCAATGGATCCATCGCGGATCGCCCAAGAAGCTGCCGGAACAGGAGCGTGCGGCGCTGTCGCTGGTGCTGCAGGTGCCGGAGGATGACCTGCGCGGCGCTGTTCGACCCAGTGGGGGCATGCGGCCCGCGCCTACCTTGGCGCAACCCGCCGCCGTGGTCCCGGTCTTTCGAGACACCGATGGCCGGGTCGAGCCTGGCACGGCCCGCGGCGTGGTCGCACGGCCAGGACCGTCTACCACACTCCTCTTTGCCCTTTGGATCAGCGCCCCGGTCGGTCGGCTCCAGGCCGGCGATCTGGCCTATGTGGACGAGGGGCAGCCGCCACGGCTGGGGGATATGGTCGTGGCGCTGCGGGCGCATGCCATCGCGGGCATCGGCCGGCTGACGGCGCTGGCCGCAGGCAGCGCCGTAGTGACGCGTCGCGAGGACGACGAGGTTGTCCTGGAGCTGGATGGCCTGCGGCTGCTCCGGGTCTGTTTGATCGGGTTGGCCTGACAATGGCCGGCCGCCCCAAAAGCCCGAGCCCGCGTTCCGCTGCCGAGCGGCAGCGCTGTTATACCGAGGCTCATGACCTGGTGACGGTCGCGCTGCCGCGGCAGATCGTGGCCCGACTCACGGCGCTGGCGGAGGGGGACCGGCAGACCCGTGCCATTGTAGTGGCACGCCTGTTGGCAAACTGGGACGAAACCCAAGCCGCGGCCGCAGCCTCGGCATTGGCCACCCCTGAGCGCGTTGCGCTGCCGGCTGCGGTGATCCCCCCGGAAGGTCGAACGCAATCGGCGCGCAGAGGGTCCAGCCCGCGCGCCGCGCGGCCTCGACGTGACCCCGAGCCTGACTTGTTCGCCCCGTCGCCGACATCCTGACCCGCACCATGACCTGCGTGCCGCGACCTCGAGTGAGGATGCTGCAATTCACGCGGGCCTCTGCCCATTCCCGTCAGTGTCTGACGGCGACGCCGTCATAGCTGACAAGAATGCATGCCCTCATTGGTCGATGCCTGCCGGCGACGCCGTCATCTCTGACAAAAATCCCCGGCCGATTTCGTCAGATAAACAGATGGTCCGCACCGTCCGGCTCGAATCGCGCGCCGAGTTCCATTCGACATTTATCGGCGGTGTTCCCAGTGCCTTGCGTCCTGTGCCGACCGCGTCGCTCCGGCGTCGCGTTCGCCGTTTCCAGGTCGTGACGCCTGGATGGGGGGATGGCCGCGCATCCGATTTCCCCGAATCCATCCCTCTCCATCCTGCTCCAAGGCACGGCGGATCCCGCCTGCGCTTTGGTGCCGACGGGATCGATGGAAACCGGGCAGGCCCTCGTCGCCAACCTCGTGCGCATCCTCGCGCGTCAGGCGGCGGCGGAGGCCTGGGCGCTGGCCGGTATCGACCACATCCGACCGGAGCACAGCCCGTGACACCGCCGAACCCTCATGCTCGCCCCACGCCGCCACTGCTGACCGTCGCCCAGGTGGCTGATCGCCTGGCGCTCTCCACCAAGAGCATCCGCCGCCGCATCGCCGAAGGCGTCCTGCCGGTGCGCCGGCTCGGCGGCGCGTTGCGCATCAGCGAGGCCGATCTGCGCCGCTACATCGATGGCGATGGTGCAGAGTAGTATTGTCCCTGTATGTCGCTGATTGTCCATAGATTAGAATTGATTAGTGACTGTGTAGTTCAGTTTAAGAGAAACATTAATCGACTAGCCTAGTCACGTTATTCAGTCATAGTACAACCCTGTACATCGGAGTATCACCGTGTCCAACCTCAATGCCCGAAACGCCGGACGATTGGCCCTTGCCACCACCCCGGTCACCAGCAACCCCATGACCACCAACCCCATGACCTTGGCAGACCTGCACCGTCGTATTCGCGCCGACCTCGCCCTGCCGCCGCGCCGCCGCGACGACATGGCCTCGGCGCTGTCGTCCGTCGCCAAAGCCCTGGGGCGCCCGATCGACATCATTGCCGCCGACCCGGTCGCTTTGAGGCCGCTGCTCAAGGGGCTGACGCCGGCCATGGTCGGCCATGCCGGCGGCCGCTGGAGGAATATCCTCAGCCTGCTCGTGGCCGCGATGCGGTATGGTGGCGTGGCCAGCGTGCCAGGGCGGTTCGACCATGAGCCGTCGCCGGCCTGGCGGGATCTGCTGCGGTGCATCGGTGCTGAGAAAGCGCCGCTGTTCCACCTTGGGCGCCTCGCGCGCTACTGCACCCTGCAAGGCCTGGAGCCTGACCGGGTCGATGACACCGTGATCGCCCGCTACCTGAACGATCTGACCACCCAGAGCCTCGCGTCGGAGCCGGCACGGTGCGCCCGGGAGGCCGCCCTGCACTGGAACCGCGCCGCCGATGCGCACCCGGCCTGGCCCCAGCACCGCCTTACCCTGGCCGACAATCGCAACATTTACAGCCTTCCGTGGTCGGCCTTTCCGCCCACCATGCTCCAGGATGTTGATCGCTGGATGGGCTGGCTCGGGCTGGACCCTATGGCCGATCGGGACTTCCGCCCCCTCAGGCCGGCATCGCTGGACTCCAATTTGCGCGGCGTGCGGGAATACCTCGGCGCCCTGGTGCAGCAGGGCGAGGATCCGGCAACCTTCCTTGACCTTGCTGCGGTCGTGACGCCGCAGCGGGCGCAGATGGTGGTGCGTTTCCTGATGGCCCGCGGGGACGGAAAGCCTTCGATGCATACCGCGCACATGGCGGGGCTGGTCATCGCCCTGGCGAAGAACTGGACGAAGGCCCCGGACGAGGACCTCAAGCGCTACCGCCGGATGGCAAAGAACGTCCGCCCGATCAGTCCTGGTATGACCCACCGCAATCGCGACCGGCTCCGACCCCTGGAGGATCCCGCGCGTCTCGCCACCCTGCTCGATCTGCCGCAGCGGTTGTGTGCCGAAGTGCGGCGCATGGGACCGCCCTGCCTGCCCAGCGCGCGGCAGTGGCAGACCGCCGTCGCCATCCAGACACTGATCCTGATCCCCATACGGCTGCGGAATCTGACCATGATCCGCATCAGCACGAACCTGCTGATCGCCCAGGACGGCAGCATGACGCTTTGGTTTCCGCCCGAGGACGTCAAGAACAGCAGCCCGATCGAGGCCGCCGTGCCCACCGAGCTTGCCCGCATGCTGGCGACTTACATCAAGCTTTACCGCCCGCTGCTCGGCGTCCCCGGGTCGGATTTTCTGTTCCCCGGAAAGACCGCCACCACCAGCAAGTCGGCCGACGGCATTCGCACCCCGATTAAGCGCGCCATCGCCGAACGCTGCGGCCTCGCGTTCAACCCGCATCTGTTCCGGCACATGGCGGCAATGATCGTGCTGAACGAAAATCCCGCCGCACATGGCCAGGCGCAGCGCATCCTCGGCCACAAGTCGTTGAACACCACCGTCACCTACTACGCCGGCATGGAGACCAAGGGGGCGCTCAAGCACTTCGACGGCTTGGTGAACCGCAGCCGGGCCGGGGCTGCCACTGCCGGAAAGAAGCGCCGGGCATGACCGCCATGATGACGACCACGACCACCACGACCACGACCACGACGATCCCAGGGATCGTCCGGGCGGGCAGCGACCACCCGGCCATCAAGCTGATGGACTGGCCGGTGGCCGACCGGCAGGCCTGGGTCCGGGCCAGCACGCAGGGCGACCTCATGGACGAAATCGGCCTGGCGTCAGAGTGGCGGCCAGCAAGCCGCAAATCCGTCGTTGGCGCCTATGGGCGCTGGCTCGGCTATCTGGCAGCCCAGGGGGCGCTGGTCGAAACCGCCGACCCCGCGTCCCGCATCACGCCCGACCGGATACGCGCGTATGTTGCCCACCTGCGCATCGGCCGCAGTTCTGTCACCGTTGCCACCACCCTCGGCCTGTTCTCGATGATGGTGCAGGCCATGTACCCCGCCCCCACGAAGGAGGGCTGGCAGTGGCTGCGGTCGGTGCAGACCCGGATGCAGCGGGTCGCTGTGCCGTCCCGCGTCAAGCGTTCCAAAATCGTCTCGACCCGCGACCTGCGCCAGTTGGGGTTTGACCTGATGGCGGCGGCAACACCCGCCCTGGACGACGAGGCCACCCAGCCTCGGCAGAGTGCCGCCGCGGCCCGGACCTACCGGAACGGGCTGATGATCGCGGCGCTCGCGGCGCGGCCGCTGCGGGTCAGCAATTTTTTAGGCACCGAGATCGGCCGCCATCTGCGCGCCGAAGCCAAGGGCAAAAGCTATCGCCTGACCTTCGAGATCCAGGAAACCAAGGGCAAGCGCGTGCTCGATGTCGACTGGCCGCCGACCCTGGTCGCCCCCCTGCAACGCTACCTCGACCAGGTGCGGCCGATCCTGGCCACAGCCGTGGCCAAGGGCGCGCCACCGCCGATCGTACGTCCCAGCGGCGCATTCCTATGGCTCGCCCAGGGCGGCGCGCCACTGACCCACGCCGGGCTGCACAAGCAACTCCGGCGCATCACCCGCGCGCGGTTTGGCCATCCCATCAACGCCCATCTTTTCCGGGACTGTGCCGCGACCACCATCGCCATCGAGGACCCGGACCATGTCCGCATTGCCGCCCAGGTCCTGGGCCACGGCAGCCTGCGCACCACCGAGAGGTACTACATCACCGCCAATGGCCGGGTCGCCATTCAGAACCACGCGGACACCATCGCCCGCCTCATGAAGCAGGGCAGGCGCGGCAGGCGGGCTGCGTCGAAGGGTGCAGGATGACCAGCCTCGTCTCGGCCCCCGTCACGACCTGCCTTGCGCAACCCGGAGACTGTCCATGCTGACCCCCCTGGCGTCCGCCAGCCCCCGCGTCGCCCTCTACGCCCGCTACTCCTCCGACCGGCAGTCGGAGCATTCCATCGAGGATCAACTCCGCATCTGCCGCGCCCATGCCGAGCGCCAGGGCTGGGCGGTGGTGCGGACCTTCCACGACGCCGCCATCTCCGGCGCCACCACCCTGCGCCCGGGCTACCAGGCCCTGCAGGCCGCCATGCGCGCCGGGGAGGTGGATATCGTCCTGGCCGAGGCGCTCGACCGGTTCTCCCGCGACCAGGAGCACATCGCGGCCTTCTACAAGGTCGTCGGCTATACCCGGGTTCGCCTGGTTACCATCGGTGACGGCGATATCAACGCGCTGCACGTCGGGCTGAAGGGCACGATGAACGCGCTCTACCTCACCGACCTTGCCGCCAAGACCAGGCGCGGGATCGAGGGCCGCATTCGCGCCGGGCGTGCCACCGGCAAGCCGCCCTATGGCTATTGCCGTGTCACCTCGGTCCAGCGGTCTGACGGCGAGATCGACCGGGGCCTGCGTGCCATCGTGCCTGAGAGGGCCGCCGTGGTGCGTCGCATCTTTGTCGACTATGCGGCAGGGCTGTCGCCTGGCGCCATCGCACGTGCCCTGAACACCGAGGGCGTGCCGGGACCCTCCGGCCGCGGCTGGCAACGCATGACCATCGCCGGGCGGCCCGGCATGGGCGACGGGATGCTGCGTAATCGGACCTATATCGGCGAACTGGTTTGGAACCAGCGGCTGCGGCAGGTTGATCCCACCTCAGGTGCTGGCCGGCGCCAGCGGAACGACGCCGAGACGCATGTGGTGGGCCCGGCGCCTGACTGTCGCCTGGTTTCGGACGACGTCTGGGTGGCGGTGCAGAAGCGCCTTGCCGCCGCTGCGCCGCACGCCGATCCGGCCACCGGCGCCGCGAAATTCTGGGAACGCCGGCCGCCGCGCTATCTGCTGACGGGAAAGCTGGTCTGCGGCGTCTGCGGCGATCGGTTCGCGGCGCACAAGGGGAATTTCTATAGCTGCTCAGGGGCGCGCATCGACCGGTGCAGCAACCGCACCACCGTGCCCCGCGCCAAGATCGAAGCCGCCGTGCTGGCCATCCTGGCCGAGCGCATGATGGACCCCGAACTTGCAGCCCTGTTCGCCGAGGAGTTCACCGCTGAATGGAACCGCCTTGCCGCCGAGCGGGGGGATGAAGCGCAGAACGCCGCCCGGGCACTGGCGGCGGTTGAGCGCAAGCTGGCCAACCTGATCGATGCGATCACGGACGGCCTGCGCAGCCCGGGGCTACAGGCCAAGCTATCGGGGCTGGAGGCCGAGCGCGACCGCCTGGCGGCGGCCCTGGAGGCGGCAAAGCCGACCACGATCCGGCTGATGCCCAACCTCGGCCAGGGCTACCGCCAGACCGTGGGGCGGCTGCGTGAGGCGCTCGAGGCCGGCGACAACCCCGAAGCGCTGGAAGCCGCCCGGGCGCTGATCGACCGGGTGATCATCCGCCCGTTTAAGCGGGCGACGCCGCCGGATATCACCGTGGAAGGCCATCTGAGCCGGATGCTGGCCGCGGCACAGCCAGACCTGCCGGCGAGCGCAGCGGCCGCCATCGCCAGGGTCGCCGAACTGGCGGTACAAGAAGGACAGGGGGGGCGAAGCCACCCTCAAGGAGCGCCTCACCAGCACAGCCTTTTTCAGCAAGCTGCCGGCGAGCCCGCGTCAGACCGAGGCGAAGCCACCCGACTGCCGCGCCCAGAGCGCGGCGTAGGCCCCGCCCTGCGCCAGAAGCTCGGCATGGCCGCCCACTTCCACCACCCGCCCGTGTTCCAGGATCACCAGCCGGTCCATGCGCGCGATGGTGGACAGGCGATGGGCGATGGCGATCACCGTCTTGCCGGCCATCAGCCCGTTCAACTGTTCCTGTATTGCGGCCTCGACTTCCGAATCCAGCGCGCTCGTCGCTTCGTCCAGCACCAGGACCGGCGCGTTTTTCAGCAGCACACGCGCGATCGCAACGCGCTGACGCTGCCCGCCCGAAAGCTTCACCCCACGCTCGCCGACATGCGCGTCATAGCCGCGGCGGCCGCGCCAGTCTTCCAGCCCCATGATGAAGTCATGCGCCTGGACCTGGCGCGCGGCATGCGTGACCTCGGCCTCGGTCGCTTCGGGCCGGCCGTAGCGGATGTTGTCGCGGATCGAACGATGCAGCAGGGCCGTGTCCTGCGTGACCATGCCGATCGCGCCCCGCAGGCTTTCCTGCGTGACGCCGGCGATGTCCTGGCCGTCGATCAGGATGCGCCCGGCCTCGGGGTCGAAGAAGCGCAGCATGAGGTTGACGGCGGTGGTCTTGCCCGCGCCGGAATGGCCGATCAACCCGACCCGTTCGCCCGGCGCGATGGCGAGATCAAAGCCACGCAGCACGCCGACCTCGCGCCCATAGCCGAAGGTCACGTCATCGAAGCGGATCGCGCCCTTGTCCACCATCAGCGGAACCGCGCCTGGCGGATCGGCCGCCGTCGGCGGTACGGCGATGGAGTTCATGCTTTCCTGCACCACACCGATGTTCTCAAAAATGCCGGTGACGTTGAAGGCGACCCAGCCCGAGATATTCGCGATCTGCCAGGCCATCGGCAGGGCGGTCGCGACGACGCCGATGCCGATCTCCCCCCGCGCCCAGAGCGCCACCGCGACGGCGGCGACCGACACCATCAGCGCCGCATTCAAGGCCGACAGCAGCAACCCGTTCAGCGTGACCAGCCGCACCTGGCGGCCGAAGGCGGCGTTGAGGCCGAGCACACCGTCGCGCACTAAGGCATCCTCGTCGCGCGCCTTGGCGAAGAGTTTGACGGTCAGGATGTTGGTGTAGGAATCGACCACCCGCCCGGTCAGCAGGCTGCGTTGTTCGCTGGCCGCCCGCGCGCGGTCGCGCATCTGCGGCACCAGCCAGCGCAGCAGGCTGGCATACAGAAGAAACCAGATCAGGAAGGGCGCCGCCAGCCGCAGGTCGGATGACCCGAGCCAGAGCATCGCCCCCGAGCCATAGACCAGGATGTACCAGACGGCGTTGACCGCCTGGACCACGGATTCGCGTAACGCAGGCCCGCCCTGCATGACCCGTGTCGCGATGCGTCCCGCAAAATCCTCCTGGAAGAAGGCCCAGCCCTGGCGCACCACATGCCAGTGCGATTGCCAGCGGATCATGCTGGTCACCGCCGGCACGATGCCCTGCTGGGTGATCAGGTTCTGCGCGGTGATCGCAACCGGCCGGCCAATCATCAGCACCAGCGCCATGCCGACCATCATGGGCCAGGCCTCGGCCCAGAGGGTTTCCGGCGCATGGCTTTCCAGCAGCGCGATCAGCGTGCCGATGAAGACCGGAATGGTGGCATCGAGCACGGCGACGGCGAGGCCCGCCAGGAACAGCCCGCCGAACAGCCCCCGCGCCTGGCGCGCGAAATGCCAGTAGAAGCCAAGCAACCCCCGCGGCGGCGGGGCGGCCGGCACCGGCGTGCCGAACAGCCGCGCAGCGCGGGCGCCGGGCGGCGTGATGGGATCGACGAAGGTTTCGAACCAGCGGAGCGGCCCGGCGGCCAGGCGCGCCAGCAGGTTCAAGCCGCGGGCGGCGTTTTGTCGCGCAGCAGATACGCCACGACCAGGCCGATGCCGCCGATCAGCGTTGCGGCAAAGGTGCCGATGAAGATCGCGACGATGATCGCCAGCACCACGGTCACAGCCAGGACCAGGCCGAACCAGTTCGTCTTGGGGGTCTCGGTCATACCAGCCTCGCCTGCTTCACCGCAGCACCCACGAAGCCCGCGAAAAGCGGATGCGGCGCGAAGGGTTTGGATTTCAACTCGGGGTGATACTGCACGCCGATGAACCAGGGGTGGTCGGGGACCTCGACGATTTCCGGCAGCAACCCGTCGGGCGACAGGCCGGAAAAGCGCAGACCCGCGGCCTCCAGCCTTTCGCGATAGCCGATGTTCACCTCGAAGCGATGACGGTGCCGTTCCTCGATCGTGGCGCTGCCATAGACGGCGCGCACCAGGCTGTCGGCCGCCAGCACGGCCGGATAGGCGCCGAGCCGCATGGTGCCGCCAAGGTCGCCCGCGGCATCGCGGCTTTCGGTCTGGTTGCCGCGGCGCCATTCGGTCAGCAGCCCGACGACAGGTTCGGCGCAGGCGCCGAATTCGGTGCTGCTGGCATCCTCCAGCCCCATGAGGTTCCGCGCGGCCTCGATCACCGCCATTTGCATCCCGAAGCAGATGCCGAAGAAAGGGATCTTGCGTTCGCGGGCGAAGCGGACCGCCGCGATCTTCCCCTTGGTCCCGCGTTCGCCGAAGCCACCGGGGACGAGGATGCCGTGCACCCCCTCCAGCCGCGCCAGGGCCTCGGCGGGGTCGCCTTCAAAAATCTCGCTGTCCACCCAGTCGAGCGTCACCTTCACCCGATGCGCGATGCCGCCATGGGCCAGGGCTTCGGCGAGCGATTTGTAGGCGTCGAGCAGCCCTGTGTACTTGCCGACGACGGCGATGGTGACCTCGCCTTCCGGCTGGTCGATGGCGCGCATGATATTGCTCCAGCGCTTCATGTCCGGCTCGCCATAGACCGACATGCCGAAGTGCCGCAGCACCTCGCGGTCCAGCCCCTCACGCGAATAGGCGACCGGCACCGCGTAGATCGAGGCAGCGTCGAGCGCCGGGATCACGCTTTCGGGCCGCACGTTGCAGAACAGCGCGATCTTGCGGCGTTCATTCTCGGGAATGGGACGGTCGCAGCGGCAGAGCAGGATCTGCGGCTGAATGCCGAGCGAGAGGAGTTCCTTGACGCTGTGCTGCGTCGGCTTGGTCTTCAATTCGCCGGCCGAGGGGATGTAGGGCACCAGCGTGAGATGCACGAAGAGGCTGTGCTGGTGGCCGAGTTCATTGCCCAGCTGCCGGATGGCTTCGAGGAAGGGCAGGCTTTCGATGTCGCCGACCGTGCCGCCGATTTCGACCAGCACGAAATCCAGCCCATCGGTATCGGCGGTCACCGCGGCCTTGATGGCATCGGTGATGTGCGGGATCACCTGCACGGTGCCGCCGAGATAGTCGCCGCGGCGTTCCTTGGCGATCACCTCGGCGTAGATGCGCCCCGAGGTCCAGTTGTCCGCACGCGTCGCGGGCACGCCGGTGAACCGTTCATAGTGGCCGAGGTCGAGGTCGGTTTCCGCCCCGTCGTCGGTCACGAAAACCTCGCCGTGCTGATAAGGGCTCATCGTGCCCGGATCGACGTTCAGATAGGGGTCGAGCTTGCGTAAGCGGACCTTGTGCCCGCGCGCCTGCAGAAGGGCGGCAAGGGATGCCGCCGCGATGCCTTTGCCGAGCGAGGAGACCATGCCGCCGGTGATGAATACGAACCGCGTCATGGGCCATCCGAATAGCCCCCCAGGGTGCGACCCGTCCAGCCGCGCCGGCGCGGGGCGCGCATGTGCCCGGCGCGGCTTGCTGGCCGGGCCCAGGTTGCGGCGCAAATCAGCGCAGGTGGCGAATCCGTCTCAGCAGGCGCCGAACACGCCAGCGCGGCCGGCGGGTGCAACCGCCCGCCATCCGGCCAGCATGCGCGGTCCGGCCGGCCTGTCGGCCCGGGCGGTTGCCCGCGCCCGGCGTGCCAGCAGCGGCGCCGGCCCGGGCGGCCCTTCCGCCCGGGCCAAGGGCCGCAGCGCTTCGGCCATGGCATGTGCCTCGGCAAAGCCCTCCCCGGGGGCCAGGGCGCGAGCCAGCAGGTCCTGGACTCCAGTCGGCAGACGCGGCGACACGACCGGCCGCGCCAGGCCAAGGAGGCAGGCGTGCAACACGCCGCCCACGGCCCGAAGGTCGGCGCGACGTGCTTCGGCGTCGCTATGCGCCGAGGTCGCGGCCCCTGGCATGGCCAGCGGGCCAAGGCGCAGCCGCACCGGCCCCGGCCCATCCTCCAGCACGATATTGGCCGCGGTGACATCGCCATGCGCCAGGCCCTGTGCGTGCCAATGGTGCAGCGGATCCAGCAGTTGCAGGCAGAGTCGCGCGGCCCCGGCGGGAGGCAGTCGCCCATCGCGTGACAGCACCTCCGCCAGAGACTCCCCGAGCGGGAGGTCCATGGCGATCCAGCCCCAGGCGCCGACCAGGCCGGCGTCATGCAGGGCCACAAGATGCGGATGCGGCAGCCCGGCCGCGGTCTTGGCCCGCGCCAGGAACGCCGCCCGTGCCCCCGGTGCCAGCCGGTGTTGCCGGATGCCGACCAGGCTGCCGTCGACCACGTCGATGGCCGCCAGGATGCGGCCGTCCGGCGTGGTCCCGACGACCTGCCGCGGCATAAAGCGACCGCCGAATGCCGGCGTCATGATGCGATTCGTCCCGTCCTGAATGACGGGTCGCATCCTGCGCGACGAAGGTGAAGGCCGGCTTTACGCCGGGACCGCGATCAGTTGGTCGGTACCGCCGGCAAGGCGGGCAGCGCCGGCGCCGCGGGCGCCCCGCCAGGTACGACCGGCGCGGGACCATCCAGGATCGATCGCTGCTGTGACGCACCGCGTCCGAGCAGCGCCAGCACCAGGGCCAGGACCATGAAGGCCGTCGCCAGCACAGCGGTGGCGCGGGTGAGCAGGTTCGCCGTGCCGCGCCCGCCCATGAAACTGCCCATGCCCTGGCTCGAGCCGATGCCCAGGCCCCCGCCCTCGCTCCGCTGGAGCAGGACAACGCCGATCAGGGCGAGGGTGACGAACAGGTGCAGGACAAGCAGGACAGTGATCATGGCGGGCACCGTCTAGCGCAGCACGGGCGCCACCGCCACCCCGGCGCGGGCCCCTGCCCTGATCCGCATGTCCAGGCTCGCATGCCCAGGTTTGCATGCCCAGATTCCCATAGCCAGATTCGCATACCCAGATTCGCATACCCGGGTTCGCATGTCGGCAGCCCCGGGCCGGCGCAGCCGATCAGGCGGCGGCCGCGATGGCCAGGAAATCGGCGGCGGCGAGCGACGCCCCACCGACCAGGGCGCCGTTCACATCCGGCAGGGCCAGGATCGCCCCGGCATTGCTGGGCTTCACGCTGCCGCCGTAAAGCAGCGGGACACTGGCGCCGGCAGGGCCGCAGGAGGCCAGCAATTCACGCCGCAAATGCGTGTGCATCGAAAGGATTTCCGCCTCGGTCGGGGTTCTGCCGGTGCCGATCGCCCAGACGGGCTCATAGGCGACGATCCCCCCCGCCTCGGCGAAGGCAGCCCTGCCGCCGTAGACCGTCGGATCCCCCGGCAGGCTGCCTGCCAGCATGTTCGCCACGATCATCTCGGCCGTCCCCGACTCGCGGAACGGCAGGTCTTCCCCGACACAGATGATGGGGCGCAGTCCGGCTGCCATCGCGGCCAGGGCCTTGGCCGCGACGTCAGGGCCGGTTTCGCCGTGGTCGGCGCGGCGCTCGGAATGGCCCAGGATCACGAAGCCGGCCCCGGCGTCGCGCAGCATGGGCGCCGAAACGTCGCCCGTATGCGCGCCCTTGGCCCCGGCATGGCAATCCTGCCCGCCGAGCCCGATGGGCGTGCCCGCAATGCCCGGCGCGACCGCCAGCAGGTGCAGCGACGGCGGGCACAGCACGAGGTCAGCAGCCAGGCCCGACGCCCCGGCCGCGACCGCCTGCGCCAGCGCCGCGGCTTCGGCCACCGTGCCGTTCATCTTCCAATTGCCGACGATCAGCGGGCGAATGGCGGTCATGCGGGCGTCTCCACGGCGTTCCGTGGCCCTAGCGCCCACCGTCGCCGCTCGCAACCACCATGTGGCGCATTCCCCCCGACCCGGTTTTCCGCTACCCGCGCCGCCATGATCATTCAGATGCGCCGCCTTGCCTCCACCTGGTTCGCCAAGGCCCTGTTCCTGCTGCTCGTCATCTCCTTCGCCATCTGGGGCATCGAGGATACGATCCGCAATCTCGGCCGCGACAATGCCGTGGCCCGGGTCGGCGGGGTGGCGATCGACCTGACCGAGGCCCAGGTCGCAGCCCAGCGCGCCATCATCCGCACCCAGCGCCAACTGGCCGGGCGGATCGAGATGGATGCGGAGATGCGCCAGATCGTGGCGCGCCAGGCCCTGGACGCGCTGATCGCCGACCGGGCGCGGGCGACCGAGGCCGCCCGGCTGGGGCTGACAGTACCGCCTGCGACCGTACGCGACTTCATCTGGGCGATCCCGACGTTCCAGGGCGGCGATGGGCGGTTCAGCCGCGCCATCCTCGACCAGTTCTTGCGGCAGAACGAGTTGTCGGAACCCGCGTTCCTGCGCCTGGTCGCCGACGACCTGCAGCGTGTCCAGTTGATCGGCGGGGTTCGCGCCGGGGCCACCGCCCCACCGGCGCTGACCGGCCTGCTGCATG
>JBBQHE010000119.1:0-13384 GCA_038323655.1 Acetobacterales bacterium | reverse complement strand
CGCGTGCTTCTTGCGCTCATGCGGGTCGAGGTAGCGCTTGCGCAGGCGGATGGCGCCCGGCGTCACTTCCACCAGCTCGTCTTCCTCGATGTAGGCGATCGCCTGTTCCAGGCTCATCCGGCGCGGCGGGATCAGCAGCAGCGCCTCGTCCTTGCCGGCGGCACGGATGTTGGTGAGCTTCTTTTCCTTGATCGGGTTCACGTCCAGGTCATTGTCCCGGCTGTGTTCGCCGAGGATCAGCCCGACGTAAACCTTCACGCCCGGGTCCACGAACAGCGTGCCGCGGTCCTGCAGATAGAACAGCGCATATTGGATCGCCTCGCCGTCGCTGTTGGAGATCAGCGAGCCGTTGCGGCGGCCCTCGATCGGGCCGGCGAAAGGCAGGTAGCCGTGGAACAGCCGGTTCATGATGCCGGTGCCGCGGGTGTCGGTCAGGAACTCGCCCTGGTAGCCGATCAGCCCGCGCGACGGGATCAGAAAGGTCAGCCGCAGCTTGTGGCCGCCCGAGGGCCGCATGTCCTGCAACTGGCCCTTCCGCAGGCTCAGCTTCTGGACGACGACGCCCGAGTATTCCTCGTCCACGTCCACGAGGGCTTCCTCGTAGGGCTCCTCGCGCTCGCCGGTTTCCTCATTCGTGCGCATCAGCACGCGCGGGCGGCCGATGGTCAGCTCGAAACCTTCGCGGCGCATCTGTTCGATCAGCACGCCCAATTGGAGTTCGCCACGACCGGCGACCTCAAAGGCGTCGTTTTCCGACGACAGCGTGACCTTGATCGCGACGTTGCTCTCGGTTTCCTTCAGCAGCCGGTCGCGGATCTGGCGGCTGGTAACCTTTTTGCCCTCGCGGCCGCCCAGGGGGCCGTCGTTGATGCGGAAGGTCATGGCCAAGGTCGGCGGATCGACCGGCACGGAGGGCAGCGGCACCAGCACGGCAGGGTCGGCGATGGTGTCGGGGATGGTGGCTTCCGACAGGCCGGCGATGGCGATGATGTCGCCGGCTTCGGCCGATTCCACCACGACCCGGTCCAGGCCCGAGAAGGTGAGCAGTTTGGTCAGCCGCCCCGTCTCGACGATCTTGCCGTCGGCGTGCAGCACGCGCACCGGCATATTCAGCCGCGCGGTGCCCTGTTCGATCCGCCCGGTCAGGATGCGGCCGAGGAAGGGGTCGGCTTCCAGGATCGCGGCGTTCATCGCAAACGGCAGGTCGGGGTCGAGGCCGGGGGCCGGCACGTGGCTCACGATCAGGTCGAACATCGCCGACAGGTCCTTGCGCGGCCCTTCCATCGTCGCATCCGCCCAGCCCTGGCGGCCGGAGGCGAAGAGCATCGGGAAGTCGAGCTGGTCGTCATTCGCGCCCAGGGCGGCGAAGAGGTCGAACATTTCGTTGTGGACTTCGTCCGGCCGGGCGTCCTGGCGATCGACCTTGTTGACCACGACCATGGGCTTGATGCCGCGGGCCAGCGCCTTGGTCAGCACGAACTTCGTTTGCGGCAGCACGCCCTCGGCCGCATCGACCAGCACGATGGCACCATCGACCATCGACAAAATGCGCTCCACCTCACCGCCGAAGTCGGCGTGGCCGGGCGTGTCCACGATGTTGATCTTGATGCCCTTCCATTCGACCGCGGTCGCCTTGGCCAGGATGGTGATGCCGCGCTCACGCTCCAGGTCGTTGCGGTCCATCGCACGTTCGGCAACCACCTGGTTGGTGCGGAAGGCACCGGCCTGCTTCAGCAGCTGGTCCACCAGCGTAGTCTTGCCATGGTCAACGTGCGCGATGATGGCGACGTTGCGAAGCTTCATGTTGGCGCTCATCGGGCGCTCTCCTGTTCAATCATGTGCCGGTTGCGCGCGGTCGTCACGCCGCAGAACGAAAACTGGGGGCGCGCAGATCGGAGTCGGGCGTTGGGGGGCATCTGGGCGTCCGATGGTTTGGGCGCCCGTCATCGTCCCGTGAAGGACGCGGGGGGCGAGTGTTGCACCGCACCCATAAGGGCAGAGCGCGAATAAGGGAATGCAAAACCTTGCGCTGGCGTTGCGCCGGTTGCGGCGCAGCCCCGTGCGACCCACCCTCATCGCCATGCCGCAAGCCCTTCTCCTCGCCTTCGCCCAACTCGGCGACCCCGCCTTCCGCGCCCCCCTGCTCAAGGGCATCGCCTTGGCCGGGCTGGCCCTGGCCGGGCTGCTCTGGGCGGCCATCGCCGCGGCGGCTTGGGCCGCCGCAGGCAGCGCGGGCTGGGTCGGCTGGCTTGCCTCGGCCTTCGGCGGGTTGGCCGGGCTGTTCCTGGCCTGGTGGCTGTTCCTGCCGGTCGCGGCCGGGCTGTCGGGGCTGTTCGTCGAGGATGTGGCCCGCGCGGTGGAGGCCCGGCACTACCCAGGCCTGCCGCCGGCCCGCGGCGCCTCGGTGCTGGCCCAGGGGTCCTGGGGGCTGTGGTTCGGGCTGAAGATGCTGGCGGTGCAGGTGGTGTTGCTGCCGCTGATGCTGGTCCCCGGTGCTGGCTTCGTCATCGCCCTGGGCGTGTCGGCGCTCGTGCTGGGGCGCGGATTGTTCGAGGCCACTGCCCAACTGCGCCTGCCGCTGGACCAGGCCGCCGCCGCCCGGGCAGCACGCAGATGGCCGGTCTGGGGGCTGGGGCTCGGGCTGGCGCTGCTTTCGCTGGTGCCCTTCGCGGGGCTGCTGGTGCCGGTGCTGGGCACAGCGGCGTCGGTCCACCTGCTGCAACGGCGTTAGCCCTTGCGCGATGAACAAGGAGTATGCTCAGTGATGTTATAACATTACTGGACATGCCCATGCTGCGCCGCCGCCTCCCCCTCCTGCCCGCCTTTCTGCTGGCCGCGCCGGCGATGGCCCAAGTGCCCGCGCCCCTGCCGGTGGTGGCCTCCTTCTCGATCCTGGGCGACATGACGGCCCGGGTCGGCGGCGACCGGATCGCCGTGCACGTCATCGCCGGCCCGGATGTGGACTCGCATGCTTTCCAGCCGCGGCCGTCCGACCTGGTCGCCATCCGCAACGCCAGGCTCGTGGTGCGCAACGGCCTCGGCTTCGACGCCTGGATCGATCGGCTGGTCGGCGCCGCCGGCTTTCGCGGCCCGGTCGCGACCGCGACCGATGGCATCACGCCACGCGCGATGCAGGCGCACCACAACCACGCCCATGGCGGTGCCGAACGGCGCCAGGCGCACAGCATTGGCCCGCGCTCGGTGCCCGACCCGCACGCCTGGCAGGATTTGCGCCTGGGCCAAGTCTACGTCGGCAATATCGCCGCCGCTCTGATCGCCGCCGACCCGGCTGGCGAGGCCATCTACCGCCGCAACGCGCAGGCCTATGCCGCCCGCCTGGCCGACCTGGACGCCTGGGTGCGCGGCCAGATCGGCACGGTGCCCGAGGCACGGCGCCTGGTTGTCACCAGCCATGACGCCTTCGGGTATTTCGGTGCCGCCTATGGCGTCACCTTCCTGGCCCCCCAGGGCGTTTCGACCGAAGCCGAACCCTCCGCGGCCGAGGTCGCGCGGCTGATCCGGCAAATACGCGAACAACGCATCTCCGCGGTCTTCATGGAAAACATGACCAACCCCGGGACCCTCGGCCGGGTCGCGGCCGAAGCCGGCGTGCGGATCGGCGGCAGGCTTTACGCCGATGCGCTGTCGGCGCCGGGCGGGCCGGCGCCCGACTACGAGGCCATGTTCCGCCACAACATCGGGCTGATGGTGCCCGCGATGAAGGCCACCATGCCATGAGGCGCGCCGCCACCCTCGCCATCTTGCTCGCCCTGGCGTCCCCGGCCGCGGCGCAGCCCTCGCCCGCCGTGCGCTTCCCGCAGCTTTCCGGCGAGATCGACATGAGCCTGATCGGCGTCGGCACGACCAGCGCCACGCAAGCGGCGCGACGCGGCACCAGCGTCTTTGCCTTCGGTGAGATCGCCGCGGGGCTTGCCCTCACCCCGACCTTTTCGTTCCAGGGCGTGCTGGCGACCGAACCGATCGGCGAAGGCGATTCCACCGGCGGCTTTCCGGACGGCGGGCTAATCGGTTTCCGGCGCCAGGCGCTGTTCCTCGAACAACTCTATGCCCAGTGGAAACCGGAAGACACGCTGACGCTGCAAGGCGGCCTGCTGGTCGCACCCTTCGGCCGCGGCTACCACGATTTCCCGGGCATCCTGACCGCGGTCCGTGCGCATGAAGTCTATCTTATCGACCAGTCGTTGGGGGGTGCCGCGACCTGGACCTATCTCGACGATCCACGCTTCGGCGCGCACGATGTCTCGGGCGCGATCTTCACCCTCGATCGCAGCTTCCTCACCTCCACCGGCATCACCCGGCGTTCGTGCTGCGATGCGGCCTATGAGCGCTACAACCGCAACACCGCGGCGCAGGGCGGGCCTGGCAACAATGCCACCTTCAACAACTTCGCCATTGCGCTCGATGGCGACCGGATGCCGTTCCTGCCCGGCTTTTCCTATCATCTGGCAGTGCTCTCTCAGGGCCAGGGGTCGGACGGGACGGCGCGCGAATGGGGCTACGCCGCAGGCCTGCGCTACGAACGGCGCTGGACGCGCGAACAAACGACGCTGGTCTTTGCGGAGGGCGTGCAGTTTCGCAACGCCGGGGGCCGCCCACGGGTCGAGATCCCGACCCTCGGCTTCGATCCGGACACCGGCGAGGAGGTCGAGGGCGTCACCGACGGCGCCGTGTCCGAACGGCTGACCTTCACCACCCTGGGCGTGCAGCATCGCATCGGCCCCTGGCGCGGCACGCTCGCCTGGCAACAGCTGCAACGCAAACGCAGCATCGACCCGGTGCCGACCGAGAATTACGTCGAGGCTTCGGTCGGTCGCGAACTCGGGCGTGGCTTCAGCCTGGACGTCGGCTACCAATCCGCCCGGGCACTGGATGAGGACGTGGGTCGCCTCGGCACCTCGCACGCCGTGCTGGCCAGGCTGCGCTTCGTCGGCGGGTTCTGACGCCGCCGGCGGCGCGGGAAACAACGGCGCCGGCGGCGCGGGCTACCCCCCGACCAGCCCCTTCAGATCCGCCTGCGGCCGGGCGCCGACGTGGCTGATCGCCTCGGCGGCGCAGACCGCCCCCCAGCGGCCGCATTCGCCAAGCGGCAGGCCGCGGGCACGGGCGGCCAGGAAGCCGGCGGCATAGGCGTCGCCGGCCCCGGTGGTGTCCACCACCTTGGTCGGCGTGGCGGCGACGATGACGCTTTCCGTTCCCGCCGTGACCAGGCTGCCGCGTTCGCTGCGGGTCAGTGCCGCGACCGGCACCTCGGCCCGCGCTGCCTGGGCGGCGGTGGCGAAGTCGGGCGCCTCGTACAGGCTGATGATCTCGGCCTCGTTGGCGAAAAGCACGTCCACCCCCTGGGCCAGCAGGTCGCGGAAGGCGGCGCGGTGGCGGCCGACGCAGAACGGGTCCGACAGGCTCAGCGCCACCTGGCGCCCATGCGCCTTGGCGATGGCGACGGCCCGGCGAAACGCCGCTTGGGCAGCGGGCGGATCGAACAAATAGCCTTCGAGGTAGGTGACCCCGGCCGAGGCGACCATCGCCTCGTCCACGTCATCTTCGCCAAAGGCGACGCAGGCGCCGAGGTAGGTGTTCATGGTGCGCTGCGCGTCGGGCGTGACCAGAATCAGGCAGCGCGCGGTCGGCGCCCCGCCGACCAGCGGGGGTGTCTGGAAGGCGACGCCGGCCGAGCGCAGGTCGTGGCCGAACACCTGGCCCGGCATGTCGTCCGCGACCTTGCCCAAGAAACCGACGCGGGCGCCGAGCGCGGCTGCCGCGGCGCAGGTATTGGCGGCCGACCCGCCGCTGCTCTCGATCCCCGGCCCCATCGCGGCATACAGCGCCTCGGCCTCATCGGTCCCGACCAGGCGCATCGCGCCCTTGTCGAGGCCGCGGGCGGCGAGGAAGCCGTCCTCGGCCCGGGCCAGGACGTCCAGGATGGCATTGCCGATGCCGAGAATGTCGAGTGTCTGAACCATGCGATGACGTGCCTTGCCGGGGATGGGCGCCGATAGGCCGCCACCTGGCCGCGGGCAAGGGGTCGGTTAAGAACCCGACCGGCGGGCCGGGCGACAGGCCGCTACGCGGCTTGGAATTGGCAGGCCGCTGCGCGGCTTGGAATTGGCGGGCCGCTGCGCGGCTTGGAATTGGCAGGCCGCTGCGCGGCTGGGGACCGGCATTTCATGGCCCCGGTGACGCGGGCGGTTGTGTGGCGGGGAATTGACGTGATAGCCCATCGCTCTTGCGCGGGCGGGGGGCCCGCGCAGGATGGACCAAGGGGACCAGGCCGCATGTCCTTCTTCAGCCGCCTGAGGGCCGCCAACCGGCCGCCGCACGGCGACCAACCCGAAGCGGCCCGGCCAGAGGCAGCGCAGGCAGCACCGGGCGGGCCCGGCATCGGCCTGCCCCCGGCGCCCGTGCCCCTTGCCCGCAAGCCTACCCTTCCCCCCACCCCGCCCCCTGGCGCATTATCCGGGGCATCCCCGGCTGCAACGCCGACCGGCCGCCCGGCCACTGGCGCCACCGCCACAAAACCCAAGGATTCTGTCATGAGCCTGATGCCCAAGCCCGCCACGCCATCCGCCCCCTCGCCCGGGTTGATGCCGCCGCGGCCTGGAATGCCGGCCCAGGGCGGGTCGACCCAAGCCGGGTCGACCCAAAGCGGGTCAACCTTGGCCGGCCAGATGAGCCGCCCCGCCCCCGCCCCGGTCGCCGGCGAACGCCGCACCATGGTCATCGGCAAGGGCATCAGCCTGGCCGGCACCGTGACCGACGCCGAACGCATCGTCATCGAAGGCACCATGGAGAGCCAGATGCTCCAGGCGGCCGAGTTGTCCATCACCAGCACCGGCACTTTCAAGGGCGAGGTACAGGTGCAGGATGCCGAGATCGCCGGCGTGTTCGATGGCACGCTGACCGCGCGCGGCGCCCTGGTCATCCGCGGCACCGGCCGCATCATCGGCGTCGCCCGTTGCGGCCGGTTGCAGGTCGAGGACGGCGGCCAGCTTTCGGGCCGGATGGAAATGCTGGGCGACGGCGCCCCGGCGCCGGCAGCCAGCCCTGCCACCGCCTCCGCACCGGTCATGCCGCGCCCGGTCGCAGCCGATCTGACGCAGGACTGAGACTTCAGGACCTTGGGCGTCCGGGCGCGCGCCGCGCTGCTGCTTGCGCTGCCCTTGGCCTGGGCAGGCTGCGCCCGCGTACCGGATGCGGACAGCAGCATGCTGGCCGAGATCGTGGAAAGCCAAAGGGCCAGCATGGCGGCCCTCGGCCGACCCATGGCGCCCACGGGCCGCGCGCGCCTGGATGGTGCCGCGGCAGGCGGAGGCCCGTCCCCCGCCGGAGGCCAAGTACTGGCGGCCGGAGGCCAAGCACCGCCCGCCGGAGGCGAGATCCCACCTGCCGGGGGCCAAATGCCCATCGCCGGCGGCCAGTTCACCGAGGCCGCGGGCGGGGGGCGTTGGAACGACCCCGCAAGCGGCCGCCTGACGGACGTCGCCGCACGCCCCTTGCCGCGCGGCCCGGCGCCGTCTGACAGCGCCGCCTTCCTCGGCGCCACGCCGGATACCCTGCGCCGCTGGCTCGGTGAGCCACGGTTGATGCGGCTGGAAGGGGAGGCGCAGGTCTGGCTCTACCAGGGCGCCAACTGCCATTTCGATCTCGTGCTGTACCCTGATCGCGGGGCGCTGCGCGTCGCCTATGCCGCCGCGCGTGCCAGCGGCACCGAACGGCGGACCGAGACAGCCTGCCTGGCGGACCTGGCCCGACCTGGGAGCCGCGCGGGGGGCTGAAACGGGCCGTCGTGCAGGAAGATCTTGCTATTTATGGGTAATTATGCCAAATGCTGGGCATGCCCAACCCCCACGCCCCCCGCCCCTGGTCCCCGCTCAGCGACCTGGGATGGCACGCGCTCATCCCCCGCTCCCCAGCCGGACGTCAAATCGGCGACCTGCGGCGCCGCATGGACGCCATCTTCCCGGTCGCCTGCGCCTCTACCCCCTGGAAGAACGCCCCCGAAGCCGCCCGCAAGCCTGACGCCGTCGCCCGTCGCCTGACCCGCGCTGGCCTGGCTGCTGGCGGCGCCGCCCGGCCTCGCCCCCGACACCCCCTGCGGCAGATCCGCGACGTCATCTTCCGCGCCTGTCGCCGGGCCAACCGCATGCTGGGCGTGCCAGTCATGGCCCTGGCCCGGCGCCTGGGGCTGGTGTCGGCGCTGAACGGGCCGCCGGCCTGGATGCCCGACCCGAATATGTCCGAAACCCGCACAAGCCAGTTGGCGCCTGCGTTTGAACGCCGCGATGTCCCGCAGATGAAGCGCCTGTACTGGCCGCGGCGGAACACCAGGGGGCGGCGAAACATCCCGCGCGCCATGCGCATGGTCTGGCCGTGATCGCCTCAGTGGCCCGGCGGCCGCCCGGCATCGGCGCAGAACCCCACCCCGACGGCGGCGAGCACCAACGCCGCCGAAGGCGCCGCGACCAGCCACCAGGCGATGCCGAGCAAGGGCAGGCCGTCGGCGACCTGGCGCCCCCAGGAGGCCCGGGCGGGGTCGCCGAGGCCGACGAAGGCCAGCGCCGCCTCGGCCAGCACCGCGGCGCCGAACAGCACCCCGGCGCAGGCCAGCACCGGGGGGGCCGCGCCCGGCAGCACGTGCCGGCCGAGCACGCGGAAGAAGCCGGCGCCCAGCGCCTCGGCCGCGCGGACATGGGGGGCCTGGCGCAAGGCCATGGCCTGGGCGCGGGCCAAGCGGAAAGGCAGCGGCCAGGCAGTCAGCCCCAAAACCAGCACCAGGGCGGTCAGGGACGGACCGCTGAAACTGGCCAGGACCAGTGCCAGCAGCACCCCCGGTACAAGCGCGGTGAGTTCGGCGAGCCGGGTCAGCCCATCATCCAGCCAGCGCCCGCCGAGGCCGGCGGCAAGGCCCAGCGGCAGGCCGAGCGCGAGCGCCAGCCCGGCGCCTCCGCCGCCGGCCGACAGCGAGGTAATCGCCCCCTGCCCCAGCCGGGCCAGCACGTCGCGCCCGAGGTCATCGGTGCCGAGCCAATGCAACGCCCCGGGCGGTGCCAGCGCGGGCCCGGTGCCGCCGCCCAGCAGCGGCGCCAGCAGCACGGGCGCGAGCAGCAGCAGCCCCAGGCCCCGGCGCGACAGCCTGGCCCGACCCCCGCGCCGCTGCGCGGTCGGGGCGTCGCGCGGCAGCGCCTCGGGCCAGTTGGGCGGCACGGCCCAAAAGACCCGCCGCCTCAACGCCGTATCCTCGGGTCGAGCCAGGCGCAGGCCAGGTCGGCCAGCAGCGTGCCCAGCATCACCGCAACCATCCCGCACAGCGCCAGCCCCACCACCACCGGCTGGTCACGGTTGGCGGCCGACTGCACCAGCAACCGGCCAAGGCCGGGCAGGGCGAAGACCGTCTCGATCAGCACCGCGCCCGCCAGCGCCCCGCCCAGCCGCCCGCCCGCCAGGGCAGCCAGCGGCAGCAGCGCCGCGGGCGCCGCGTGCCGCAGCCGGACGCGTGGGAAGCCAGCACCGCGGGCAAAGGCGGTGACGACATGCGGCCGATGCAGTTCGGTATGCAGCCCGGCGCGGAAGGCCAGCATCGTCAGGCAGGCTTGGTGCAAGGCCAGGGTCAGCACCGGCAGCGCCAGGTGGCGGGCATGATCCAGCCACCCGGGGTCGGCCACCCGCGCATCGGAAAAGCCCTGCACCGGCAGCCAACCCAGGCCGAGCGCGAAGACCGCGACCAGCCCGGCCGCGATGACATAGACAGGGACGGCGTGCAGCACGAGCATCGCTGCATCCGGCCAGGGCCCGTGGTGCGCGGTGGCCGGCGGCGCGGTCAGCAACCCCAGGGCCAGCCCGCCGGCCATCGACAGCAGCGCCGCGGGGATCAGCAGGGCCAGTGTCACCGGCAGGCGCTCGGCGATGACGGCGGCCACGGCACGTCCCTCCAGCCAGGAGGTGCCAAGGTCGCCACGCGCCAGCGCCGACAGCCAGGCCCACCAGCGGACGAGCAGCGGCCGGTCCAGCCCGAAGCGGGCGGCGATATCGGCCTGCATCGCGGCATCGGCATACTCGCCGGCCAGCGCCAGCACCGGCCCGCCCGGCGCCAGGTGCATCAGCGCGAAGACCAAGGATGCCGCGAGCAGCAGCCCGAGCGGGATCTGCGCCAGGCGCCGCGCCAGAGTGGTGGGGCGCATCAGGGGCGGGCGGGTGCGGCACGGTCGGCCAGGCGCCCCGACCAGGGTTCCCAGCCGACCGAGCCGCGCCAGGCGGCGGTGAAATCCGTCTCGACCAACGGCCAGTACGGCAGGGCGGCGACGGCGCGGGCCTGGATCTCACGCCAGGCGGCGCCGCGGTCGGGCGTGCCCGCGGCCTCGGCCAGCAGCGCGTCCACGCCCCGGTCGCGGAAGCCCGCGGCATTGCCGAAGGGGATGGCGATGGCGGCACTGTCGAACATGCGCCGCGCACCGATCTCGGGGTCCGGCCCATGGCAGTAGGAGACGAGGGTGGTGTCGAAGTCGCGTCGGGCAAAGACCGCCTGGGCCATGGCGGTGGGGTCGAGCAGCCGCGGCCGCAGGGTCAGGCCGATGGCGGCGAAGTCCTCCCGCAGCGCCTCGGCCCAGCGGCCGAAGGCGGCGACGGTCACGAGGTCGAGGCTGGCCGGCCCCCCCAGGTCCTGCCGGGCGGTGGCGCGGTCAAGGGGCAGGCTGTCCAGCACCCCCGGCGCGGCAAAGCCCCCAAGCCCGCTGTGCAGCAGCGCCGTCGCCACCCGCCCCTGGCCGAAGGCCAGCCGCGCCAGCAGCGCTGGCCGGTCGACCGCCTGGGCCATGGCCCGGCGCTGGGCCAGCGGCACGCGTTGCAGGTTGAAGGCCAGCGTCATCACGCAGTTGCTGCCCCCGGGCCCGCCGCGCATCTGCCGCCGGGTGGCATCGGCCGGCAGGCGGGCAACATCGGCAGGCGCCACGCGGACCAGCAGATCCACCTCGCCCCGCTGCAACGCAGCGAGTTGGGTGGCGGGTTCGGGGATGATGCGGAAAACCAGGCGGTCGTAGCCCGCGCCCCAGGCCCGGGCCACCACCACGCGGTCGTCGCGACGGTGTTCGACGAAGCGAAAGGGGCCGGTGCCCACGGGCGGGCGGGCCACCAAGGGGTCGGTGCCCGCATAAATGTGGCGCGGCAGGATCGGCGCCTCGGTGACATCCAACTGGGCGAGAAAGGCCGGGTTGCGGCGCGACAGGCGGAAGACCACGGTCTGCGGATCGGGGACCTCGATCGCAGCGACCGAGGGGGCCAGCCCCGCGCGTGCCCGGGCGTGGTGGCGGAACAGCACCTCGGTGAAGGTATAGGCGACGTCGGCACTCGTGGCCGGGGTTCCGTCATGCCAGCGCGCCGCGGGATCCAGGCGGAAGGTCCAGACGGGGGTGGGGCCGTCCTGCACCTCCCACGACAGGGCGAGATCCGGGCGCGGGGTGCCGTCCTCGGCCAGCAGGACGAGGCCGCTGAACATGGTGTCGGCGACGGTGTGCAGCGGTCCTGCGGTGGACACGGCGGGGTTCAGCGGACCCGGATCGGCGCCGACGGCGACCACGGCCGTGGTCTGGGCGCGCGCGGTGCCGGCGAGGAGAAACAGGACAAGAGCCAAGCGGATCATCGTGAAAGGATCACGGCAGAGCCACCGCCGCGCAAGCCTTCAGACGGTGAGCAGCCGGCGCACCGCGGGTTCGTCGAGGCTAGCGGTCTCGCCCGCCAGCGCGACCTCGCCGCGGACCATGACGGTGATGGTGTCGGACAGGTCACGGGCGAATTCGAAATACTGTTCGACCAGCACCACCGCAAAACCCCGGTCGCGGGCGAGGTAATGGATAACCTTGCCGATGTCCTTGATGACATTGGGCTGGATGCCCTCGGTCGGCTCATCCAGGATCAGCAGCCGGGGGCGCGCGGTCAGCGCCCGGGCGATGGCCAGTTGCTGCTGCTGCCCGCCCGACAGGTCCCCGCCGCGGCGCCGCAGGAAGGACCGCAGGATGGGAAACAGATCGAAGATTTCGGAAGGCACCTTGGACCCGCGCGGGGCGGCGGCCAGCGCGGTCTCAAGATTCTCCTGCACCGTCAGGAAGGGGAAGATCTCCCGCCCCTGCGGCACGTAGCCAATGCCGCGCCGGGCGCGTTCGGCCGGGGCCAGGGTGCTGATGTCGGTCCCTTCCCAATGGATGCTGCCGGCGCCGATGCGCTCCAGCCCGATGATCGAGCGCATGAGAGAGGACTTGCCCACGCCGTTGCGGCCCATCACCGCCGCGACCTGGCCAGGCTGCACGGCCAGCGAAACGCCGCGCAGGCAGCGGCTGGCGCCGTAGGAGAGGTCGATGGCGCGGACGTCGAGCATGCCTCAGCGCCCCAGGTAGACTTCGATGACGCGCTGGTCGTTCTGCACGTGGTCGATGGAGCCTTCGGACAGCACCGAGCCTTCGTGCAGCACCGTCACCCGGCTGCCGAGCGCACGGACGAATTCCAGGTCATGCTCCACCACCACCACGCTGCGGGTGCCGGCGATGCCGCGCAGCAGGGTGGAGGTCTGCTCGGTTTCATGGTCGGTCATGCCGGCCACGGGTTCGTCCACCAGCAGCAGTTGCGGGTCCTGCGCCAGCAGCATGCCGATTTCCAGCCACTGGCGCTGCCCGTGGGAGAGCAGGCCGGCGCGGTCCTGGGCCCGGTCGGTGAGGCCGATTTCGGCCATGGTGCTTTCGATCGCGGTGCGTGCCTCGCCCGAGAGTTTCCAGCGGATGCAGGGGATCGGGCCGCGCGGGGCCTTCAGCGCGAGTTCCAGATTTTCGAACACCGTCAGCGCATCGAACACCGTGGGCTTCTGGAACTTGCGACCGATACCGAGATTGGCGATGGCGGCTTCCTCCAGCCGCGTGAGGTCGGTGTCGCCAAACTTCACGATGCCCTTGGTCGGGCGCGTCTTGCCGGTGATGACATCCATCATCGTGGTCTTGCCGGCGCCATTGGGGCCGATGATGGCGCGAAGTTCGCCAGGTTCGACGATCAGCGACAGGTTGTTCAGCGCGCGGAAGCCATCGAAGACCACCGACACACCGTCGAGGTAGAGCGCATTGCCGGTCACTTCGCCGGCCCTTTGCGGATCAGGCCGATAAGACCCCGCGGCAGCAGCAGCGGCACGGCGATGAACAGGCAGCCGAGCGCGATCAGCCAGAGGTCCGGCGCGAAGGAGGTGAGCCAGGTCTTGATGGCATTGACCGAGAAGGCGCCGAGGGCTGCGCCGATCAGCGTGCCGCGGCCGCCCACGGCGACCCAGATCACCGCCTCGATGGAATTGGTGGGCGCGAATTCGCCGGGGTTGATGATGCCCACCAGCGGCACGTAC
>JBBQHE010000118.1:0-13396 GCA_038323655.1 Acetobacterales bacterium | reverse complement strand
GCCCGACCGCCCCCGCAATGTCGCCGGACGCATGGCGCCGGGCGCCGTCCTTGAGCAGCGCATCCGCACCGTCTTGCGCCATGTCCCTGTCTCGTCGGATATGAACTTACTGAGGGACCTTGAGCATGGACGGGCTTATTCGCCAAGGGCGTGACCTGCGTGCCGATCTGTGTCGCGGCTTTGCGCTCTGGGTGATCTATGTGAACCACATCCCAGGCAACTGGGCGGGCTATGTCACGCCCCGGAACTGGTCGCTTTCAGATGCGACCGAAGCCTTCGTGCTGCTGGCCGGCTATGCGGCCGGCCTCGCCTATGGGCTGCTGATGGACCGGCGCGGCTGGTTCTTCGCCGCCAGCCGGGTCATGGGGCGCGTCTTCACCCTTTATGTCGCGCACATCTTCCTGCTTGTCGTGTTCACCGCCCAGGTCGGATATTCGGCCGCCTCGCTCGACAGCATGGCCTATCTGGACGAACTGCACCTGGATCCCTTCGCCGACAACGCCTACCGGGCGCTGCTCGAGGCGCTGCTGCTCCGTTATCAGCCGTCCTTCCTGAACATCCTGCCGCTCTACATCGTTCTGCTGGCGATCTTCGCTTTGGCGCTGCCGCTGCTGCGGTATACCTGGGTGATGCTCGCGCTGTCGCTGGTGCTGTACGTCGTGGCCCGCCAATGGCACGTGACTTTGCCGGCCTGGGGCGGTGGCGGCTGGTTCTTCAACCCGCTGGCCTGGCAGATGCTGTTCTTTTGCGGCTGCGCGATCGGCTATCGCCCGCCCAATGGCATGGCCCTGACCTTAGCATGGCGCTGGTGGATCGGCCTCGGCAGCGGGCTTTTGCTGGCGGCGGGCTTCATTGCCACGTCGCTGCTGTCGCTGCGATGGGACTGGGCGGAGGCGACCTTGCCCGAAACCGTGGTGGGCTTCCTGGCAAGCATCGACAAGACGGCGATGCATCCGATGCGGCTCGGTTCCATGCTGGCCATGGTCTATCTCTTTGCACACTTTGTCCCTGCCTCGGCCACCTGGCTGCGGGCCGGCTGGGCCAAGCCGCTGGTGCTGATGGGCCAGCAGGCCCTGCCGGTGTTTTGCGCTGGCATCGCTTTCAGCTTTGCCGGGCGTTTGGCGCTGGAACTATCCGACGGACTGTTCATGCAGGTTGTGGTTAACGGCGCCGGGCTTCTCGCCTTGGTTGCAGTCGCCGTGCTGACCGGCTGGTACGGTGCGGAAAAACGTGCGTCGCAAATGGGCGAGTCTGCAAAACCTGTCTTGCCGCCGACGGCTGTGACGGATACGCATTGAGGATGCAGAGGCTGGCCGCGCTGGGACTCTTTATGTCGTTGCTGTCGTGGGTGCCCGCCTGGGCGACCCAGGAGTGCGCGACGCCGGCCGACATGACCGACAGCGGCCCCCTGCCCGGGGTTGCCGCCGGCATCGCCAGCGGCACATTGCGCGTGCTGGCCGTCGGCTCTGCCTCCGTCCTCGGCCTGGGCACCAGCAGCCCGGCCGCTGCATGGCCGGTACGGCTGGAGGCGGATCTGGCAGCGCGCCTGCCTGGAAAGACCGTGACTGTCAGCGTGCTTGGTGGGCGCGGGCTGACCGGTGGCGATCAACTCGCACTCATCCGCGACGCGGTCCGCGCGCAACAGCCCAACGTCGTGATCTGGCAGGCCGCCGCCACCGAGGCGATGCGCGGGCTGGAGGTGTCCGAGCTTTCGGACGTGCTGTCGCGTGGCCTGTCGCGACTGCGGGCGCGGCCAGGGGTGGATGCGGTTCTGGTCGATCTGCAATTCAGCCGCTTCCTGCGCGCCAATGCCGACATCGACCCCTATCGCGACGCATTGCGCATGGCCTCGGCGGCGCATGGCGCGCCGTTGTTTCGGCGGTATGAGTTGATGCAGGCCTGGGCCGATGCCGGCACTGTCGATGTCGAGCGCGCCCCGCGTGCACAGCGAGCGCAGGCTGTCGATCGGTTGAATGAATGCCTGGCCGAAGCCGTCGCGAATTTTCTGCTGGACGGCGCGCGTGATGCTACCGCAGCCGCGTCGTCTCGGTGATCGGCGGCGCTAGGTTCAACGCGCCTTCAAGCAGGTAGCCCCAGTCCAGGTTGGCCCGTCGTACCCAGACCTGCCGCAGATCGAACAGCGGAATCCCGCAACCCGCTTCAAGAACCTTGCGCTGTGCGTCTGCCCAAAGCGCGATTTGTGCCGCTTGATCCGCCTCGCCGCGGGCTGCTTCGATCTCCGTATCGGCTGCACTGCAATGGGCGAAGTTCAGGCTCATCGTGGGCCGACCCGGGCTGCTCGCGCTGTGATAGAACTGGCTGAGATAACTGTCGGCGACCGGATAGCGCGCAGCGCCATAAAAGGTCAGCTGCGACAAATCCTGCCGGATCTGCGCGTGGTAGGTCGCGTGTTCGACAACCGACATCTCCAGCCGGATATTGGCGCGGCGGAGCTGCGCCTGGATCACTTCCATGATCGGCTGCTGCGCCGAGATGGAGGACACGACCGAGCGCAGCGTGATCCCGTTCGGATGCCCGGCCTCAGCCAGCAGTGCCCGCGCACGCACCGGGTCGGGGGCGAAGCGCGGCACGTCGTCGGTTGCCCCCAGGTAGCCGGGCGGCACCGGACTCGGCCAGACCGTCGCCACATCGGTGCCGACGAAACGCGCGATGGCGACGGGATCGACCGCATGCTGCACTGCGCGCCGCACGCGCGGATCTGTCAGCGGGGGCGAGGCCGTGTTGATCAGCAGCGTGCGGAACTCGCCCGGGCCGAAGACATCGACCGTGGTGTTCGGCACGGCGCGCATGCGTTCCACCCAGCGCTGTTCCCGCCGGCCGCTGATCAGGTCGAGCTCGCCGGCGATGAACGCCAGTTCGCGCGTCTGGTCCGACGGGATGAAGCGCAGTTCGATGGTGCGCAGCGCCGGCCGGCCGCGGAAAGTGGCGTCGTTGGCAACGAGCCGTCCGGCTCCGGCGCCGATGCGGTCGAGCCGGAAGGGGCCGGTCCCCGGCGGCTGCCCGCCGGCATCCGCCCGGCGGGAGACGACCATCCCGCCATGGTAATTGGCGAAAAGCCCCAGCGCGCCGGGCACCAGCGTGCGGAAGCGCACCCGCAGTTGCAGCGGGCCCAGGACCTCGACAGCCGCCACCGCCTGCCAGTCGGCGGCGAAGGCCGAACGCTGCGGGTCCGCGGCGCGCGCCAGGCTGAAGGCGACATCCTCAGCCGTCAGCGGCTGGCCATCGTGAAACACCAACCCGGGGCGAAGGGTGAAGGTATAGACCAGCCCATCGGCCGAACGTTCGACGCCGCTGGCCAGATCGGGTTCCAGCCTGGCCGGATCGGCCGAACCGGGCGGGAAGCGCATCAGCCCGTCATACATCCAGCCGACGGTGCCCTTGTCCTGTGTCGCGGTCGCGCGATGCGGGTCCAGGCTGCCGGCATCCTGGCCGGTCACGCCCACGCGTAGGCTTTGCGCGGCCAGCGGCGCCGCACTGGCGAGCAACATCAGCATCAGCAAGCGAAACATGGCGGTTCTCCGGCGGCGGGCGCATTGCAGCCTGGGTCACCCTGCCGCATCGTGTCCATCGATGACAGACGACGCCTTCGATATCGCCGTGCTCGGCGGTGGCATGCTGGGATCAGCGATAGGCTGGGGCTGCGCGGCGGCAGGCGCGCGGGTCGCGGTGCTGGATGAGGGTGATGTGGCGCTGCGAGCGGCCCGCGGCAACTTTGGCCTGGTCTGGAGCCAGGGCAAAGGCGACGGCATGCCCCCCTATGCCGCCTGGACCCGTCGAAGCCTGGCCGCCTGGCCAGCGCTGGCCGAGCGTGTTTCCGGCCTGGCCGGCCGCGACGTCGGCTATCGCCCGGTTGGCGGATTGGTTTTCTGCCTGGGCGAGGCCGAACTGTCCGAGCGGCGGCAGACGGTGCAGCGCCTGCACAACCAGGGGCAGGACGGCGTGCAGGTCCTGGACCGCGCACAACTCCAGGCGCTGATGCCTCACTGCCCCCTGGGACCCGAGGTGACTGGTGCCAGTTACCAGCCCGCCGATGGGCATGCCGATCCGCTGACCCTGCTGCGTGGCTTCAAGGCCGGGCTGCTGGCCGCGGGGGCGGCCATGCTGAATGGCGCGTCCGTGACATCGATCGTGCGAGACGATCGCGGCTTCGTCGTGACCCGCTCCGACGGCAGCCAGGTGCGGGCCGGAAAGATCGTGATCGCAGGTGGCCTCGGCACCCCGGCGCTCGCGGCTCAGGTCGGGCTGGCCGTTCCGGTGCGCCCGGTGCGCGGCCAGAACATCGTGACCGAGCGCCTCGCGCCGCTGCTGCCGCTTCCAGCCAGCGCCATCCGCCAGACCACCGACGGCACCATCCAGATTGGTGTCACCAGCGAAGACGACGGCAGCGATGCGCCCCTCACGCGGTCGGAGGACTTGGCCGGCATGGCCGCCCGCGCTGTCCGCGTCCTGCCCGACCTGGCGCGGGCGCGCATCATCAGGACCTGGGGCGCGCTGCGGCCCATGACACCCGATGGGTTTCCCGCCTATGCGCAGAGCGACAGCCATCCGGGCGCTTTCGTTGCCGTCTGCCATTCTGCGGTGACGCTGGCGGCGGTGCACGCCGGGCCGCTGGCGCAGGGCATTCTGGCTGGCGCGCTGCCAGACAGTCTGGCGGCGCTGCATCCGCGCCGCCTGGAGGGAATGACCGGCCATGTTCCGGCGCACTGAACCCACCGATTGCATGATCGAATGGGACGGGCGGGCGCTGCCGGCCTGCGCCGGCGAACCGTTGGCCGTCGCCTTGCTGGCGGCGGGCGTCACGCATTTCCGCGAAACCGCGGTGTCGGGCACGGCACGCGGGCCGCTGTGCCTGATGGGGGCCTGCTTCGATTGCCTGGTGCAGGTGGAGGGTGAGGCGAACGTGCAGGCCTGCATGGTGATGGTCCGGCCCGGGCTGCGCGCCGGCCCGCAGCACGGGGTGCGCGGCCTGTGACGCCCGACCTTCTGATCCTGGGTTCAGGCCCGGCCGGGATGGCCGCCGCCGTCGCGGCACGGGGCCAAGGCCTGTCGGTGCTGTTGCTGGACGAGAACCCAGCGCCCGGCGGCCAGGTGTTTCGCGCACTGGACAGGCGGCCGCCGAAGGATGCGCAGGACCGCCGCGGCGCAGATCTGCTGGCCGCTTTCCGTGCCAGCGGCGCGGAGGCCCACCAGGGCGCGGTGCTCTGGGCGGTGGAGGACGGGCCGCGGGTCTTCTGGAGCCAGAACGGCGCCGCCCAATCGGCCAGCCCCGGCCGGCTGATCCTGGCCCCTGGTGCGACCGAGCGCCCCCTGCCGATCCCGGGCTGGACCTTGCCGGGGGTGATGAGCGTGGGTGCGGCACAGATCGCGCTGAAAACCGCGGGGCTGGTGCCGGAAGGTTGCGTCTGGATCGCGGGGCAGGGGCCGCTGATGTGGCTCTACGCAGCGCAAGCGCTGCGCCAGGGCGGGCGGATCGCCGGGATCATCGACCTGGCACCACCGGACGCGGAAATGCGCGCGCTGCGCCACCCGTTGGGGCTGCTGCGCGGGATGGATTACCTGGCCCGCGGGCTGGCCTGGAAGGCCGCGGTGAAGCGCGCCGGCGTGCCTGTCTTCGCCGCGACTGATGTCGCGGCCGAAGGCGAAGGCCGGCTGGACGCGGTCATGTTCGATGGGCGCCACGAGGCTGCCGATCTGCTGTTGCTGCACGACGGCGTGGTGCCGAATACCCAGGTCACCCGCGCCATCATTGGCTGCCGCCATCTCTGGGACCAGGGCCAGGCCTGCTGGAAGCCCGTGCTCGACGCCTGGGGCCAGACCAGCATTCCGGGCGTGCTGGTTGCCGGCGACAGCGGCGGCATCGGCGGCGCCACGGCCGCGGCTTTGTCCGGCACGCTGGCCGCACTGGAGGCCGCACGGCAGATGGGCCGGCTGAGCGCGGAACAGCGCGACGCGCTGGCCACGCCCGCCCGCCTTTCGCGTGCCCGCCACCTGGCGGTGCGCCCGCTGCTGGATGCGCTGTTTCCGCCGCGGCCGATGGGCGCGGTCGCCGATGCCACAATCCTGTGCCGGTGTGAGGAAGTGACGGCGGGCCGGGTGCGGGAGGCGGTGGCGCTGGGCTGCCTCGGCGCCAACCAGTTGAAGGCGTTTACGCGCGCAGGGATGGGCGCCTGCCAGGGACGCGTCTGTGGCCCCGCCGTGCAGGGCGCCATCGCCGCCGCGCGAGGCGTGTCGGGGGCGGAGGTCGAGCCTTTCCGCACCCGCTTTCCGACCAAGCCACTGACGCTGGGTGAGTTGGCGGCGCTGGCTGGATGAACAGGGCCGTCATCATCGGCGGCGGGTTGCACGGTCTTTCGACGGCGCTGCATCTGGCGCGCGCCGGGTGGCGGGTGACGGTTCTGGAGCGCCGGCACGTCGGGCGGCATTCCTCCGGCATCAATGCGGGCGGAGTGCGGCGGCTTGGGCGGGACCTGCGTGAAATCGCGCTGTCGGTGATCTCGGCCGAGATGTGGGCGGGGATGCAGGCGCTGGTCGGCGATGACTGCGGCTTTGTGGCCTCGGGCCAAGTGAAGGTGGCGGAGTCTGCCGCTGACATGGCGATGAACGAGGCGCGTGTCGCGCGAGTGAGGGCGCTGGGTTGGCAGCACGAAGAGGTAGTGGATCAGGCAGAATTGCGCCGCCTGGTGCCCGCCGTCTCGCGCCACGCCGTCGGCGCGCTGGTGACCCGCGACGATGGCGCGGCCGACCCGATGCGCACGGTCATGGCCTTTCGTCGCGCCGTGCTGGATGCTGGTGCCACACTGATCGAGGGCATTTCCGTGACCGGCATCGGCAGGGGGCCCGGCGGCGGATTGCAGGTGGAAACCGATCGCGGCCCGATGCAGGCCGATCGCGTCGCCAATTGCGCCGGGGCCTGGGGGTATGGGATGGCGGCGCTGGCGGGCGAAAAAATCCCCGGCATCGCCAAGGCCAGCATGATGATCGTGACCGAGAAGGTGGCGCCATTCTGCGCCCCCACCGTTGGTGCGACGGCGCGCGCCCTGTCGTTCAAGCAGACCGCTGCGGGCACGGTCGTGATCGGCGGCGGCCACCAGGGCCGCAACGACATCGCGGCCGAGACAAGCACAGTGGACTTCCGCAACCTTGCCAACGCCGCACGCGTGGCAACCGAGATCTTTCCCTGCATGCAGGGTGTGCGGATGGTGCGATCCTGGTGTGGGATTGAAGCCATGCCGCCCGACCAGGTGCCGATTATTGGTGAGAGTGCGACGCTGCCCGGGCTGATCCATTCCTTCGGCTATTCCGGTCACGGCTTTCAACTGGCGCCGGCGGCCGGTGCCGCTGTTGCGGAATTGATGGCGCGCGGGGCGACGAACATGCCCATTGCGCCATTCAGTCAGGCGCGGTTTGCCGCATGACTGCCGCGCTGGAAGTCACGGGGCTTCGCACCGAATTCCGCATCGGCGGGCGCTGGTGGGCTGCGGTAGATGGCGTGTCGCTGACGGTGCAGCGGCGCGAGACGCTCGCCGTGGTCGGTGAAAGCGGCTGCGGCAAGAGTGTCACAGCACTTTCCATCATGGGGCTGGTTCAGCCGCCGGCGGGGCGCGTCGCGGCGGGGCAGATTCTGCTGGACGGCAAAGACATCGCGCATCTGCCCGAACGCCAGAAGGAAAAGCTGCGCGGCGACCACATCGGCATGATCTTCCAGGAAGCCATGACGTCGCTGAACCCGGTGATGACGGTCGGCGACCAGGTGGCCGAGGTGCTGCGCGTCCATCGCGGCCTGTCGCGCGGCGATGCCATGGCGCGCGCGCTGGCCTTGTTCGAGGAAGTGAAGATCCCTTCCGCAGCACAACGTCTGTCGGAGTATCCGCATCAGTTTTCCGGCGGCATGCGGCAGCGGGTGATGATCGCCATAGCACTCGCCTGCGAACCCGCCGTGCTGCTGGCCGATGAACCGACGACCGCGCTGGACGTCACTATCCAGGCGCAGGTGCTGGGGCTGCTTGATGACCTGAAGCAACGCTACGGCATGGCGGTCGTCTTCATCACCCACAACATGGGTGTGGTCGCGCAGATCGCCGATCGGGTGGCGGTCATGTATGCGGGGCAGGTGGTCGAGGAAGCGCCAGTCGCCGCGATCTTCGCAGCCCCACGCCACCCCTATACCCGCGCGCTTTTCGCCGCGATCCCGCGTCTGGACATGCCGGAACAGGAACTGGCCGCGATCCCCGGGCGCGTGCCGCCGCTGGATGCCATGCCACCCGGTTGCCGATTTGCGGCGCGTTGCCCGATGCATGTTGCGGCCTGCGATGCGCCGCAGGTTCTGGCGCCGATTGCGGAGGGGCATGCCGTGCGTTGCCACCGCGCGCATGGCTGAGCGTGTCGCCATGGTCTCGGGTGCCAATCGCGGCATCGGGCGCGCAGTGGTCGAACGCCTGCTGGCCGATGGCTGGCAGGTTTCGGCCGGGGTGCGCGATCCGCGCAGCCTTGCGGAACGCGATGACCTGTCCGTGCATCGCTACAGCGCCGAGGGCAGCGCGCAGCCTTGGGTGGACGCCACCATCGCGCGCCACGGGCGGATCGACGCGGTGATCAATGCGGCAGGCACGAACGCCCGCGCGCTGCTGCTGGATGAGGACGAGGCCGCGCTCGACCAATTGTGGGGCGTCAACGTGAAGGGGCCCCTGCGCGTGATCCGCGCCGCCTGGCCGCATCTGGCCGCGGCCGGTGCGGGGCGGGTGGTGAACATCGCCTCGCTGTCGGGCAAGCGGGTTGCGAATGACAATATGGGCTATGCCATGAGCAAGTTTGCGCTGGTCGCGATGACCCATGCGGTACGGCGGGAAGGCTGGGCCGCCGGCATACGCGCGACCGCGCTCTGCCCCGGCTTCGTCGCCACCGACATGACGGCCCAGGTGACCAGCTTCGCGCGGGACAGCATGACCGCGCCCGCCGATATCGCGGCCCTGGTCGCGGCCTTGCTGTGCTTGCCGAACACCGCAACCGTCGCCGAACTGCTGGTGAATTGTCGCCTGGAGCCGATGCTGTGAAGCGCCTGATCGACCAGGACCGACCTGGCTTGACGTTGTTCGTCGATGGGCAGGCGCTGGCTGCGAAGCAGGGCGACACCGTCCTGACGGCGATCCTGACCGGCGGGCTGGGCCATCTGCGGCAAAGCGAATTCGGCGATGGCGCGCGTGCGGGGTTCTGCCTGATGGGTGCCTGCCAGGATTGCTGGATTGTCGTCGAGGGCCGCGGCACGCAGCGGGCCTGCACCACCCTGGCCGAACCCGACATGCAGGTGCGTCGCCGATGAAGGTCGCTGTCGTCGGTGCCGGCCCCGCTGGGGTGCGCGCGGTGGAACGCCTGGTGCGCGCCGGGCTGCGGCCGATGTGGTTCGAAGAAGGCCCGGCCAGCGGTGGCCGCATCTACCAGCGCCCGCCGACTGGGTTTTCGCGCGATCACCGCGCGCTCTATGGCTTCGAGGCCCGGCGCGCCCGCGCCCTGCACGACGTCGCCGACCGGTTGCGCTTCGCCTGCGACTGGCGGCCCGAAACGCTGGTCTGGAACATCCGCCGCACGGAGCCCGTGCTGGATACGCTGACCCGCGGCACCGATCGGCGAAGCGAGACCTTTGACGCCGTGCTGTTGTGCACGGGGGCGATGGACCGCGTGATCCCTGTGCCCGGCTGGACTCTGCCGGGGGTCACGACGATGGGCGGCGCGCAGGTCGCGCTGAAGACCCAAGGGGTAGCCATCGGCAGTCGCGTCGCCTTCGTCGGCACCGGGCCGCTGCTGTGGCTGGTCGCCTTTCAATACGCCAAGGCGGGGGCCGAGGTCGCGGCCGTCGTGGACACCACGCCTTTCGCGACCAAGCTGCGGCCTGGGCTGTTGTGGAACCTCGCGACCTTTCTCAAGGGCCTGTACTACGTCGGTTGGTTGCGCGCGCGCGGCGTGCCGGTGTTTGAGGGCGCGATGCCGCGCGCCATTGAGGGCGATGGCGCCGTGCGGGCCTTGCGGATCGAAGGCCATACCATCGCCTGCGATGCCGTGGCCATGGGGTGGGGGCTGAAGCCGGAGGCGCAATTGGCCGACCTGGCCGGCCTGCCCTTCCGCTTCGATGCCGTGCAGCACAACTGGGTCCCCGGGCAGGACGCGGCCGGGCGCACCGCGCGACCCGGGGTTTACCTGGCCGGCGATGGCGGCGGGATCGCGGGAGCGGAGGTCGCGGAATTGGCCGGCGCGCGCGCGGCCCTGGCGCTGCTGGCAGACCACGGCGTCTTCGTGGACCCGCTGGAGACAAGCGTATTGGACCGCCAGCTCTGGCGCCAGGCGCAGTTCCGCGGCGCGTTGGAGGCGGCCTTTCCCTTCCCCGCGCATCTGGCGGCAGAGATGGAGGATGCGACCATCCTCTGCCGCTGCGAAAGCATCACCGCCGGCGCGCTGCGTGCCGCAGCCGCGCCCGAGATGAACCGCGGCAAGGCGTTTACGCGGATCGGCATGGGCCGTTGCCAGGGGCGCGTCTGTGGCCCTGCCGCCGCCGAGGTCTTGGCGGCGAGCCTGGGCTGCGCGGTGCAAGACGTCGGCAGGCTGCGCGGCCAGGCGCCCGTGAAACCCATTCCCGTGGCGCTGGCATGAAGGCCGATGTGCTGATCCTGGGCGGTGGCGGTGCGGGCTGTTCGGCGGCCCTGCACCTGGCCCAGCGCGGCCTGCGTGTGGTGCTGCTGGAACGCGGCCTGGTCGGCAGCCAGGCCAGCGGCGTGAACCACGGCGGCGTGCGCCAGCAGGGGCGCCACCCGGCCGAACTGCCCATCGCGATACGTGCCCGCCGCATGTGGGCCCAGATGGCGGCGCTGATCGGCACGGATGCGGAGTTCGAAGCGACCGGGCATCTCAAGCTCGCGCGGAACGAGGCCGAGGAAGCCGAGTTGCTGCGCTGGAATGCGATGGCGGCGGAATATGGCCTGCACCCGCGCATGATCGGCCGCAATGCGATCCGCGCAGATTACGCGTATTTTTCCGACAAGGTCGTCGCTGGCAGCCTGTTGGAAGAAGACGGTTCGGCCAATCCGCGCCTGCTGGCCCCGGCGCTGGCGGCCGCGGCCCGTGCGGCGGGGGCGATCCTGCTGGAAGGCCACGCGGTCACAGGCATCGCGCCGGGCTTTGTCGTGGAGGCCAAGGGCCAGAGTTTCACCGCCCCCGTGCTGCTGAACACCGGCGGCTTCTGGGGCGGCCAGGTCGCGGCGCAATTCGGCGAACCCGTGCCCATCACGGCGCTGAACCCCAACATGATGGTGACCGAACCGCTGCCAGTCTTCTGCACGCACAATCTCGGCGTGGTCGGTGGCGACATCTATCTGCGGCAGATTTCGCGCGGCAACATCATTTTTGGTGGCGGGCGGGGTGAGAGCGATCCGGCAGTTCCGGTGTCGCGGCCCCTGCCGGTGCCCAGCTTCAACGCCATGCAACGCGCCATCGAAATCCTGCCGCAACTGGCCGGCGCCATGGTCATTCGCAGTTGGACGGGCATCGATGGCGGCATGCCCGATGCCCTGCCGGTGATGGGGCCGTCGCGCACCACGCCCGGGCTGTTCCACGCCTTCGGCTTTTCCGGCCATGGCTTCATGCTGGGCCCCGCCGTGGGGGCTGTGCTGGCCGAGCTGGTCGTGGACGGGCACAGCGAAACCCCGCTGGAAGGCTTCGACATCGGCCGCTTCGCGCGGCAGGATGCGCTGGCAGACGATACCTGGAAGACGCGTTTGGAATGAGGATCACGCCCATGCGGTTCAAGACGATGCTTTTGGCCGGTGCTTTTGCGCTTGCCGCCGGGTTCGCCCAGGCCCAGACTCTGCGCGTTGGCATGGCGGCGCAGGATATCGGCCGTATCGACCCGCATTTCGCGGTCAGCACGCCCGACCGCGTGCTCGTGTCCTGGATGTTCAACGGGCTGGTGCGCTTCCAGCCTGGCAGCATCGACCCCGCAGCCATCGAGCCCGACCTGGCGCAATCCTGGGAAACCAGCGCCGATGGCAAGGTTTGGACGTTTCGCCTGCGTCCCGGCGTGCGTTTCCACGGCAACTTCGGCGAATTGACCGCCGATGACGTGGTCTTCAGCCTGACCAAGGCGGCCAATCCGCAGAGCAGCGCATCCTCGGCCGATTTCCGTGCGTTCCAGAGCGTGGAGGCCATCGACCCGCTGACCGTGCGCATCACGCTGCGCGAAAACGTCCCCAGCATGCTCGGCCTCGTCACGGCCTATGCCGGCGGCTACATCGTCAGCAAGCGCGCGGTAGAGGAACGGGGTGCCGACTTCACCCGCAACCCGATCGGCACCGGCCCCTTCGCGCTCGATCGCGTGACGCCGAACCAGTCGGCGGAACTCGTCGCGCATGCGGGATACTTCCGCGGCGCGCCGCAGATCCAGCGCATCTCCTACCGCTTCATCCCCTCCGATGCCTCGCGCGACCTGGCCTTCCAGGCGCGGGAATTGGACCTGAACTATGGCCGCGCCGACCAGGCCTGGGTCACGCGCACGCGCCAGGTGCCGAACACCATCGTGGATGTCTTCGAGCCCGGCGAATTGACGGTGCTGAACCTCAATACCTCGATGCCGCCGTTCAACGACATACGCATCCGCCAGGCGCTGGCCCATGCGGTAAACCGGGCCGAGATGGTGCGCTGGCGCGGGGCGGATGTCAGCCGCGAAGGGCAGAGCGTCGTGCCGCGCGGCTACCTCGGCTTCACCGCCGACAACGGTCTGCTGCCCTTCGACCTGGCCAAGGCGCGCGCTCTGCTGGCCGAGGCGGGCCACCCCAACGGCATCACCATCCGCGCCGTGCATACCCAACTGCCGGAGATGCTGTCAGGCATGCAGGTCATCCAGGCGCAACTGCGCCGGGCCGGCATCACGCTAGATCTGCAGGTGGTGGAGCACGCCACCTTCCATCAGCAGATCCGGCAGAACCTGTCGCCGCTGGTCTATTACGCCGCGGCACGCTTCCCGATCTCCGACATCTACCTGACGCAGTTCTTCCATAGCCGCAGCATCGTGCAGACGCCGACGGCGGTGACCAACTTCAGCCATTGCGGCAACGCCGATGCGCAGATCGACGCGGCGCGTGTGTCCACCAACCCCACGGAACAGATCAGGCTGTGGCAGGAAGCCCAGCGCCTGCTGGTGCAGAATGTCTGCGGCGTGCCGGTGATTGAAACGCTGCTGGTCTTCGCGCGCCGAGACAACCTCGACTACGGCTACCAGCTCCGCGGTAGCATGAGCCTCGGCCCGCTGATCAACGAGACGACGCGGCTGCGCTGATGCTGGGTTTCGTCGCGCGCCGCCTGCTCGCGGCGCTGCCGACGTTGCTGGCGGTTCTGA
>JBBQHE010000117.1:0-13436 GCA_038323655.1 Acetobacterales bacterium | reverse complement strand
CCGGATCACGCTCAACAATGCCATGTCGATCACTCCATAGACCCCCGCCGTTCGCAGCAGGGAGAGGTTCAAACATGGGTCAATTCTCAGCAGAAAAATCCGGCCCTAACGGGTCAGGTCTCAGTGGAAATCAACACACAGGCCTCGCCGAGTTGACCCGCGAAGTCTTCGGCCCCGTGCTGCACGTCCTGCGTTTCCGCCGCGACGCGCTGGACGGGCTGCTAAGCGCGATCGACGCGACGGGCTACGGCCTGACCTTCGGCGTGCATTCGCGCCTTGATGCGACGATCGCACGGGTGACGGCGCGGTCCGCAGCGGGCAATGTCTACGTCAACCGAAACCTGATCGGCGCGGTGGTCGGCGTGCAGCCCTTTGGTGGCCATGGCCTTTCGGGCACCGGCCCGAAGGCAGGTGGGCCGCTCTACCTGCGTCGCCTGCTCGCCATCTGTCCGCCGGACATGGCGCTGCCGACGACGGACCCTTGCCCGGAGGCCATCGCCTTCCTCGACTGGCTGCGGACGCATCATCCGGATGCCGTTGAACCGGCCATGCGGCAAGTATCGGCATCGCGGCTGGGACTTGAACTGGCGCTGCGCGGCCCGGTGGGGGAGGTGAATCGCTACAGCCTCCATCCGCGCGGCACGGTGGTCTGCCGCGCCGTTACGCGGAAGGGCTTGTTGCTCCAGCTCGCTGCCTGCTTCGCGACAGGCAATGGCGCCCGCCTGATGGATCACCCGCCGGCATTGGGGGACCTGCCGCCGGATCTGGCTGCGCGCGTTGACCAGGCGGATGATGCCGCGCTTGCCGCCTGCCACGCGCTTCTCGTCGAAGGCGATGGCGATGCGCTGCGTCCGATACTGCAAGCCTTGGCGGCGTCAGAAGGGCCGATCCGCAGCGTCCTGGTCCTGACATCTGCGGCCGTTGCCGCAGGCCAAGTCTACATCCCTGACATGCTGCTCGCAGAGCGCAGCATCAGCGTCAACACGACGGCAGCGGGCGGCAATGCCACGCTGATGAGCCTGTGACCCCCGCACCCGACATCGGGAGTTCCGCCATGCAATGCACCGTTGAAGAGACATCGCTGGCGAGCCGGTCCCATCAACGGGACACCGGGCCATTCCCAGAGGCGTCACGACATGTCGCCCCAGGCTGAAAACGAACAGGCCGAGACTTGCAGCCGACCCTGCCGTCAGACCCGCGATCGCACGGATTGTGGAGCCGCACCGCCCTGCAAGCGCTGCCGACAGATCCACTTGCCGGCGCCCATGATGTGGACGTCGCCATTGTTGGCGGTGGATACACCGACCTTTCCGTGGCGCTTCAGCGCGGCGAAAGGGCCAAGGGAGACTCTGGTGGGAAAAGGAAATGGCGTCCCCGGCGGGATTCGAACCCACGGCCCCCAGATTAGGAATCTGGTGCTCTATCCTGCTGAGCTACGGAGACTCTCCCTCACTGCCTAGCACAGCCCCGCCCAAGGGAAATACCAAGCCGGTCGATGATATCACCGCCAGCCGTATTCCGTGCGGCTGCAGGTCTCCACCCGCCGGCGTTCCTGCGCCGCGCCGTTCATGAAGACGACCCGCAGATCGACGTTGCAATCGCGCCCCACGGGAAGGTTGACATAGGTCGATTGACCTGGCGCCAGCGTTCCTGCCCCCAGCCGGTCCACACCCCACTGGTTCTCCGAGGAGAGGGAGACATAGACCTCGCGGATGACCGCTCCGGTCTGGTTGACGAAGTTGAAGGACGGGTTGCCGCTCGCGGTCACCGCTCCCTTGCCGCCCGGAGCCACCCCGGCCCCAGCACCTCCACCACCGAAGGTGATGGTGCTGAGGGAACAGGCATTCACCCCCATCCGCCGGTCCTCGCCGCCACCCTGGTACGTGACGCGCACGTCTATCTGGCAATCGGACGTATTGGGTGTCACCCAGACGCGCTGGCCCGGCGGCAGCACGCTGGCGCCCAGGATATCGGGCCCCCAGTCGCTGATCCGGCTGGGCGAGACGAAGGCCGACAGAATGGTCTGGCCGGTGTTGTTCTGCAGCCAGAACCGATTCTGCGCCTCGGCCGGTGCGGCGGCGCCGAGACCCAAAAGAATGGCGAGCGCGCCGAGCCATCTGCGCATGAACGAATCTCCGTCGAACTGTGGGCTTTCGAACCTAGCAAAGCCCCGCAACTCGGCAAGTGAACGCTGCGCGAGCACCCGAGTCGCGGTATCGGAACGCGCTTGTGGGTCCGGCACCATCGACCCACCAGCGCTGGTATCAGACCCCGTCTGCGATTCGTTCCTGCGACTCTGACCAAGTCATTGTTTTCATGTGTGCGCGCGCCGATGAATCGGGCTGGTGAGAATCACGGAACGTTCCGGCGGGGCGAATCGCGAACACGTCAACGCCGCGCCAACAAGAATCCCAAGGCCAGGATACCGGCGGCGCAGATCGCCAGCGTCGGCAGCGCCCCAGCCCCGGCCGAAACAAGGCCAAATGCGGCCGGGCCCAGGCTTTGGCCCAGGAAGAACCAGAATGCATGCATCGAGACCGCGCTGCCGCGTGCATGTGGGGCGACCTCCGTGACCCGGGTCTGGATTGACCCGTGCACCCCGAAAAAGCCAAGGCCCATGGCGACGAAAGCCAGGATCACCACCCAGGCATGGCCGGCCAACCCGACCGACAGCAATCCCGCAGCGACCAGCCCGGCGCCCAGACGCAAAAGCCCGGCCTGGCCGACCGCGCGCAATCCCGGCCCGGCGAGCAGCGTATAGAACAGTCCCCCAACGCCGAAGGCTGCTATGGCGAAACCCGCCTCGGAGGTGCCGCCGATGCCGCGCCCGGCCATGATCGTTGCAAGGTAGGGGAACAGGCCGAAGATCAGGCAGCCTTCGGTGAAGACAGCGGCAAACAACAGCCTTGCCGCGGGATTGGCCAGGATCTGCCCGGTCTGGGCCAGGCCCTGCGCTACCAGGAAAGGCCTGCGCGGCACGATCGGGCCGCCGCGCATCGCGATCCAACCCGCGATCGCGGAAGCCGCTGCCAGCAGCAGCACGCCACGCCAACCGATGACCGGACCCAGCACGGCGGCGATCGCGCCGCCCGAAATCTGCCCGGCGATAGCAAAGACCAGCAGTCGGCTGATCGCGACCTGGCGCTGCGCGATCGGCACGCGGTCGCCGAAGACGGCAAGGGTAAGCGGAAAAACCCCGCCGGCGGCCGCACCGGCCAGAATACGCGCCCCAAACAGCGTCCAGAATCCCGGCGCAAGCGCGCAAAGCAACGTTGCCACCGCCAGGGCCACCAGGCACCAGCCGACCACCCGTCGCTTGCCCAGGGCATCGCCGACCGGCCCCAGTACCGGCTGGATAAGCGCATAAGGCAGGGCGAAAGCCGTCGTCAGCAGGGCCGTGGTCGATGCAGCCGTCGCGAACTCCGCGCCGAGCACCGGCATCAGCGGGTCGAGCAGGCGAGTCCCCAAGGCCGAGGCATAACCGCCAACCCCGAAGGCCAGCAGCAGTCGTCGCACTTCGGCCCGATCGGCGGCGGTGGCAGGCGCGTCGGCGGGGGGTCTGGCGGCCATATCGAATGTTGCGCTGCGGCAAGCCGTCACGTCCATGACCGTGCAAGCGTGGCGGCCATGCCCGTTGACCAGGCTGCGGGTCAGCCCTCCATCCGCGCCAGGCGGACCGCCGTTTGCCCGGCCCGGACCAGGGGTGAGGGCATGACGAGCAGGCAGTTGTCGTAGGGCGTGCGGATCTCTTCTTCACCGTCCAGTGCCAACAGGCTGTTGCGACGTGGGATCACGTCGCCGCCACGCACCGGTTGCAGGAAGGCGAAGTCATCGCCGCGGGCGGTGATCGCGTGTGTCACGGTGGCGACGCGTGGTGGGGTGATGGCCTTCGGGTCCGCAGCGCTCGCCGGCATGGCGTCGGACAGGCTCATGCCCGCCAGGGCCAGGAAGCGCCGGGTCGTCGCCATCAGCGTCTGCACGGTCGCCGGCTGCCAATGCGGCCCGCCTTCCACCAGCAGGGCGGTGGCCTGGCTATCGGCGGTGCCGAAGCCTCCGTAGTCCAGCAGGCGCGGCCCGGCAGCATGCCCCCGGTCGGCGACCACCAGCGGCGGCACCCCGATGGCCCGCGCCAGAGCCCGCCCCCGGTCCGTCCCGCCCGCCAGCAGCAGGGGGTCGGAAGGCCAGAGCATGCTGTGCAGGTCCAGCAGCAGGTCGACCGTGTCGAACACCGGGCGCAGGTCGCGCGCGCGGCGCAGCTCGGCGCTGCGGCGCGGGCCGTCCAGGGTTTCGGGGTGCCAGACGCGGTTCAGGTCTTCCTCGACGAAGCGGCTGGCTGTGGGGTCCGCGGCATCGAAGCGGCCGAAGGCCAGCAGATTGGCGAAGACCAGAGTGAGCCGGCCACGCGCCGGGCGCAGCCCTTCGCGCAGCAACTGGTCGAGCACGGTGGCGCCGGCGATCTCATTGCCATGGATCAGCGCGACCAGCGCGACATGCGGCCCGGGCGCCTCGGCGGTGGCGGTGATGACGCCGGGCAGAGCGTTGCCGGCAAGCCAGGGCCGCAGATCCGGCGGCGCCAGATGCACGGCCAGGTCCGGCAGGCCGGTCATTCGGAGAGTTTGCCCGCCAGTCGGTCGAGCAACGCCAGGCAGGCGGCGATCTCCGACTCGGCGATCCATTCTTCCGGCAGATGCGCCTGGGCGATGCTGCCGGGGCCACACACGATGGCGGGGATGCCGGCCGCCTGGAAGGTGCCGGCCTCGGTGCCATAGCTCGCCCGGGCGGCCGCGGCCTTGCCGGTCAGCCCTTCCATCAGCCCGATCAGCGGGTCGCCATCGGGCAGGTCCAGCCCCGGCGCGCGGCAGCGTTCGGCGAAGGTGAACCCTATGGCGGGATCGACGGCGCGCAGCGTGGGAAGCACCTCGGCGTCACAAAAGGCCTGCAGCCGCGCCAGCATCGGCGCCGGCGGTTCGGCCGGCAGGCTGCGCATCTCGAAGACGAAATCCGCACGGTCGGGCACGATGTTCAGGATGCTGCCGGACGCGAAGGTGCCGACATGCACGGTGCTGTAGGGCGGGTCGTAGCGTGCGTCGCGCGCGCCTTCCGCCGCCAGGCGGCGCTGTTCGCGTGCCAGCCAGGCCACCGCCTCGGCCGCCGCATGTAGGGCATTGGCGGTTTCATGCGTGCGCGACGAATGCCCCGAGACGCCGCCGACCGAGGCGTTCCAAGAGGACATGCCCTTGTGCCCCGGCAGCGGTGCCATGCCAGTCGGCTCGCCGACGATGATGGCAGCCGGTGGCGGCGCGTCCCGGCCCAGGCTCGGCGCCAGCAGATGCGCGCCGGCAAAGGTGGTTTCCTCGTCGAAGGTCAGTAGGATGTGGACGGGGCGTTTCAGCCCGGCGGTCAGGAACATCGGCACCGCGGCCAGGACGCAGGCGCAAAAGCCCTTCATGTCCACTGCGCCACGCCCGATGAAGCGACCGTGCTCGGCCCGCAGGGCAAAGGGATCGGCAAGCCAGGCCTGGCCGTCGACCGGCACGCAATCGACATGGCCCGAGAGCCCGATGCCGCCGGCGACGGCAGGGCCGATGATCGCGTGCAGGTTGACCTTCCCGGTCACCGGGTCGTGCTGGAGCCGCGGCGTGACACCATCCGCGCGCAGCCCTTCGGCGACGAATTCGATCAGCGGCCGGTTGCTGTTTCGACTGGTTGTGTCGAAAGCCACCAGCCGCGCGAGAAGTGCTGCGGTGGCTGCGGTATCCTGCATCGGTTGCTCCTCGCAGCCCATGTTGCCGGTGGCGCCGCGCGGCGTCCATGGCAGCAGCCTGCAACGGTTGACAGGCTCAACCGCTGCGCGGAGTTTTGTGTCAGGGAGGACGCGGCGATGTCCGATAGGCCGAATAAGGTTTTCATCCGGGAGGAGGGCCCGCGCGAGGGCTTCCAGATCGAAGCGCAGATTTTTCCCCTGGAAGGCCGCGTGCGGCTGGTGGAGGCGCTGGCCGAAACAGGCCTGACCCATATCCAGGTCGCGAGTTTCGTCAGCCCCAAGCGCGTGCCGCAGATGGCCGACAGCGAGGCCTTCTTCGCCGCCATCCGCAAGAAGCCGGGCGTGCACTACAGCGGGCTCTGGCTGAACGAGGCCGGTTTTGCCCGCGCCCAAGCCACCCCGCATGTGGATCTCGCGGGCCGCATCAGCCTCTATGCCTCCGACGCTTTTGCGAGGCAGAACAACGGCTGCAGCGCCGAGGAGATGCTGGACAGGCAATCCGCCTGGATGGACCTGTATGAAGCCGCAGGAGTCGAGGTCGAGGCCGCGATGGTCATGGCCGCCTTCGGCTGCAACAAGGAGGGCCCCATCGCGCCGCAGAAGGTCGTGCGGATGGCGAAGGCCGCGGTGGACCTCTGTGCCTCGCGCGGCAAAAACCTGCCGAAACTCTACCTGGCCGACACCATGGGCTGGGCCAATCCCGACCAGCTGCGTCGGCTGATCGACCAGGTGCGCGCGGTGCTGCCGGCGACCACCATGCTGGGCCTGCATCTGCACGACACGCGGGGCCTCGGGCTGGCGAATGTGCTGGCGGGGTTGGAGATGGGGGTGGCGCTGTTCGACAGCTCGGTCGCGGGCCTCGGCGGCTGCCCTTTTGCCGGGCATGGCGATGCGCGGGCGGCGGGGAATGTCTGCACCGAGGACCTGGTGTTCCTGTGCGAGGAACTGGGCATCGAGACGGGTATCGACCTGGATGCGCTGATCGGTTGCGCACGCCTGGCCGAACGCATCATCGGCCGGCCGCTGAACGGGCGGCTGATGAAGGCGGGGTCGCTCAACGCCTATCGCGCCGCGGCGCTGGTCGCGGCGCAATGATCCCGCGCCGCGCCGCCCTCGGCCTGCCTTTCCTCGCGCTGCCTGTGGCTGCGCAGGAGGCCTGGCCGAGCCGCCCCATCCGCTTCGTCGTCCCCTTCGCCGCGGGCAGCGCCACCGATCTGCGCGCACGCCTATTCGCCGAACCTTTGTCGCGGCGCCTGGGCCAGCCGGTGATCGTGGAAAACCGTGGCGGCGCCAACGGCTTCCTGGCGTCCGAGGCCGTCGCCCGGGCGCGGCCCGATGGCTACACTTTCCTGTTCACCGCCAATACGACGCATGCGAGCAACCCCGCGCTGTTCCGTCGCCTGCCCTACGACCCGATCGCCGATTTTGCGCCGGTCGCGCTGCTCGGCACCGGGGTGCTTTTCGTCGTGGTGAACAATGCCCAGCCGATCCAGAACATGCGCGACCTGGCGGCGGCCGCGCGGGCCCGGCAGGGCGGGCTGGATGTTGCCTGGGGCAGCGCCTCGTCCCGCGTTGCGGCCGAGATGTTCCGCCACATGGCCGGCGTCTCCTTCAACATGGTCGCCTATCGGGCGAACCCCCAGGGCATCACCGATGTCATCGCGGGCAATGTGCAGGCCATGTTCCTCGACACCACCACCGCCATGCCGCAGGTGCGCGAAGGGCGGGTCCGGGCGCTGGCCGTCACCTCGCGCCAGCGCATCGGCATCGCGCCCGATGTGCCGACCGTCGCCGAAGCGGCCGGCCTGCCGGACTATGAAATCCTGACCTGGAACGGCGTTTTTGCCCCGGTCGCGACACCGCCCGCCATTGTCGATCGGCTGGCGGCGCTGCTTGCCGAGATCATGGCCGAGCCCGAGACGACCCAGCGCTACGCCGCCGACGGAAACACCCAGCGCCTGGCGCTCGGTGCCGATTTCGGCCGCTTCGTGGTGGAAGATATCGCCCGCTGGAAATCCGTGGTCGCGGCGGCGGGCATTGAGTTGGAATGAGCGCCCGTCCGCTGGCCGGCCTGCGCGTGGTGGAGATCGGCCAGGTCCTCTCCGGCCCCTTCGCCGCTGCCATCCTGGCCGACCTCGGCTGCGATGTGATCAAGGTGGAAAAGCCTGACGGCGGCGATGACGCCCGCCGCATGGGCCCCGCCTTCCGCAACGGCGATGCGCTGAATTTCTGGGAGTTCAACCGCGGCAAGCGCAGCGTCGTGATCGACCTGAAAGCCCCCGAAGGTGTCGCCGCCCTGCATGGCATCCTGGCCGGCACCGACATCCTGCTGCACAACATGCGCCCAGGTGCTGCCGAGACGCTCGGCATCGGCGGGGCCGCCGTGACCGCGCTGCATCCACGACTGATCTATTGCGAAATGGGCGCCTTCGGCCACACCGGCCCGATGGCCGGGCGGCCGGGGTACGAGCCGCTGATGCAAGCCTATTGCGGCCTGTCGGCGATCACCGGCGCGCCCGATGGCCCGCCGGTGCGCATGGGCGCCAGCGTGGTGGACCAGGGCACCGGCATGTGGACGGTGATCGCAGCACTCGCCGCAATTCGCGAACGCGAGATCACGGGCCGCGGCTGCGTGGTCAACACCAGCCTGTATGAAACCGCGACCTTGTGGGCGGGCCAGAAACTTTCGGCCTGGGTGAACCAGCAGAAGCCGCCGGTGCGTCACGCCAGCGGGCATCCGAACTTCGTGCCCTATGAGGCTTTTGACGCCTCGGACGCGCCCTTCCTCATCTGCTGCGGCAATGACCGGTTGTTCCAGAAATTCTGCGCCGTGGTCGGCCGGCCCGACTGGCCCGCCGACGACCGCTTCGCCACCAACCGCGCGCGGCTGACGCACAAGGACGCGCTGCTGCCGCAGATCCGCGCCTTGCTGGCCGCCGACACGCGGCAAAACTGGCTGGCGGCGTTTGAGGCCGCGGGCGTGCCCTGCGCGCCGATCAACACCATCCAGGAACTGGCGGCCGATCCGCAGACCGCGGCCCTCGGCATGCTGGCGCCGACCACCGATGGCCAGGCGGTGCTGGTGGCGCTGCCGGTGTCCTTCGACGGCGTGCGGCCGCCGATGGGCACTGGCGCGCCCGCGCTGGGCCAGCACACTGCGGAGATCCTGCCCAAGTGACCGCCCGGGAACAATTTGCCGAAGCCGCCGCCGGCCGCACCGACCAGGTGATTGCGGTGGCCCAGGCGCTGATCGCCGTCGCCTCGCCCAACCCGCCCGGCGATGTGCGGGCGGTGGCCGAGGCCGCGGCCGCCGTCATTTCCCGCATCGTGCCCGGCGTGGCGCTGACGCTGCACCCGACCTCGGATGACGTGACCAACCTGGTCGCCCGCGTCACCGGCAGCGGGCCGGGCAAGCGCGTGGTCTTCAACGGCCACCTGGACACCTACCCGGTCAACGAGGCCCTGCCCTGGACCGTGCCGCCGCTGGCCGGGTTGGTGCGCGACGGGCGGCTGTACGGGCGGGGGGCGGCCGATATGAAGGGCGGCATCGCGGCCTCGATCGTGGCCCTCGCCTTGCTCGCCGAACACCGTGCCCATTGGGCGGGCGAGGCGGTGCTGACGCTGGCGGGGGATGAGGAGAGCATGGGGGTGCTCGGCACCCGCTGGCTGCTGGACCATGTGCCGGCGGCGCGCGGCGATGCGGTCATCATCGGCGACGCCGGCAGCCCGCGCGTGCTGCGCTTTGGGGAAAAGGGGTTCTGGTGGATCGAGGTGACGGCCAGCGGCCGCGCCAGCCACGGCGCCCATGTCCACCTGGGTGAAAACGCGATCGACCGGCTTTGCGCGGCACTCGACGCGCTGCGCGGCTTGCGCGACCTGGCCGTGCCGGCCCCCGATGGCGTGACCGCCGCCATCGCCGCCAGCCGCGCCATCAGCGAACCGCTCTCGGGGGCGGGCGAATCCCGCGTGCTCGGCAGCGTCACGGTGAACATCGGCCAGGTGGTGGCAGGCACCGCCCCCAACCTGGTGCCGGCCGAGGCCCGTGCGACCGCGGATATCCGCCTGCCCATCGGCGTCACGGGCGCGATGCTGGAGGTCGCGCTTCATGCGGCGCTGGATCCGCTGCCCGGGATCGCCTGGACCGCGCTGCGGCGCTTCGAGCCCAACCATACCGACCCCGCGCACCCCGTCGTCCAGGCCATCCACCGCGCCGCCGAGGAGGTGCTGGGCGAAGCGGTCGCGGTCAATATGCGCGTCGGCGGCAGCGATGCCCGCTGGTTCCGCATGGAGGGGCTGCCGACCGTGGTCTATGGCCCCACCCCCTTCAACATGGGCGGCGCCGATGAATACGCGCTGGTCGAGGAGTTGGGCGCGGTGATGCGGGTGCATGCGCTGGCCGCCTTCGACCTGCTGCGGTGAGTTTTGCCGCGGCCATGGCCGCATGCGGCCCCTATGGTCCGGCGCCGCACCTCGCCGCCGGCGTTTCGGGCGGGCCGCACAGCCTGGCCCTGGCACTGCTGGCGCGGGACTGGGTGGCGGCACGGGGCGGGCGGCTGACTGGCCTGGTCGTGGACCACGGGTTGCGGGGGGAAAGCGCGGCCGAGGCCGAGGCAACCCGCGTCCGCCTGGCGACCCTTGGCCTCCCGGCCCGGGTGCTGACCTTGACCCTGCGGCCCGGTCCCGCCCTGCACGAACGCGCCCGCGCCGCCCGCCTGGCGGCCTTGCTGGCCGCAGCCGAGTCGCTGGGTGCGCCCTGGCTGCTCCTCGGGCATCACCGCGGCGATCAGGCCGAAACCGTGGCGATGCGAGCCCTGCGCGGCAGCGGGCCGGATGGGTTGGCCGGCATGGCCCCGGTCCGCGCGGCCCCGGGTGCGCTGATTCTGCGCCCCTTGCTCGGCATGGCGCCGGCGGCGCTTGAAGCGGTCTGTGCCAAGGCGGGAGTGGCGCCGCTGCGTGACCCAAGCAACGCCGATCCCCGCTTTGCCCGCAGTAGGCTGCGCGCGGTGATGGACCCCGACGGCGCGATGGCCTGGGCGCTGTCCGCCATTGCCGCCGGCCATGCCCATCATCGCCAGCGCCTGGCGCGCGCCGTCGCTGTGCGCCTGGCGCAGGCTGTGTCCTTTCGCGCCGAAGGCTGGGCCAGGGTCGACCGGGCGGCGCTCGGGCGGGATGCGACGGCGGTTGCCGCCCTCGGTGCTGCGATACGCACCATTGCCGGCGCCGAACACCCTGCCCCGGCCAGGGGCGTGGCCCGGCTCATCGCGACCGGCCATGGTACCCTGCATGGCGCGGTACTGACGCCGCAGGGGGTCTTGGCGCGGGAAGCCGCGGCCTTGGCGCTCCCGGTGCCGGCCCGGGCAGGCGCGGTCTGGGATCGGCGGTGGCGGCTGGACAATGACGTGCGGGATGCCTCGATCGGCCCGGGCGGTGGGGCCGTTTGGCCGGGCCGGCTGCCGGCCGTGGTGCGTTTCGCCTTGCCCGCGCTGCGCCAGGGGCGCAACCTCGCGCTGCTTCCGTCCGGGCTGACCTTTCGTCCGGCCGGCGGGCCGGCGGTATGATGGCCCGCGGTAACGCGGCGTTTCATCATCGCAGGCTTCATGGATGGGGCAGGGCACCCTATGTTATCTGTGTCGGCTCTCCTGCCGGCCGTTGTACGGGAAACGCACGGTGAACAATTTCGGCCGAAACCTCGCACTTTGGGTCATCGTGGCCCTGCTGCTGGTGGCGCTGTTCAACCTCTTCCAACCTTCGTCCACGGCGTCCCGCGCCGGGCAGCAGGTCGCCTACAGCGACTTTCTGAACGAGGTGAACGCAGGCCATGTTCGTGACGTGACCATCCAGGGCAATACCCTGACCGGCCAACTGTCCGACGGGCGGACCTTCAGCACCTACGCGCCTGAGGACCCAAGCCTGGTCACGCGACTGACGGAGAAGAACGTCCGCGTGGTCGCCCGCCCGGCCGATGCCGATGGCAACCCGCTGATCCACTACCTGCTGTCCTGGTTCCCGATGCTGCTGCTGATCGGCGTCTGGATCTTCTTCATGCGCCAGATGCAGGGCGGCGGCGGCCGCGCCATGGGCTTTGGCAAGTCCAAGGCGAAGCTGCTGACCCAGAAGGAAGGCCGTATCACCTTCGAGGATGTCGCCGGCATCGACGAAGCCAAGGCTGATCTTGATGAAATCGTCGAATTCCTCAAGGACCCGCAGAAGTTTCAGCGCCTGGGCGGCAAGATCCCCAAGGGCGTGCTGCTGGTCGGCCCGCCCGGCACCGGCAAGACGTTGCTCGCCCGCGCCATCGCGGGTGAGGCCAATGTGCCCTTCTTCACCATCTCGGGCTCCGACTTCGTCGAAATGTTCGTGGGCGTGGGTGCCTCCCGCGTGCGTGACATGTTCGAACAGGGCAAAAAGAATGCTCCCTGCATCATCTTCATCGACGAAATCGATGCCGTGGGTCGCCATCGCGGCGCCGGCCTCGGCGGCGGCAATGATGAGCGTGAGCAGACGCTGAACCAGATGCTGGTCGAGATGGACGGCTTCGAATCCAACGAAGGCGTCATCCTGATCGCGGCCACCAACCGGCCCGACGTGCTGGACCCCGCCCTGCTGCGCCCTGGCCGCTTCGACCGACAGGTCGTGGTGCCCAACCCCGACGTGAACGGGCGCGAAAAGATCCTGCGCGTGCACATGCGCAAGGTGCCGCTGGCGTCGGACGTCGATCCGAAGGTCATCGCCCGCGGCACGCCCGGCTTCTCGGGCGCGGACCTGGCCAATCTGGTGAATGAGGCAGCACTGCTTGCCGCGCGCTCCGGCCGCCGCACCGTCGGCATGGCGGAATTCGAATTCGCCAAGGACAAGGTCATGATGGGCACCGAGCGCCGTTCGCTCGTCATGTCCGAAGCCGAAAAGACCATGACTGCCTATCACGAGGCCGGCCATGCGCTGATGGCGATGAAGGAAACGGAATGCGATCCGGTCCACAAGGCGACCATCATTCCCCGTGGCCGGGCGCTCGGCCTGGTCATGTCGCTGCCGGAAGGTGACCGGTACTCCAAGCACAAGTCCAAGCTGCTGGCGGAATTGACCATGGCCATGGGCGGCCGGGCGGCGGAGGAGATCATTTTCGGCGCCGACAAGGTCAGCAACGGCGCCTCGGGCGACATCAAGATGGCGACCAATCAGGCGCGCATGATGATCGCCGAATGGGGCATGTCGGACGCCCTGGGCATGATCGCCTATGGCGCTGACAGCCAGGAAGTCTTCCTCGGCCACTCCGTCACCCAGTCGAAGAACCTGTCGGAAGCAACCGCACAGGCGATCGACAAGGAAATCCGGCGGATGATCGACCACGCATACGCCCATGCAAAGGCGACGCTGGAAGCGAACGTCGATGAACTCCACGCCATCGCCAAGGGCCTGCTGGAACACGAAACCCTGTCGGGCGAGGAAATCCGCACGGTGATGCGCGGCGAACCCGTCATCCGCGTCCGCCCCGATGAGCCCATCAACCAGGGCCGCGGCTCGGTGCCCAGCAGCGGCCGATCCAACCCCCGCCCCGGGCCGGGGCTGAACCCGGCGCCGCAGCCGGGGGTCTGACGGGGGCGCTCTTTGAGGGGGGCTTTGCCCCCCTCAAACTCCCCCCACCAGGAGCCTGAGGCCCCTGGACCCACTTGGT
>JBBQHE010000116.1:0-13461 GCA_038323655.1 Acetobacterales bacterium | reverse complement strand
CCTGTCCCACGCATTCCGCCGGGTGGCCGGCGCCAGGCCGCAGCCCCAGCCCGCCGCCGAGGCGACGCCGCCGCCCCGCAGCCTGCGGGTGCTGCTGGCCGAGGATAATCCGGTGAACCAGTTCGTGCTGCGCCGGATGCTGGAAGGGGCCGGCGTGACCGTGGCGCTGGCGGGCAATGGCGCGGTCGCCGTGCGCTGCGCCGACGAAAGCACCTTCGACGCCATCGTCATGGACATGCAGATGCCCGAGATGGACGGGCTGGCCGCCACCCGCGCCATCCGGGCCGGTGGCGGGCCCAATGCGGCGGTGCCGATCATCGGCCTGACCGCCGCCGTCGGCGCGGAATACGCCCAGGCCTGCCAGGCCGCGGGCATGACCACCTACATGACCAAGCCGGTGGACCGCGCCGCGCTGCTGCGCCTGCTCGGCCTGGACCAAGGCGAGGGCGACGCGACCTGATGCGGCCCCGGGCCTATTGGCCGCGCCCGCCGGCCATCACCGCCAGGGTGCGGAAGACGATGCCGACATCCGCCGCCAGCCAGCCACGCAGGCCGGTCAGCCGCAGCGCATAGGCATGGTCCCAGGCGACCTTGCGGCGCACGTCCTCCAGCGTGGCGTCATAGCCCTGGTTGACCTGCGCGAGGCCCGTGATGCCGGGCTTCAGCCCGCCCGTGCGCTCGGCGAAGAAAGGAATGGCGGCATTGAGGCGCCGATAGAAGCCGGGGCGTTCCGGCCGCGGGCCGATCAGCGACATGTCGCCGCGCAGCACGTTGACCAGCTGCGGCAGCTCATCCAGGCGCGACTTGCGCAGGAAGGCACCGATGCGGGTGATCCGCGGGTCGCGGCTCTGCGCCCATACGGCGCCGCTGGCTTTCTCGGCATCGGCCCGCATGGAGCGGAACTTCAGCATGGAGAAGATCGCAACCCGGTCCGGCCGCGCCTCGCCGATGCGCAGCTGGCGGAACAGCACCGGCCCCGGGCTGTCCAGCCTGATCGCCAGGGCGATGAAGGGCCAGATCGGCAGCGTGACAGCCAGGCCGATCAGCGCCGCGGCGATGTCGACCGCGCGCTTGCCGAGGCGAATGGCGGCCGGCGGGGTGCAGGGAAGTTCGGTCATGGCAGGATGTCCTTGTTGCAGGTGGGAGAGGTTCAGGCGCGGCCCCAGGGCGCGGCGCGCGGGCCGATGAGGTAGCCCAGCGCGCCGCGCAGCCCGGCCGTGTGGCCGGCCAGCGCGTAGGCTGCGAAGGCGAGCAGCCGCGGCGCGCGCGGCCCCAGGCCCAGCCCCATCAGCGCACACACGAACCCCATCGCCTGCGCGGCCAACAGCGCCGTGAACAGTGCCGAACCGGGTGCCAGCGCCACCGTGCCGAGGATCGCCAGCAGGATCAGCGCAGGCATGGTCACGCGCAGTGCCTTGCCCGACAGGAAGGCCAGCGCCACCCCGCCGTGCCGCGGATGCAGCAGCGGCCACAGGCGCAGCAACTGCTGCATGTTGCCGGCAGCGATTCGGCGGCGGCGGCGCTGGTCCTGCTCGGGCGTGCTGCGCGCGGCCACGCGCACCACCATGGTGCTGTCGTAGGCGACCCGCCCGCCGTCCAGCAGCATAGTGCCGGGCAGCATGAAGTCGTCATTGATGGTGTCGGCCGCCAGCGGCGCGAAGGCGGCGCGGCGCATGGCCCAGAAGGCGCCGTGCAGCCCGAGCGGCGCGCCCAGCGCGGCCTCGCCCTGCTTCACCGCGACCTGATGGCGCCAGTACTTGGCCTCGCCGGCGGAACCGGGCGCATCGAGCACATAGGTCCCGCCGATGGCGCCGAGGCCAGGATCGGCGAAATGCGCGGCGGTCCGTCGCAGCGCATCCGGCGGCAGCAGGGCCGAGACATCGGTCAGCGCCACCACGCCCGTCTCGATCCCGCCCAGCACCGCGTTCAGGACGGCAACCTTGCCGCGGTTGGGCCTGAAGACGCGCAGGCTGGCCGCGAGCCCGGCCTCCTGCATCGCGCGGCGGGCGCGCGCCTCCGTGTCATCGGTGCAGCCGTCCAGCGCGATGATGATGCGCAGCCGGTCGCGTGGGTAATCGAGGCCCGCGAGATTGGCGATCTTGCGCGCGATGAACCGCGCCTCGTTGTGCGCCGGCATGACCAGATGCAGCAGCGGCAGCGCGTGGTCGGCCAAGGCGGGCGGCGTGGGGCGCGCGCGGCGCGCCGCGCGCGCCAGCAACAGCGGCCAGATCAGGTGGTGATGAATGATCAGCGCCAAGGCGCCGAGGGTGAGGATTGCCAACATGCGAAGCCCTTCCGAAGCGGTCGGACTGGCTTTGGCATGGCGCGTACCAGGGGCGTTTCGCGTGCAGCCTCGCAGGCTGCGAAGGGCTGGTTCAGGCCGCCAGGGCGAGGCAGGCGCGTGCCGCCGTGTCGAGACTTGCCTCGCGCAGCACGAAGGCACGCGGGTCGCCCGCATGTGCCAGGGCGGCGATCACGCCGGCGGCCAGCGCCGCCGGATTCTCGGGCGGCACCAGCCTGCCGGTCTGCGGGCACAGGGCGGCCGCGACACCACCCACCATGGCCGCCACCACGCGCACGCCACAGGCTTGCGCTTCCAGCGGCGCCAGCGGCAGGCCCTCATTGCGGGAGGGCACGATCAGCAGATCAAGAGCGGGCGGAAACCGCGCCATGTCGTCCAGCATGCCCAGCCAATGAACGCGCGGCGCGATGCCCAGGGCCTCGGCCTGGGCCCGCAGCGACGCGGCCTCGCTGCCCGCCCCGGCAATGGCCAGGTGCACATCGCTGGGCAGCAGCGCCAGCGCGGCCAGCGCCACGTCCACGCCCTTGACGCGCTCCAGCCGCGCGGCCACGCCCAGCATCCGCACCCCCGCCGGCAGGCCGAGCGCTGCCCGCGCCATGGCGCGATCGCCGGGCACGAAGCGCGCCGTGTCCACGCCGTTCATCACCACGACCGGGGGGGCGCCGCCGAGGGCGGCCGCGACGGCTTGCCCCACATGCGGCGCATCGGCGATCAGCCGCGGGGCCGCCAGGGCACGCGCGGCGCGGACCAGGCGCCGGCGGCGCGGATCGGCCAGGTGCCAGGCATCGTGTTCGGTGTGCAGGCGCACCGGCACGCCGGCCAGCCGCGCCGCCAGGCCGGCATAGAGCAAGGGCCCGGCATGATGGGTGTGCACGCAGTGCGGCCGCAGCCGCCGGAACAGCGCCACCAGCCGCAGCACCAGCGCCGGGTCGAGGCCCGGCCGCTTGCCGGCGAACAGCAGGGCGTCGCGCTGTGCGGCCAGGCGCGGCCAGGCGGCGATGGCCTGCGCCATTTCGCCTTCCAGGCTCAGCACCCTTGCATCGGCGCCAAGGGCGCCCTGCGCGCGGGCCAGTTCCAACGCCATCACCTCAAGCCCACCCGGGGCCAGGTGCTGCACCACATGCACGATCATCATGCGATGGCGCCCTGCGGTGCCGCTGGGCTCGCCTCGCGCGGCGCCAGGCGCGGCGGCAGGCGGGGCGGCAGGCGGGGCGGCAGGCGCGGCAGCCGGGCCAGCACCGTGACGCCAAGCAGTTCCTCAGCCCCGCGGATGCCGCGCACCGACCCATCCATCAGGTCTAGCAGCGCCGCCAGCCCGATGCCGAGCGCCAGCCCGGCGGCGATGCCGGCCAGTGCGAAGATCATGGTCATCGGCTTGGTCGGCGCGGTGGGCTCATAGGGGCGGTCGATCACCTTGATGCGCTCGGGCGCCTGCTGGCGTGCAAGGTCGGCTGTCACCCGCGCCGTCTCGAAGCGCCGGCGCAGTTGCTGCACCAGATCGGCCTGGACCGCCACGTCGCGCTCCAGCGCGCGCAACTCGCGCTCGACTTCGCCCGAGCCTGCGATCCTGTCGTTCAGTTCGGCCACGGACAGGCGCAGGTTATTGGTCTCCCCGCGCAACTGGCCAAGCCGCGCGCGCGCCTGGTCGAGCACCACCACCTGGCTGACCAGGAGCGGTTGTGGCGCGTCGCCGCGCGTGGCGCTGACCGCGGCCAGGTTGCGCAGCCTGGCGTCGTCCATGCCGCTGCCGCCGTTGCGCGCACGCAGCAGATCGCGCTCCTCCTCCAGGCTCTCCAGCCGGCGGAGCGTGGCCTCTACGCGCGAATGGGTTTCGGTGTAGCGCGCGCGCAGCACCGCCATCTCGCTGCGTGTCTGCACGATGTCCTGTTCGAGCCGGCCGATGACCGGATCCGTCGCCAGCAGGCGCGAGGCGATGGTATCGATCTCCGCCTCGGCCCCGGCCAGGCGCACCTCGCGATCCGCCAACTGCTCGCGCAGCATCGCCAGGCGCTGCAGATTGGCGGCCCGCATGTCGGGCAGCAGTGCTGCATTCTGCGACTTGAACACCGATTGCGCCTGTTCGGCCCGGTCCAACGTGGCCTGGGCATCGCGGATCTGGCCGTCGAGAAACACCACGCTGTCGCGCAGCGAGGCATCTTCCGGGCCGCGCACGCGCTCGATGAAGCGCTGGCCGACGCGGTCCAGCACGCGGTCCATGCCGTCGGGGCGGCGGGCGCGGTAGCGAAGCTCCACCATTTCCTGCCCGATGAGCTGCACCGAAACCGACGTCGCCAGGGCCGTCACGGCACGCGATTGTTCCGATTCGGGGGCGTTGGGCTGCACCATGCCGAGATCCTCGGCCACGCTCAGCATCACGTGACGCGACGTGAGCAGCGCGCGCAGCCCCTCCATGCGGTCACGCAGGTTGGAGCGTACCGAGAGGTCTTCGAGAAACGGGTTGAAGCGGCCAGGTTCCTGCACCAGCACGCTCATGCGCGTCTCATAGGAATGGGGCAGGAAGCTGCCGATCAGCCCGCCCAGGACGGGCAGCAACAGCAAGGGCAGCAGGATGACATAGCGTCGCCGCCAGCCGGTCGCGAGAAAGGCGTGGACGATCTCGGCCAAGGCCGGCGCCGCGGCGTTGGGGGCGGTCATGGCACGGCCACAGGCGGCAGCACGATGCGCACCGTATCGGCCGCCATGCTGGCATCGAAGCGTATCTCGGCCTCGCGCCCCTCGGCCTCCAGCATGCGCGCGACCGCGACGGCGCGGCGTGGCCCGAGCATCGTGGGGCCGGGCTCCCGCCGCGAGGTCACGACCAGGCGCTGCGCGCCGCTGGTTGCGGCGGCAAAGCGCAGGATGGCCTCGCGCTGGGCCGGGTCGGGCTGGGTGGCGTCGCCCTGGAAGCGTAGCAGCAGGGGTGCGGTGCCAGGGCCGCGGGCACGCTCCAGTATGGCAGCGACCGTGCTGCGGCGTTCGGCCGGCGCGGCGCGGCGCGCCTCGGCCTGCAGCATGGCGCGGTCCGCGGCGGGAATGTCGCCCAGCGGATCGTTCGCGGCGCAGCCGATGACGAGCAGCGGCAGCCAGATGGTGCGGTGGTGGGGCATGGGGCAGGTCTCCATGGTCCGGCTCAGCGCAAGCGGCGTGCCAGCTCTGTCATCGCATCCTGCCACAACGGAAGCCGTTCGGGGGGCAGCGCTGCGGCCGCCCGCCAGGTCGGCGGCACCTCGCGCCACAGCCGGGCGCGCAAGGCCGCCGCTTCCGCCCCTGGCGCGCTGTCGAGCCAGGCGAGCCAGCGGAGATCCTCCTGCCCCTCGGCCAGGGCCAGCAGGTCGGCATCCAGATCAGCGGGCGCGCAGACGCCGGGCGTGGGCCAGAGGAACTGCACATCGCCCTCACGCCCATCGGTGGGGTCGAAGGGGTCGGCGGTGGGCATGCGGGCATGCCATTGCAGCAGCCCCTCGGCGCCGCTGCGCCACAGGAAGAAGCCCGCCGCCAGGCGCAGCGAGGGCATGTTGTACAGCAACGGCCGCACGCCCGCCGCGCGCAGCCGCGCGATGTCGGCGGCATCCGCGCCGAAGCGGGGGTTGACGGTGACCAGGTGCAGCAGCGGCAGCAGTGCGGCGTCAGCCGGGTCGTTCAGATGCCCGGCCAGCAACACCTCGCTGCCAGCCTCGCGCAATGCGAGCGCCAGCGCCTGGACCCGTGCGGCGCCGCCATTGGCCGAGGGCTCGTCGGCGGCGACCCAGATGGGCTGGGCCAGGCCGGCCGCGCTAATGGCGGCGATTGCCTGCCGCAGCAGCCTGGCCGCGTCGCGCGCCCCGTGGTCAGCCTCCAACCGCCGCAAGGGCGTGTAGGCAATCAACGGTTCGCCCGGACCCGGAACGGCTGCGCGCAGATCCGCCACCAGGGCGGCGCGTCCCGCCGCGTCCTGCGGCGTCGCCAGAGGCGGCGCGATGAGCGTGAAGCCGAGGCCGCGCAGCGTGGCGACATCGCAGGCCGCCTGGGCGCGCGCTGCCTCCGGCGCCAGATGCGGGGCGACATCCAGGAACACGCCGACGCGCGGGGCCGGTTCGGGGCGCAGGACGGGCAGCACGGTGACCGTGGCCTCGGCCAAGGCGTCATTCACCCGCAGCCGCAGGCGGTGCTCGCCGGGCAGCGCCTCGGGCGGCACTGTGACCAGGGCGACGATCTGCCGCGGCAGGCCCTCCGGCAGGGTCAGCGCCGCGAGGTCGGCGCGCAGATGTGCCGGGGAGAGCACGAGCCCCGCCGTTTCGGGCGCGGGGCGGCGCCAGCGCCACTGGCCCCAGAGCAGCCGGGTCGGCAGCGTCTGGCCTTCCCAGTCCAGCACCGCCCGCACGGGCATCTCCTGCGGGCCGGTGACGGTGAAGCGCAGGGCGAGCAGGCTGCCGGGGGCGGCCAGCCGGGGCGCCGGGGCGGCAATGGCAAGTGCTGGGCTGCGTGCCACGGGTGGCGGGGCCAGCACGGGCCAGGTCTCAGCAAAGCGGGCTTCCCGCAGCGCCTCCAGCGCCGTGCGTCCGGCGGTCCCGCCTTCGGCCAGCAGCGCCGACAGGTGCGTCGCGGCGCGGGGATGCCCAGCCAGTTCGACGACCAGCGCCTCACCGGGGGCCAGCGTCACCTCGGTGTCCACCCGCCCGCCGCGGCCGGCACCCAAGGCCTTCCAGGGGGCCGTGCCTTCCGGCGCGTCGCGGCCGGCGAGGTAACGCTGCGCGATCCAGTCTTCCTGGCTGCGGCGCCACAGGACCACGTCACGCCCGTTCACGCGGATGCGCTGTTCGAGCACCGCGGGCAGGGTCTCCCACTCGCCGGGATCCTCGGTCCAGAGGGTGATGGTCCAGCGGCCCGGCGGCAGGGGTGCGGTGAAGCGCGTCACGCCGTTCATGCCCCGCGCCAGGATCGGGTCCTCGCCAGGGCGGCGGACATGGCGGGGGGCGTTGCCCGCAAGTCCCGGATCATCCGGTGCCACGCTCGCCATGCCGGCCATGGGCGCGGCGCCGGCCGGGGCGAAGGACCAGCCATGCACGCCTGGCGGCAAGGCCGGCGCGCCTTCGATGGCGATGTCGGTGAAGCGCAGACCGCCGTCCGGCGCATGCGCGATGGCGCGGCGCAGGGCCGCCATCTCCAGGGGCCGCCCGCCTGAGGTCGCGAGCAGCGCCAGGCGCAGCCGAACCGTGAAGGCGCCGGGCGGGATCAGGCGTTCGACATTGGCGCGATCGGCATAGGTGGGGCCGGGGCGGTCATCGACGCGCAGCACCAGGACGGCGGGCGTCGTGCCGGCGTTCTCGCCACGCACCACCAGTTCGGCAAGGTCGGGCAGCGCGCCCTGCAGGGCGATCTGCCGGGTCTCGGCCGAGGCGGAACCGGATAAGGCGGGACCGGATAAGGCGAGACCGGATAAGGCGAAACTGGCGAGCGCCAGCAGGATCAGAACGGCGCGTTTCATAGGGCATCGATCCAGCGCGCGGCATCGCCGGCGCGGGCGGCCCAGGATTCGCCGGCCACCCGCGCCTGGCGCGCCAGGCGGTTGCTGTCCTGCAGGCTGTCGCGCAACGCCTGCGCAAAGGTCTCGGGCGTGGCGGCCACCCGCACCAGGTCGCGATAGGGGCCGAGGGCGGGAAAATCGGTGCTGACGATCGGTTGGCCCGCGGCCAGGTATTCGCGCAGCTTCAGCGGGTTGCAGGCGCGGATCTGTGGCGTGTCGCGGAACGGGATGATCCCGGCCTGCCAATGCTGCGCATAGCCGGGCAGCGCCGCATGGGGCCGCGCGCCGATACGGTGGATGTTCCCCACCCCGTCCAGCACACCGAGGTCGGTCTGCACCGGCCCCGCCAGCACGAAGCGCCATTCGGGCAACAGCCGCGCCGTCGCGGCGATCAGGCCGAGATCGAGCCATGGCGCCAGGCCACCGTAAAAGCCGGCGACCGGACCATCCAGCGGCAGATCGGCCGCACGCGGCGCGGGGGTGGAGAACAGCGCCGCATCCACCCCATGCGGCAGAAGCCGCGTCTTGTGGGCCGGAAAGCGCGCGGCCAGCGTCTCGCTGGCGGCGAGGATCAGCGACGCCCGCGCCACCAACTCGGTCTGCATGCGCGCCGCCGCAGCGTGGTCGACACCGGCCAGGGCGGCGAAATCGTCGCCGCAGTAATACACCACCGCCGCCTCGCCCAGCGCGCCCAGCGCCTGCACGGCCGAGGGCAGCGCGGCCCAGACCACCGGTCGGTGCAGCCCGCGCGCGGCGCGGCGCACCTTGCCGCCGATCAGCGCGCGGTTCACCGCGCGGCAGAAGCGGCTTTCGGCCATGGGGATCGCCAGCGGCTGCACCACCGGACCGGGTGCGGGGACCGTGGCGTGCGGCGCCCGGTGCAGCGCCGCACCCAGCTTGCGAACCGCGCGACCCATGTCGCGCAGCCCTGGCCGGCGCAGGCCGATGGAGTTCACCCAGACCACGCCCCGGTCCTGCGCCAGATGGCGCACCAGATGCTGGGTCGAGGAGGGGTGCGAACCCCAGTCCTCGCCGAAGACAATCAGGTCATGCGGCATGGTCAGAGGCTCCGCACGATGCGCGCGGGATTGCCGGCGGCGATCACGCCCGGCGGGACGTCGCGCGTCACCACGCTGCCCGCCCCGATGACGCTGCCCGCGCCGATGTGCACGCCGGCCAGCACCGTCACCCCGGTGCCGAGCCAGGCGCCGCGGCCGATGATGATGTCCCCCGATTGGGCGGCATCGCAGGGCAGACCGGCGGCGCGGCGCCCGGCGTCGAGCGGATGGCCCGGATACCCGGCCAGGAAGCAGCGCCCGGCCAGGCGCACATCGTCCGCCAGCACCACCCGCGTGCCGACGGCAATCGTGGTCTGCCAGCCGATGTCCACATTGTCGCCGACGTCGAGCCGCTTTGGCCCGCCTTCGGCGCGCGCGGTCAGGGTGGTGGTTCCCGAAAGCCGGACATCGCGCCCCAGATGCAGCGCGATGGGGCCCATCAGCAGCGGCATGCCGCCTTCCAGGTACAGGCCCGGGGCCGGGGTTGCGACACGCGACAGGAACAGCGGCGTCCACCAGATGATGCGGGTGAGGTTGCACACGGCCGCCGCCGCCGCGCGCTGCGCGACAAACAGTGCGCCGTGCAGCGGCCGTACCACCGGCAGCCTCGCCCCGCGTAGCGCGCGGGCCGCGTCATAGGCCAGTCGCGCCAGCGGATGTTCGCGCCGCTTGACCCAAGCGCGCAGCGTCAAGGTCCCGCTCATTCCACGGTCACCGATTTGGCCAGGTTGCGCGGATGGTCCACGTCGCAGCCCAGGATGACGGCCGCGTGATAGGCCACGAGTTGCAGGAACACCGCCTGGGTAAAGGGCGCAGTCAGCGCCGTACCCGGCAGGATCACCTTTTCGCCGTCGATGGATCGCGCGCCCAGTGCATCGGTGAGTGCCACCACATGCGCACCGCGCGCGGCCACTGCGCTGGCGTTGGCCAGGACCTTGGGCAGCGTCGCGTCGCCCGGGGCGCAGACCAGCACGGGCGAGCCCTCGCGGACCAGGGCGATGGGGCCGTGCTTCAACTCGCCCGCCGCATAGCCCTCGGCGCGGATGTAGCTCAGTTCCTTCAGCTTCAGCGCCCCTTCCTGGGCCAGGGCGGCCCCCCAGCCGCGGCCGATGAACAGCGCCTCATTCTCCCGCACGATGCGCGCGGCGATGGCCTGGGCCTCGGGTTCCAGCGCCTCGGTCGCGGCGCATAGCGCCGGCACGTCGGCCAGCGCGGCGCTGAGGGCCGCGCGGTAGGCCGCATCGCCCGTGCCGCGCGCCCGCCCCAGTTCCAGACCAAAGCGCAGCAGGGCGAGCAGTTGCGCGGTGAAGGATTTGGTCGCGGCCACGCCGATCTCGGTGCCGGCCGACACCGGCCACACCGCCGTCGCGAGACGCGCCATGGCCGATTCCCGCACATTCACCACGGCAACCGTGGGCAGGCCGGCAGTGCGGAAGCGCGCCATGCCGGCCAGCGTGTCCGCCGTCTCGCCCGATTGCGACACCAGCAGTGCTGCGCCTTCCGGCGGGGCGGCGCGATCGCAGAATTCAGACGCGATCTCGATGTCGAGCGCAGCCCCCGAGGCCCGTTCGATGGCATCGCGCGCCACCCCCCCGGCCAGCAGCGAGGACCCGCAGGCGATCAGGGTGAGGCGCCTGGCGGCCAGCACCGACGCCGGCAGGGTCAGCCCCGCCAGGGCTCCGTCGGTCGCGGTCAGCGCCTCGGCCTGCTCGGCGATCTCGCGGCGGGTGTGGTGGGCGAAGCGGCGCCCATCGGCGCGCAGCGCGTCGGCTTCGGCGATGGGGCGCCAGGCACGCGGGGCGACCGGGCGCGGCACGCGGCTGCGTTCCGGCCTGTTCGCCTGGCCGATACGCAGGGTGCGGAAGGCGATGCCGCGGTCCGAGATCTCGGCCACTTCGCCCTCGGCCATTGGCGTGTATTCCCGGGCAAGGCCGACCAGCGCCATGGGGTCGGAGGCGAAGGCGAAGCCCTCGCCGCCACGTGCCACCACCAGCGGGCTGCCCTGGCGGGCCACCAGCAGCCGGTCGGGTGCAGCCTCGGTCACGGCTGCGATGGCATAGGCGCCCTGCAGCGCTTCGCAGGCGACGACCAGGGCGTCCATCGGCTCCAGGCCATCGGCGATGGCTTCGGCCATCAGATGCGGAATGACCTCGCTGTCGGTGTCGGAGGCGAAGGTGTGACCGCGTGCCACCAGGGCGCTGCGCAGCGCCGCGTGGTTTTCGATGATGCCGTTGTGCACCACCGCGATGCCGCACCATTCATGCGGATGGGCGTTGCGTGCCTCGGGCCGGCCATGCGTCGCCCAGCGCGTATGGCCGATGCCGGCACGGCCCGCGGGGGCGGCGGCGGCCACGACCCGGCCCAGGTCGGCGGCCCGGCCGACCACCTTGTGGACGCTTAGGCCCGGGTCGGCCAGCGCGACGCCGGCGCGGTCATAGCCGCGATATTCAAGCCGCCCGAGGGCCGCGACCAGATCGCGCGCCACAGGATGTCCATTGACCATACCGACGATACCGCACATCGCTGCCGCTCCACCTTGTCCGTGACTGTCATGGCAGACATCGTGCCAGCGGCCGTTCGCAGGTTGCGAGGCAGCGGGCGACGCGGGCGGTGGGGCCGAGCGGCACGCGCGTCAGCGGAACTCGGCCGGCAGCGTGCCTTCCTCGCGCCAGGTGATCAGGCGGCGATAGATCGTGGAGGGGTTGATCTCCAGCAGCACGGCGGCCCGGGCCACGTCGCGCTGGGTGCGACGCAGCGCCGCCAGGATGGCGTGGCGCTCGACATCGCGCATCGGCACGATATCCGGCTCGGCGGCGGGGCTGACCGCGAAGGGGAGCGGCGGGGCGAAGACCTCGCGCAGCGGGGCCTCGGGTTCCGGCGGCGGCCGGTCAGGCGCCGCGGGCGCTTCCGGCGGCGGGCGCGGCATGGGCACCTCAGGGATCGTCGCGACGGCGCCCCGGCGCCCGGTTCGAAACAGCGCGGCGGGCAGCATGTCGCGGCCCAGCACCTGGCCGTCATGCAGCGCCACGGCGTTGCGCACGACATTCTGCAACTGCCGCACATTGCCAGGCCACGGATAGGCCACGAGCAGCGCCTCGGCATCCGGGTCGATGGTCCGGAACGCCTTGCGCTCCTCCTTGGCGAAGGTCCTGAGGAAGGCGCGCGCCAGCATGACGATATCGGCGCCCCGTTCACGCAGGGCCGGCATCTCCACCGGCACCACATACAGCCGATAGGCCAGATCCTCGCGGAAACGCCCGGCCTCCACTTCCTCCCAGATATCGCGGTTGGTGGCGGCGACGAAGCGCACGTCCACGCGTTCGGCCCGCGCGCCGCCGACGGGCGAGAAACTGCCGGTCTGGATGAAGCGCAGCAGCTTCACCTGCATGTCCATCGGCATGTCGCCGATCTCGTCCAGGAACAGCGTGCCGCCATCGGCCTGCCGCGCGGCGCCGGGACGGTTGTCGGTGGCGCCCGTAAAGGCGCCCTTCACATGGCCGAAGATCTCGCTCTCCAGCAGGTCCTTCGGGATGGCCGCGCAGTTCAGCGCGACGAATGGCCCGGCCCGGCGTGGCGAGGCCTTGTGCACCGCCTCGGCCGCCAGCTCCTTGCCGGTGCCGCTCTCGCCCGTGATGAACACCGTGGCGCGGGAGGGCGCGACACTTTCGATGGTGCGATACACCGCGCGCATCGCCACCGACCCGCCGACGAAGCCGTGGTAGCGGTCCGGCGCGATCTCGGCCTTCGCTGCGGCCAGCTGGCGGGCCAGTTCGCGCACCTTCAGCGCGTTGCCCAGGGTGACGCCCAGCCGCGCCTTGGCATAGGGCTTGACCAGAAAGTCCGTCGCACCCTCCCGCATGGCCTCGACCGCGGCGGCGACCGAGCCATTGGCGGTGACGACGATGATCGCCGCCTCGACGCCATCGGCGCGCAATCGGCGCATCAGGTCGAAGCCGGAGCCATCGGGGAGTTGCAGGTCGAGCAGGATGGCATCCGGCGGATCGCGCGCCACCATGGCCAGGGCCGCCTGCGCCGTCTCGGCCACCGCGATGCGCGTGCCCATGTCGCGCAGCAGGGCTTGCGCCAGCGCCACCTGGGGCGGGCTGTCCTCAACGATCAGCACCAGCGGCGGCGTGCTCATGTGCGCAGCCCTTGCAGCACCCCGCAGGCCTCGTGCACGGCCTCGGCCAGCAGCGGCAGACGAGTGGCGGCCCCGGCGAGGCCCTCGGCCATGGCGTGCCGGGCCTGCTGTTCGAGCAGCACGGCGCCGACGCCGCTGGCGCCGCCGGCCAGGCGATGCGCCGCGCGCTCCCAGCGCTCGGCGTCGCCGGCGGCCGCGGCGGCGGCCAGCGCCGCCAGCATGTCCCGCGCATCCTTTTCCATCAGGCCCAGCACCTGCACGAAGTCCTCCACCGCGAGGTCTTCGCGCAGCTGGGCAATCACCACGGGGTCCAGCGCCGGCTGCGGCATCAGACCCGCAGCGTCAGCAGGGCGGAGCCGCGCACCAGCCGCACCAGCCGCGCACTCAACCACGGCGCCAGGCGCGCGAAGCGCTGCGCCTGGCGTTCCAGTTCCTGCGCCAGGGAAGGATTGTGGTG
>JBBQHE010000115.1:0-13487 GCA_038323655.1 Acetobacterales bacterium | reverse complement strand
ACGCCGACGCCCATCCCCGCGCCAGCCGCGGCACCGGTGCAACCCGCCGCGGCAACGCCCCCGGCCACGGACGCCGCCGCCTCCATCTTCTCGGGCCTGCTCAACGACCTGGCCCCGCCGCCTATCGATGAGGCGCCGCGTCCGCAAGCCGCCGCAAGCGCCCCCTTTGCCGCGGACGAGCAGCCCGCGGCAACGCATGGCACGACAGCCGAAGCACTTCTGGCTGGTGTCGTGCCGCAGTTGTCGCCGGGACCGGCGCCAACATTCGCGCCAGTCGACACGGCACCGGTCGAGACGGCGCCAGTCCACACGGCGCCGGACGACACGACGCCGGACGAAACAGCCCCAGACGAAACAGCCCCAGACGAGGCGGCCCCAAGCGCGGCCAGCATTGTCGATGTCGGTCAGAAAACAACCAGCGCCGAGGAAACTGCTCCGGAGGACGCTGGCCTCAACAACCCTTTCCCAGACGGAGCCTGTCTCACCAATCCGCCCCCCGTAGAAGCCGCCGCGCCCGGCCTTGACATTGCCGGGCCCGAAGCTCCCGCTGCCACCCATGCAGCGCCGGTCCATGCAGCGACGGTCTCTGCAGTCCCGGTCTCTGCAGCGCCGGTCCATGCAGCGACGGTCCAAGCCGACCCAGTGAAAGCAGACCCACTGCAAGCCGACCCACTGCAAGCCGCGGCTCCGGCCGAAACGCTGGCGCAGACAGCCCCTGTGGCCCTGCTGGGTCCCGGCATGATGGCGCGCCTGCGCCTGCTGGGGTTCGACTGCTTCGAGGACCTGGCCAGCGTCGATCCGGCGGCGCTGCGCCACGCGCTGGGCGATATCAGCCGCTTGCTCAACGTGGAGGCCTGGGTCTGCGAGGCCCGTCGCCAGGTCGCAGCCCAGCGCAGCACCGTGGCCGGATGATGCAGCCTGCGGGCCTACGACCTGGGCCGGGGTCGGCCGACGGCATATGCCGCGACACGTCCGGCACAGGCCTTGCGCCAGCCTGGGCGCCATGGGCCGCCGGTGCGGCCGCCTGCCGGGGCCAGTCACCAGGCCCGCTGGCCTTGGCCGCCGTTCACGCAGGCTTAACCCCGCTGGCGCAGGATCGTCGCGATCCGCCCGTCACGACTTCGCGAGAGGCTCCTTGACCATGAGTGGCCCGGCCCAGGCAACCACTGACGCTCCCCCCGGTGCCGCATCCGGCGGTACCGGGCAGGGAACGGGCGAAGCCTGTGGCCTCGCCAACGCCACGATCCTGCTGCTGGACGACGACCCGACCATGCGCAACGCCGTCAGTGCCACGCTGAAGGCCGCGGGTTGCAACAATGTGCTGATGACCGGCAACGGTACGGAGGCGCTTCGCCTGCTGACCTGGAGCCGCGTCGACCTCGTGCTCTGTGATTGCCAGATGCCGGCGATGGACGGCATGACCTTCCTGCGCAGGCTGCGCGACACCCCGCAGGGCGCACAAATTCCGGTGCTGATGCTGACGGTGAACCAGAACGCAAAGGACGCCTGGGAAGCGCAGCAACTGAACGTTGCCGGCTGGCTGGTAAAGCCCGTCGCACCGCAAAGCGTGGTGGCCCAGGTCGCCGCCACCCTCGGCCGCATCCCGCCGCGCGTGAAGGAAAACGTCCTCGCCCAACTGGTTGCCACCTATGAAGCCGAACTGCCCGAGGTCGCGGCCAAGCTGCAGGCCGAGGCCGCGGCCTTTGCCGCCGACAGCGATACCTTCGACTATCAGCTCGAATCCCTGTACCGCCGCATGCACCAGCTTAAGGGCCAGGCCGGCACCATGGGCTATGCGCTGCTCGGGCGGCTTGCCGGCATCGTCCACGACGCGATGCGTGTGGGGGTCGAGAACCCGGCGGCCTTGGCCCCGCACCAGGCCGAGATCGTTCGCCTCGCCCGCGTCGGCACAGCCGGCATGAAGCTGGTTGCGGACCGCCGCCTGCGCGGCGACGGCGGGCCCGCGGGGGTGCGCATGGAACAGCAGATCGGCGAGTTTGCGGCCGCCCTGGTTGCCAAACTGGAAGCACCGCCCGGGGCAACCGAAGGGCGAAGGCGCTGACCGCCGTCGTCTCCGCCGGCGAAGACGTCGCCTTGGCCGACGCCCGGGCTTCCGCACCGGGGCTGCTGGCCCGCCTGACCGGCGTGTCGCTGCGCAGTGCCCGGGGCTGGATCGTCGCCGGCCACGTCATACTGGCCCTGGCCGTCGCCGGCACCGCAGCAATACTGGCGCTGCATTTGCGGGAACGCGCGCTGTCGCAGGCGGGCCGTGAGATGCAAAGCCTCTCCGTCGTGCTGGCAGACCAGGCCGACCGAGCCTTCGAGGCAGTGGAGTTGGTCCAGGCTGCGCTGGAAGACCGGCTGCGCGATGCCGGGCTTTACTCCGCCGACGACTTCCGCCGCGCCGCCGTCGGACAGACCGTCCATCACGACCTGCGGGCACGCATCCGAGGCCTGCCGCAGCTGGACGCGCTCACTCTGATCGGCGTAAACGGCGTTTTGCTAAACTTCACGCGCTTCTGGCCAATCCCGCGGGTCAATGTCGCCGACCGCGACTATTTCCGCGCCCTGTCGAGCGACCCTGATGTCATCAGCTTCATCAGCGCGCCGGTGCAAAACCGCGGGAACAACACCTGGACGATCTACATCGCCCGCAAGGTGACCGCGCCCGACGGCGCCTTCGTCGGGCTGATCCTGGGTGCGGTCGAGCTCGCCTATTTCGAAACACTCTACCGGTCGGTTTCGCCCCCGCTCGGCGGCGCCATCTCGCTGGTCCGTCTGGACGGGACCGTGCTCGCGCGCCACCCGGCTGCGCCCGAGGGACGGCAGTCGCTGGCCGGCAACGGGCTGCTGCAGGCGCTGGCCGAGGCCCCGGCGCGCGGGCTGGTCGGCAGTGAAGTCAGCGTGATCGACGGGCAGGAGCGGTTGATCGCCGGCCAGCGCCTCGCGCGGTACCCGATGGCCGTGCGCGTTTCGATGACGCAGGAAGCCATTCTGGCCGAATGGCGGCGCCAGGCGATCTATCTTTCGGCCGCGGCGGGGCTGGCCGTGCTGCTGGTCGCGGTAACCTGCCTTGTGCTGCTGCGCCGGGTCGCCGGCCACCAGCGGTTGCACGCAGCCCAGGTCGCGGCCCGCGCCGCGGCCGAGGCGGACAGCCGCGCCAAGTCTGACTTCCTGGCGAACATGAGCCATGAGATCCGCACGCCGATGAACGGCGTGATCGGCATGATCCAGCTGCTGCGCCATTCGGGGTTGACGCCAGCGCAGCGCCAAATGTGTGAAACCGTGACCCGTTCGGCCGATGCGCTGCTGCGGGTCATCAACGATATCCTTGACTATTCCAAGCTTGAAGCGGGCGGCGTCGTGCTCGAACCGCTGCCGACCGAGGTGGATCGGCTGGCCGAGGACGTCGTGGCCCTGCTGCGCGGCCCGGCCGAGGCCCGGGGCATCGCCCTGCGGCTCGTGCTGCCGGACACACGGCCATCGTCGCTACGCGTGGACCCGACGCGGCTGCGGCAAATCCTGCTGAACCTGCTGTCAAATGCGGTGAAGTTCTCCGAAGGCGGCGAGGTGGTGGTGACCATGATGGCCGATAGGGCAGCGAAAGGTGCCGACCGCGTCGCTCTGTCGATTGCAGTCACCGACCATGGCATCGGCATCGCGCCCGAGGCACTGGCACGGTTGTTTGCCCGCTTCGCCCAGGCGGACGCCTCCTCCACCAGGCGCTTCGGCGGCACCGGCCTCGGGCTTGCCATCAGCCGCGAACTGGCCCGGCTGATGGGCGGCGACATCGAGGCGCGTAGCAAGCCGGGCGAAGGCAGCACCTTCACCCTGCACCTGCTGCTGGAACCGGCGGCGCTGCCGGCTGTCGCCGCCGCCGCGGTCGATCACGCGGCGCCGATCCGCCAGCTCGACATCCTCATCGCCGAGGATGATGACATCAATCGCCAGGTCATCGGCAGCTTCCTGGCGCCGGACGGGCATCGACGGCACTTCGTGCCGGATGGCGCCGCCGCGCTGCGCGAAGTGATGGGGCGGCCGGTCGACCGCCCTTTCGACGTCATCCTGATGGATGTGATGATGCCCGGCATGGACGGCCCGACCGCTACCCGACACATCCGGGCGCTGCCAGGGCCGGCGGGTGAGACCCCCATCATCGCCCTGACCGCCAACGCCATGGCCGGCGATCGGGAGCAGTATCTCGCATCCGGGATGAACGGCTATGTAAGCAAACCGATCGATCGGCGCGTGCTGTACCGAGCGCTGGAGACACTTCTGGGCGGTCCGCTGTTCGGCCCGTTGGAAGCCCCGATCCTGCCCGAATCCACACCCGAGCCCACCGCCCCCGAGATCGATGCGGAACTGGACGATATCCTGGCCGGCTTGAAGGCCTAGTGGCGCAAAAGTCTCATCGGCCACGGGCGAGCCTCGCGCCTGAGCAGGTCCTTCTGCCCGAGCGCGGCGGATGCAGCACGTCGGTGACCAGGCGACCTTGCAACCAGACGTGGCGGATGCGGCTGGCCGGCGATGCGACCCCCTTGGCCCCGCTCTAGCTGCCGACCTTCAGGGTGGAGACGAGGCCGCGCAGGCAGGCCAACAGCGAAAGCGCGGTGATCTTGCCGGTTTTCGGGTTCTCGTCGGTCGGCACATTCTCGATCGTCATGGTCAGCCGCGCCGCGGCCGCCTCCACCCGGATCGTATGGGTGTTTCGGGTCACCGCGGGGTCGGCCCAGATCTCCACCATGGTGCGTTCGGGCCCGATACCCGCCAGCGCCAGGGCGGCGGCCACGTTCACATTGGCCGGAAAGCCCTGGGCAGCGTCGAAGGCATTGCCCTTGAACACCAGCGTCGCGTCATTCACCGCCAGCACATCGATGCCGTGCAGGGCCAGGTAGGGAGCGCCGACCAGGCCCCGCGGCGGCTTGCGGGTTTCGATGGTCACCGAGGCGACCTCGCCCTCGGCCGCGGCCCGCACCGCATCCAGGCCAAGCAGCGCGCCGGTCGGCACGATGATACGTGCCCCGGAGGCTTTTGCCGCCTCGACCAGGTGCATGCGCGGCAACAGCGCGCCGACCGATGAGGGCACAAGGATGCGCCCGGCCGCGATCGCGGCCAGGGCGATCTCCTCGAAGACGGCGGCCGGGGCGGCTTCGACGACGATGTCAGCCTGGGCGAGATCGGCCAGGCTGACCAATGCGGGCGGATGGGCGAAGCCGGCGATGGCGGCTGCGGCCTTGCCGTGGTCACGCGCCGCGACGGCGACCAGCCGCAGCCCCGGCACGGCGCCTCTGTCGATCGCGCGGGCTAGGTGCAGGCCGATCGCGCCCAGGCCGCCGATGGCGACCGATTTCTCCTGCACTGGCATCGCGCTCCCGCCCCTGTTTGCGAGGCGCCTGTTTCGGGTCAGTCGCCGCGGGGCGCAAGGCCCCGCTGCCGCATGGCAGGCAGGGCGGCGAACACCACGTATCCCGCCAGTGTCACCAGCCCGGGCAGCGTTGCGAAATCAGCCAGCCAGTCCGCGAAATCCCAACCGCGCACCGCAACGCCCACGCAGAACTCCAGAATAAGCAGCAGCGCCAGGGCGCACAGCCCCATCGCAAGCGGCGCCCGCACGGCGCAACGGCGCAGGATCTTAGGCGCAATCCAGGCGCAAAAGCCCAGCAGCAGCGGCAGTTCTACCAGCAGCGCCGGCACACGGCCGATGGCCGGCACCAGCACGAATTCGCGCAACGGGCCCAGTACGAAGCCGGCGGCAAAGCCCGCCAGGACGTAGAGGATCGCGCCCTGGAGCGTCGGGCTCAGAAGACCACCACGCTGCGGATGCTCTCGCCGGCATGCATCAGGTCGAAGCCGCGGTTGATGTCCTCCAGCGGCATGACGTGGGTGATCAGCGGATCGATCTGAATCTTGCCTTCCATGTACCAGTCGACAATCTTGGGCACATCGGTTCGCCCCCGCGCACCGCCAAAGGCTGTCCCGCGCCAGTTGCGCCCCGTCACCAGCTGGAACGGCCTGGTGCTGATTTCCTGTCCCGCCGCCGCCACGCCGATGATGATGCTGGTGCCCCAGCCGCGATGCGTGCATTCCAGGGCCTGGCGCATCACCTGTGTCGAACCGATGCATTCGAAAGAAAAATCGGCCCCGCCATCCGTCAGGTCCTGCACCGCCTGGACCACCTTCTCACGGCCTACCACGTCGGGGTTGATGAAATGCGTCATGCCGAAGCGGCGCGCCATTTCCTCGCGCGCAGGGTTCAGGTCGATGCCGATGATCTTGTCGGCGCCCACCATGCGCGCGCCCTGCAGCACGTTCAGCCCGATGCCGCCCAGACCAAAGACAGCAACCGTGGCGCCCGGCCAGACTTTCGCCGTGTTGATCACGGCGCCGATGCCGGTCGTGACACCACAGCCGATGTAGCAGATCTTTTCGAACGGCGCGTCCTGCCGCACCTTTGCCAACGCGATCTCGGGAAGCACGGTGTAGTTCGCGAAGGTGCTGCAACCCATGTAGTGCATCACCGCCGCGCCATCGCAGCGAAAACGCGAGGTCCCGTCGGGCATCACGCCTCTGCCCTGTGTCGCGCGGATAGCCGTGCACAAGTTGGACCTCTGCGACAGGCAGGTTTTGCAGCCGCGGCATTCCGGCGTGTACAGCGGGATGACGTGATCTCCGGGCTTGAGGCTGGTCACCCCCGCGCTGACCTCGCGCACGATGCCCGCCCCCTCATGCCCCAGGATCGCTGGGAACAGCCCCTCGGGATCGGCGCCGGAAAGGGTATAGGCATCGGTATGGCAAAGCCCCGTCGCCTTGATCTCGACCAGCACCTCGCCCGGCTTCGGCCCGTCGATATCGACCATGCCGACCTCAAGCGGGGCGCCGGCTTTCCAGGCGATGGCGGCACGGGCTTTCATGGGCTGATCCTTGGTTGTCGCGCCGATGCTTCGGGTGCCGCACACGGCGCGTCAAGACCATGACGGTGCTGGTGATCGGTGCCGGCCCTGCGGGGCTGATGGCCGCCGAAACCATCGCCTCCGCCGGCCGGCCCGTGCTGGTCGCCGACCGCATGCCGTCGGTCGCGCGAAAATTCCTGATGGCGGGGCGGGGCGGGCTGAACCTGACGCATACCACCCCCCTGCCCGGTTTCCTGGCAGCCTATGGCGCGGCGCAGGACCGGCTGCGCCCCTACATCGACGCCTTCACCCCCGCCGACCTGATCGCCTGGTGCGAGGGGCTGGGCCAGCCGGTGTTTTCGGGCAGCAGCGGGCGGGTGTTTCCCGTCGCGATGAAGGCGTCGCCGCTGCTGCGCGCCTGGCTTGCGCGGCTTGATCGGCTCGGCGTGCGGCTGCTGACGCGGCATGATTGGCAGGGCTTTTCCGCCGATGGCGCAGCGCTTTTCACCGGGCGTGATCCCATTCGGGCGCAGGCGGTGGTGCTGGCCCTCGGCGGTGCCTCCTGGCCACGGCTTGGCAGCGACGGCGCCTGGGCGGCGCACCTGGCCGATGTGCACCCCTTCCGTCCCAGCAACATGGGGTTCTGTATTCCCTGGTCGCCGCACATGGCGCGCTTCTTCGGCACGCCGCTCAAGCGCATCGCGTTCACCCATGCCGGGCGGCGCGTGCGGGGCGAGGCGATGATCACCGCGGCCGGGATCGAGGGCGGTGCGATCTACGCCCTGTCGGCGGCGGTTCGCGATACGCTGAGAGACGGGCCGGTGACGCTGCACCTCGATCTGCGGCCCGATACCGCCGAGCTGCATCTGCCGGCCGACCGGCGCGCCCAATCGCTCTCGACCTTTCTGCGCAAGGCCGCCCACCTGCCGCAGGTCGGCATCGCCCTGGTGCAGGCGGCGCTGCATGCCGGGGCGAAACCCGACCTCGGCGCCCTGATCAAGGCGGTGCCGCTGACCGTCACCGCCGCCATGCCGATCGCGCGGGCCATCTCCTCGGCCGGCGGGCTATCCTGGGACGCGGTCGATGAGGACCTCATGCTGCGTGCGCGGAAGAACGTCTTTGCGGCCGGCGAGATGCTGGATTGGGAGGCACCAACCGGCGGCTACCTGCTGCAGGCCTGCCTTGCCACCGGGCGCGCGGCGGGCCGCGGGGTCCTGGCGCGCACTTGACCGATCCCGCGCCCACCCTGACATGCGGCGCCATGACCGAACAGACGCGCCGCTTCGCCCTCACCCTCTCCTGCCCCAACCGCCCCGGCATCGTCGCAGCCATCGCCGACAGCCTGTATCGCCACGGTTTTGATATCCGCAGCGCGCATCAGTTCGACGACCCTTCCTCCGGCCGGTTCTTCATGCGCACGGTTTTCGTCGACGCGGGCAGCGATGCGGCGCTGGCCGCCCTGCGCGAGGATCTTGAAGCCCTGCGCGAACGCTTCGGCATGAAGCTGTCGCTGCGCGACCAGTCGGTGCCGCGGCGCGTGATGATCCTGGCCTCCAAGTTCGACCATTGCCTGGTGGACCTGCTGTATCGCCGCCGCATCGGCGAATTGCCGATGGAGGTCACCGCCGTCGTCTCCAACCACCCGCGCGATACCTATGCGGTGCTCGACCTGAACGGCACGCCGTTCCACCACATGGCGGTGACGCGTGAGACGAAGATGGAGCAGGAAGCGGCGCTGTGGTCGATGATCCAATCGACCGGCACGGAACTCGTCGTCCTCGCGCGCTACATGCAGGTGCTGTCGGACGCGCTGACGGCAAAGTTGCAGGGTCGCTGCATCAACATCCACCATTCCTTCCTGCCGGGCTTCAAGGGTGCCAAGCCCTATCACCAGGCGTTTTCGCGCGGCGTGAAGCTGATCGGCGCCACCGCGCACTACGTGACAGCGGACCTCGATGAAGGCCCGATCATCGAGCAGGATGTGGAGCGCGTGACGCATGAAGCGACACCGGAGGAAATGATCCGCCGCGGCCGCGACATCGAACGCCGCGTTCTGTCGCGCGCCGTCGCCTGGCATCTTGACGACCGGGTGATCACCGACGGCGGGCGCACGATCGTCTTCGCGCAGTAGGGACAGCCTACCCCAGCGCCGCCAGCGCCACATCTTCCGCAATCGCCGCCCCGCGCAGCCGCGCCTCCACCGTCGCGCCGCCGATGTGAGGGCTGAAGGTGACATTGGGCAGCCCGGCCAGCGCTGGGGGGATAAGCGGCTCGCCCTCGACCACATCCAGCCCGGCCGAGGCGATCACCCCGTCGCGCAGTGCCTGGGCCAGGACCGCGGGGTCGATCAACTCGCCGCGGCCGATGTTGACCAGGATGCCGGCGGGGCCCAGCGCCTTCATCTCCTCCAGGCCCATCGCATGGCGCAGTGAGGCATGGCCCGGCAGGACCAGCATGAGCACGTCACTGGCCTCGGCCAGCGCCCGCAGGCCGTGAAACAGCGGAAAGCCCAGGCCTTCGGCCGAGGTGCGGTGCAGCCCCACCACGGTCATGCGGGCGGCGACGGCGCGGCGGGTCAGTGCCTGGCCGATCCGCCCGCCGATGCCGGCGATGCCCATGGTCGCACCGTTCAGGCTGCGGCCCGGGGCGAAGCGCGCCGTCGTCCAGGTGCCGTCGCGCGCAAAGGCGTCGCCGGCGACCAGGCGCCGCGCCGCCATGATGGCCAGCGCCATGCCGAGATCGGCGACATCCTCCGTCAGCGCCTCACCGACCGAACGGAACGCAACGCCGCGCGCCGACAGTGCAGCGAAGTCCACCCGATCGGTGCCAGCGCCCATGGAGACGACCTGCTTAAGCCCCGGCAGCAAGGCCAGGGTCTCGGCCGAAACGCCCAGCATCGCATTCGTGATCAACACCCGGACGCCATCGCGCATCGGCGCCGGCAGGTTGGGGATCTCGGCCGGACCATTGCATTGGGCGAAGACGCCGCGCGCGACGAGGCGCGGATAGCTCACACCCTGCAGGACGCTGCAAGCCAGGACTGTGGGCGTTTCGGTCAAGCGGTCGATCCCTTCACATGCAGCACGCCGAGGTCACGCAGGCGGGTGGCCTCGGCGGGGCCAAAAATCTCGTCATTGTGCTCACCAAGGCCAGGAGCGGGGCGAAAGAGCCGCCCTGGCGTTACCGACAGCCGCGGCACCATGCCGTGCATGGGCAGCCAGCCCATGTCGTCATCCGGCACTTCGATCAAGGATTCGCGGCCGGCGACGAAATCATCTTCCAGCAGTGCCGGCGCGTCCTTCACCGGCCCGATCGTGACCCCCGCCGCGTCGAAATGGGCGAGCACATCGGTCAGGTCGCGCGCGGCGATGAAGGCGGCGACGATCGCGTCCAGCGCGTCGATGTTGCGCAGGCGGTCGGCGTTGGTGGCAAATCGCGGGTCGCCGATGAGCGCCGCCTGGCCGATGCTGCGCAGCAGCTTCTCGGTCATGCCCTGAGTCGAGGCCGACAGGCAGACCCAGCCGCCGTCGCGTGTACGAAATACGTTGCGCGGCGCGGTGTTGGTGCTGCGGCTGCCGGTGCGAGGCTTGGCCTGGCCCGTCAGCCGCGCATTGGCGGCCTGCGGGTCCAGCACCGCCAGCATCGGGTCGAACAGGCTGACATCGACAACCTGGCCCTGCCCCGTCGCTTCGGCATGGCGCAGCGCGATCATGGCGCCGGAGGCGCCATACAGCCCGGCATAGGCATCGCCCATGAACATCGGCGGCAGCACCGGCTCACGGTCGGCAAAACCGTTCATGGCGGCGAAGCCGGAGTAGCCCTCGACCAGCGTGCCGAAGCCCGGCTTGTGACGATAAGGTCCGTCCTGGCCCCAGCCCGAGACGCGGACGATCACCAGCGCAGGATTCGCCGCCAGCAGGTCAGCCGGTGCCAGGCCCATCGCTTCCAGCACGCCGGGGCGAAAGGATTCGACCAGCATGGCAGCACCTTCGGCCAAGGCGCGCACGGCGGCGATCCCCTCGGCCTGACGCAGATCGAGGCAGACGGATTTCTTGTTGCGGCACCAGCTTTTCCACGCCGTCTCGATGCCCTGCACCTTCCAGCCGCGCAACGTATCGCCCTCGGGCGGCTCGACCTTGATCACCTCCGCGCCGTGATCGGCCAGCACCTTGGTCAGCATGTTGCCTGCGACCAGGCGTGACAGATCGACCACCCGCACCCCGGCCAGTGCCCCGGTGGCTGAGGGTTCGAAGGCGCGGCGGTGCAGCGCCATCAATCGACCGTGATCCGGCCGGCGGCCGCGACCCGACGCCAGCGCGCGAGTTCGCCCTGAAGGTAATCGTGGAAATAGGCTGGGCTGCGCGTCTGCGCGACGGCGCCCTCATTTGCGAGATTGGCGACCAGGCGGGGATCGCCCATGCCCTCGTTCACCGCCGCCGAAAGCCGCGCCAAGACGGCGGGCGGCAGGCCCTGCGGCGCCATCATGCCCCACCAGATTCCCATTTCGTAATCGAGGCCGATGGACTGCTTCACCGTCGGCGCATCGGGCGTGCCGGGCGGACGGCCTTCCTGCGTCCAGGCCAGCAGCTTCACCCGGTTGTCCCGGATCAGCCCGCCAGCCGAGGGCAGTGAGGTGACGATGAACTGCACATTGCCAGCGACCAGGTCGGTCATCGCCGGCCCCATGCCGCGATAGGGTACGTGCTGAAAAGCGACACCGGCCGTCTGTGCCAGCAATTCGGTCGCCATGTGGTTGATGCCACCCGGCCCGCTGCTGCCGTAGTCGAGCTGCCGCCCGCCACCGCGTGCGAGGTCCAGCAGACCCTTCATGTCCGTGATCGGCAGGTTGGGTGCGGCCACGACGAGCATGGGCGCGACGGCCAGAAGAGCGACCGCGGTCACATCGCGTGTCGCGTCATAGGGCGTGCGTTGCACCGCCGAGGCCGTCGCGAAGGACGATGAGTGCACCATCAGCGTGTGTCCGTCGGGCCGGCTGCGGAACGCCTCGGTCGCCCCGATCACCCCGCCGGCGCCGGCGCGATTCTCGATCACCACGGGCTGGCCCAGAATCTGCTGCATCCGCTCGGCCAGCGGCCTTGCCACCACGTCGTTGCTGCCGCCAGGCGCCGAGGGCACGATGATACGGATCGGCCGGCTGGGCCAGGCATCCTGCGCGCGCGCAAGGCTGGGCAGCGCAAGCCCGGCGACGAGTGTGTTCCTTCGCGTGACCTTCATGGGGGCCTCCTTGCCAGCAGCCGTGCGATGCACCGGCGATCCCGTCAAGTCCGGCGGCAGACCAGGGCCAGGTTCTGCCGCTCCTCCGTGGGGAGGTCGGGCGTGTCGGTGTCCCAGCAGTCCGAATACCAGGCTGCTTCCGCCGACAGCCCGGCCGAGCGCGCGGCGTCCAGCAGTTCCTGCATCGTGTATTCCCGCTGGTGGTGGAAGAAGCGGTGTTCCGGACCGTAGTCGGCAGGATAGAGCGGCTGCGGGTTCTGCCCGGCGGCGATGCGCTGGCGGACGTGCAGGCGGTAGAAATTGGGGGTCGTGACAAACAGCACCCCGCCCACCGCCAGGGACCGCGCCAGCAGCCGGAACATGTTCGCCGGGTTGACCAGCATGTGTTCCAGCACTTCGCAGAACAGGACCATGTGCAGCCCCGTGGTCGGCAGCACCGCTTCGCCCCGCAGGTCGATCTGCTCCAGGTCCAGCCGGTGATGCGCCGCCACGATGCCTGTGAGGTTTGGGTGTTCGACGATATCGAGCGATTCCAGCAGCAACTGCGGAAACAGCCGATGGTACAACAGCGGCGTGATGCTGGAACCGATTTCCAGCACGCGGCAGGCGGGCCAGTCGGGGTGACCCTGTAGCATCGTCGCCAGTACATGCGCCGTCTCGGCGAAACGCCAGCGATGCACGGCGGCATAGTCGGACTGATCGGGACGCAGCACCTGCCCTGCGACCAGCGCAGCCAGCGCCGCATCGGTCGCAGACAGGAAGCGGCGACGCCCGGCCTCGATGGCACCCGACCCGGCGGGCAAGGCCGGACCGGGTGGCGCCGGGGCGGCCGCGGCCAGGCGACGCTGGGCCTCCGGGCTGGCCGCCATCAGTGCCAGCACACCCGCCGGGTCGAGCCGCCCCTCCGACAGGGCCTGGACGTAATGCCCAAGCCCGCCCGCATCCGGCGCTCGACCCAGCACTGCGCGGTAAGCGGCGGTGATGAAGGCGCCTGGGTCCGTCATCGGCAACCGATGCTCACAGCCGCCGCAGCCCGCGCGCATAACGCTTCCAGTTCGCGACATAGCTCGCGGCCGAGCCGAGCAGCTTTTGCCGCGCCGCCGCGTCCAGTTCCCGGACCGCCTTTGCCGGGCTGCCGACGATCAGGCTGCCGTCCGGAAATATCTTGCCTTCGGTGACCAGCGCGTTCGCACCAACCAGGCAGCCACGGCCGATGACCGCGCCGTTCAGGATCGTCGCGCCCATGCCGATCAACGAAGCTTCTCCGACCGTGCAGCCATGCAGGATGGCATGGTGCCCGATGGTGCAATCGGCGCCGATGGTCATGGGGTATCCTGCATCGACGTGCAGCATCGCCCCTTC
>JBBQHE010000114.1:0-13549 GCA_038323655.1 Acetobacterales bacterium | reverse complement strand
AGGGCAAAGCCCTCCCCAGCGGCGCATCGTCACCCCCCCGGCGCAACCCCTTCCGCGTTGTGGTCGAATTCCGGCACCAGCCGGCCCAGTTGCGCCAGGGCGCCTTCCGTCTGGCCGGCGCGGGCGGCTGCCGCGACTTCGTCGATCGCGCGGCCGATCAGCGCCGGGTCGGCGGTGCGCGGGGTCGCCACCAGCAGGCCGGGGAAGCGGGTGGGTCGTGGCGGTTCGGCGCCGTGGAACATTTCCTCGAACAGTTTTTCGCCCGGTCGCAGCCCGGTGAAGCGGATTTCCACGTCATCGTCGGGGCGCAGTCCGGCCAGGCGGATCATGCGTCGCGCCAGGTCCACGATCTTCACCGGTGCGCCCATGTCGAGGACGAAGATGCCGCCGTCGCGCAGTTCGGGCGGGCGGTCCTCGGCGTCTTCGGCACCGACCACGCTGGCTTGCAGGACCAGTCCCACCGCCTCGCGCACGGTCATAAAGTACCGGCGCATGTCGGGGTGGGTCACGGTCAGCGGCCCGCCGCGTTCCAGTTGGCGGCGGAACAGCGGCACCACGCTGCCGGTGCTGCCCAGCACATTGCCGAAGCGCACGGTGACGCAGCGCATCCCCTGGCCCGACTGCCGGGCCGCGACGTCCAGCCCCTGGCAGTACATTTCCGCCAGGCGCTTGCTGGCGCCCATGACGCTGGTCGGGTTGACCGCCTTGTCGGTGGAGATGAACACCATGACCCGGCAGCCCGCGGCGCGCGCCGCGTCGGCGACCAGGCGGGTGCCCTGGGCGTTGGTCAGCACGCCTTCCAGCGGGTCGTTTTCCACCATCGGCACGTGTTTCAGTGCGGCTGCGTGGAATACGAGTTCGGGTCGGGTTTCCTGGAACAGCCGGGCCAGCCGGGCCGTGTCGCGCACATCGGCCAGCACCGCGCGCCGCGCGACGTTGGGGTGGGTTTCGGCGAGTTCCAGGTCGATCTGGTACAGTGCGTATTCGCCGTGGTCGAGCAGCGTCAGACTGGCCGGGCCCAGCGCCGCCACCTGGCGCGCGAGCTCCCCACCGATGGTGCCGCCCGCGCCGGTTACCAGCACGCGTCGGCCTTGCACCAGGCGCGCCATGCCGATGCGGTCCAGCGGCACCTGCGGCCGGTCGAGCAGGTCTTCGATCGCGATGGGCTTGAGGTCGATGTGGCGCGCCTCAGACTCGCCCGGCCGGGTCGCGGGGTCGAGTGCGGTGGGGCGGGGCGCGCGGCGCAGCGTCATGCCCTGGCGATCGGCGACGTCCAGCAGCGATTCCAACGCGTCGCCCTGGATTTCCGGGTCGGCCAGCACCAGCAGCGCCGGGGTGCGGCCGATGGTCCGCAGCCGTTCCAGCACGGCCTCGGTCTCGGCCAGGGTGCCGAGGATTTCCTGGCCCTGGATCCGGCGGCCGGATTGCCGGGCGTGGCGGGCGATGATGCCGAGCACGCGGTATTCCGCCGGGCGCTGCCGGGCGAGGGCGCGCAGGAACAGGTCGGCGGCGTCCCCGGTGCCGATGACCAGCGCGGTGGGCGCGCCGGCGGCCTCGGGCGCGGTGTGGCGCAGCCGGGCGATGGTCCGCGCCCCCGCCATTAGCGCGGTCAGCACCAGCGCATGGGTGATCGGGAAGACCGGGTTGGGGGACAGGCTGGCGCCGGACCCTGCGGCCCCCGCGGCGAAGATGATGCAGGCGGTGAAGGCGGCACCGGCCACGGCCAGCAGTTCGGCGGCGCCGACATACCGCCAGTATTGCCGCGGCAGGCCAAAGGCAGCGCCTGCCAGCAGCACCAGCGCGACGCTCACGGCCGCCGACCCGGCCCAGCCCGCTGGCAGGGGGCCCGGGGCCGCCAGCCACAGCGCCAGCGGCAGGGCGAGCGCCGCCAGCAGCGCGTCCAGCGCCAGGTTCAGCAGGATGCGATGCGATGCGCCAATGGCCATGCCATGGGCATAACCCCACCGGGCGGTCTTCGCAAAACGGAACCACCACGGGGTGGCGGCGTTGTCCTGGCAGGGCCAAGGGTGCATGGCCTGGTGGGACGATGATGACGATACGACGCCTGCTGCTGTCGCTCCTGATCCTGCTCCTCGGCCTTGGCATCGCGGGGGTGCTGCTGCTCGACCGCGTCAACCTCGGCCCCTTGGCCGCGCGCGGGGCGACGGCGGCGCTCGGCCGCCCGGTCGCCATCGCCAGCCTGCACGTCACCCCCGGCCGCTGGCTGCGGATCGACCTGGCCGGGCTTGCCATCGACAACCTGGCCGGCGGCACCAGGCCACGCATGGTCGAACTGGGTGCGGCCAGCCTGGAGGTGCGGGCGCTGTCCCTGATCAGCGGCCCGGTCGCGATCCGCGGCGCCTCGGCCGAGGATGCGCGCGTCCTGCTGGAACGCCTCGCCGACCGCAGCGCCAACTGGCACTTCGGGCCGCGCAAGCCGCCCTCGGCGCCCGACCGGTCCTGGTTTCCCTCGCTGGACGAGGTCACGCTACGCCGGGGCGAGCTGGACTTCCGCACCACCGGTGGGCTGCTGCTGCGCAGCCGCGCGGACAGCCTCACCCTGTCCACCACCGGCGATGACGCGCCGGTGCGCCTGGTCGCGCGCGGCGGCTACAACGACACCGCCATCACGCTGGACGCCACCCTCGGGACCATCGCGACCCTGCGCGACGTGGCCCGGCCGTATCCGACCGACCTGCATTTCCAGGCTGGCGGCGACACGCGCCTCACGTTCACCGGCACCATGACCGACCCGCTGAACGTGGATGGCGCCACGGGTCAGGTGTCGCTGGTAGCCCCGAAGCTGGACACGATCCTGGCCATCGCCGGCGCCCCCGCCCAGGTCGAGGCCGCGGTCGCGATCGCAGGCGCCCTGACGCGGCGGGGCGACCTCTGGCGCCTGGTCGATGCCGGCGGCCAGGTCGCGGGCGGGGCGCTGACGGTGACCCTCGGGCAACTGACCGAAGGCACCGCCGGCCAGCCGGATGCCATCGCCGTCGACCTGTCGCTCGCCAGCCTCGACCTCGACCGGCTGCTGCCGACCCAGGCGGGCGCCGCCGACGCGCCCCTGACGGTCAGCGAACGCCCCGACCCGCTGCTGGACCTGCGCCTTGCCCTCGGCGACCTCACGGTCGGGGGCCTGCGCCTCACCGAGGCGGAACTTGTCGGCACCCAGGCGCCGGGGCGCATCCGCCTCTCCCATGTCGCGGCGACCACCGGCGGGCTGCGCCTGGAGGGCAGCGCCGAGGCGCTCGCCATCCCCGAAGGCGTCCGCGCGACCGCCGAGGCCAGCCTGGCCGATGGCGACCTGGACGACCTTCGCAAACGCCTCGGCCTACGGTCCCTGCCCATGTCCGGCCGACTGCAAGGCCAGATCGCTGCCAGCGGCCAGGCCGCCGACCTGAACGCCCTGGTCCGCGAAGCCCAGGTCTTCGCGGTGATCGGCATGCGCGGCGGCCGCATCGCCCGGCAGGCGATCGAACTTGCCTCGACCGATGTGCGCGCTCTGTTCCGCACCGCCGAAGGCACAACCCCCGTAGCCTGCCTGCTTGGCGTCGCCAGCCTTCGCGCGGGGCAAGGCCGCATCGCCCCCCTGCGCATACGCTCGGAGATCGGCAGCATCATCGGCATCGGCGACGTGAACCTGGGTGGCCGCACGCTGGACATCGTTGTCGGCAGTCAAAGCAGCACCACCGGCGCCCTCGCGCTCGATATCCCCGTGCGCATCGCCGGCCCCTTCGCCGACCCCAGCATTCGCCCGGCGGAGTGGTCGCAGGAAGGACGCCGGCAACTCGCTTCCGGCGACGACTTCGCCCTGCTGCCCGAGAACCTGCGCGCCTTCGCGCAAGCCAACCCGTGCTACCGATCGGTACCGCGGCGGTAGGGTGCTGGGGGGCGGTGCCTTGAGGTCGGCGTCGCCCCTCAGGCTGAGGCTCAGGGCGCTGCGCAGGCACCAGCAAGCTATCACGGAGCATGACGCGGCGGTGCATGGGCCCGTTGAAGGTCCGCGCGCTGGTCGTCAGGTCAAACCCCCACGCGTAAAATCGTAATGGGCGCTTTTGCGTTAGCAGCCCGGCGGGCAGGGGCGTGCCATGCGGCCGCGTGATGTGTGATCGTGTCCCAGCGCGTGGTGTAGGAGTCGTGCTTTGGTAGTCGTGAGCAGCGATCTTAAATCACGGCATCGCCGCGAAGGCCGACGATGCAACGTCTCTGGGTCGGCCGTGCGAGACGTCGCAGAGTGTCCGCGCGACACGATCGGTTTGGCCGCGTAGCGCCTGATGGCTGTGGCCTTCGCCGGCTCATCTTGATTCCGTTCGCCAGGCGGACGTCTTTCTTCGATCAACTTCAAAAGTAAGCCCGGACAGGTGCAGCCATAATCCGTGGTCATGCGTTCACCACCGAATGCAACGGAGTTTGGACTGATGAACCGCTTCCGTCAGACCAAGCCACAGGCCTTATCAGCCAGTGAAGGACCAGACGTCATGGACACACCTTGCGATCTTCCGATACTGCGACGCGCCTTGAATGGTGCGGCAACCACCGTCGCGGCGATGACACCCGGGCTTACCGGAGCCGAACGCGCCCCTGCAGTCAGCGCGACAAACGGCTCTGGGCCATCCACGATGGTGCGTGTCTCCCTGCAGGTGAATGGCGCGTTGCGCAGGCTGGAGCTGGATACGCGCACGACATTGCTGGACGCGCTACGCGAACATCTGCACCTCACGGGCAGCAAGAAGGGCTGCGATCACGGCCAGTGCGGCGCCTGCACGGTGATGGTGGGCGGCCGGCGGATTTACGCCTGCCTGACCTTGGCTGTCATGCATGAGGGCGACGCAATCACCACCATCGAGGGCCTCGGCCAGCCTGGCAATTTGCATCCGATGCAGGCCGCCTTCGTCAAGCATGACGGCTACCAGTGCGGCTACTGCACACCGGGCCAGATCTGCGCCTCGGTCGCCATGCTGGAGGAGATCAAGGCCGGTGTGCCGAGCCACGTCACGGCTGACCTGATGGCGATGCCCGAAATCACCGCCGACGAGTTCCGTGAGCGCATGAGCGGCAACATTTGCCGCTGCGGTGCCTATTCCAACATTCTCGACGCCATCACCGAAGTCGCGGGGAAGTAGGCATGAGGCCGTTTACCTATGAGCGCGCCGGCAGCCCGGCCGAGGCGGCTGCCGCTGCCGCCCAGCAGTCAGAAGCGAAGTTCATCGCCGGCGGAACCAATCTGCTCGATTTGATGAAGTTGCAGATCGAGACGCCGACGCAATTGATCGATGTCAATGACCTTGGGTTGAACGGCATCGAACCCATGCCGGAGGGTGGCCTGCGGATTGGTGCGCTGGTCCGCAACACCGCTCTGGCCGCCGATGAGCGGGTACGCCGCGACTATGGCGTGCTCTCACGCGCCTTGCTGGCAGGCGGCTCGGGACAGTTGCGGAACAAGGCGACGACGGCGGGTAATCTGCTCCAACGCACCCGTTGCCCGTACTTCTATGACACTGCCCAACCCTGCAACAAGCGCCAACCCGGCAGCGGCTGCTCAGCCATCGGTGGGGTGACGCGGTAACACGCTGTGATCGGCGCCAGCGAGGCCTGCATCGCCACCCATCCGAGCGACATGGCGGTCGCCATGCGCGCGTTGGATGCGGCGGTGGAAACGGTCAAGGCTGACGGCACGGCACGACGCATCCCGATCGCTGAGTTCCACCACCTTCCCAGCAATACGCCGCACATCGAGACGGCGCTGGAGCAGGGTGAATTCATCACCGCGGTGACCCTACCTCCGCCGCCGGGTGGGCAACATTTCTACCGCAAGGTGCGCGATCGCGCCTCCTACGCCTTCGCGCTCGTTTCGGTCGCGGCCGTGGTGCAGCGGGACGGCAGCGGACGCGTGGCGCTGGGCGGCGTGGCGCACAAGCCCTGGCGCGTGGAAGCGGCCGAGGCCGCGCTACCGCGTGGCGCCAAGCCGGCCATGGCAGCCATCCTGGAAGGCGCCCGGCCGACCCATGAGAACGCCTTCAAGGTGACGCTGGCGGAGCGGATCCTCGCCTCCGTCCTGGCCGAGGCGAGGAGCTGAGCCATGAGATTCGACACGCCCGCCACGATCAACCCGATCGACCAGATGAGAATCATCGGCCAACCGGTGGACCGCATCGACGGCCCTCGCAAAACCACCGGCACCGCGCCCTACGCCTATGAACGACACGAGGTCGCCCGCGACCAGGCCTACGGCTACGTCCTCGGCGCCGGCATCGCCAAGGGCATCATCACAGCCATGGATACGGCCGCCGCGCGGGCGGTGCCCGGCGTGCTGGCCATCGTCACCACGCTCGATATGCCACGGCTGGAAAAGGGGTCGATGAACACCGCATCGCTTTTTGGTGGCCCCGAGGTCCAGCACTACCACCAGGCGATCGCGGTGGTGGTCGCTGAAAGCTTTGAGCAGGCACGCGATGCCGCGGCGATGATCCGCGTCGATTATGCCCGCGCGCCGGGGCGCTTCGACCTGGCCGCCGAGGCGAGCAAGGCGCAGCCTGTCGGCGCCGACAGCGGTGCGCCTGTGGAATCCCGCGTCGGCGATTTCGAGGCTGCTTTCGCTCAGGCGCCGGTCACGCTCGACGCGACCTACACGACGCCGGATGAAAGCCACGCGATGATGGAGCCGCACGCCTCCATCGCCGCCTGGGACGGGGACAAGCTCACCCTCTGGACGTCCAGCCAGATGATCGCCTGGGGCAAGCGTGACCTCGCCACGACGCTCGGCATCCCCGCCGAGAATTTGCGGCTGGATTCGCCCTACATCGGCGGTGGCTTCGGAGGAAAGCTGTTTCTGCGCGCCGATGCCGTGCTCGCAGCACTGGGCGCCCGGGCGGCGCAGCGGCCGGTGAAGCTGACGCTGACGCGGCCACTGATCGCGAACAACACCACCCACCGGCCGGCGACCATCCAGCGCATCCGCATCGGCGCCGGGCGGGACGGCCGCATCATCGCAATCGCGCACGAAAGTACGTCGGGTGACCTGCCGGAAGGGCAGCCGGAGTTGGCGGTGGCGCAGACCAGGCTGCTCTATGCCGGGGCGAACCGGCTGACGGCGATGCGGCTCGCCGTGCTCGACCTGCCAGAGGGTAATTCGATGCGTGCGCCCGGCGAAGCCCCAGGCCTGATGGCGCTTGAGGTGGCGATGGACGAGATGGCCGAGAAGCTGGGGATGGACCCGGTGGAGTTCCGCATCGCCAACGACACACAGGTGGATCCGGAGCAGCCGGATCGCCGCTTCTCTCAGCGGCAGTTGGTCAAGTGCCTGCGGCTCGGCGCTGAGCGTTTCGGCTGGAGCGAACGGAATGCCACGCCAGGCCAGCGGCGGGAGGGCCCTTGGCTGGTAGGCATGGGCATGGCGGCCGGCTTCCGCAACAACTTGGTGATGCCATCTGCTGCGCGGGTGCGGCTGGACGCGCAGGGCGACGTGACGGTGGAGACTGACATGACCGATATCGGCACCGGTAGCTACACCATCATCGCCCAGACCGCCGCCGAGATGATGGGCGTACCGCTGGAGAGAGTGACGGTGCGTCTGGGTGATTCCAGCTTCCCAGCCTCCGCCGGCTCGGGCGGACAATGGGGTGGGAACAGTTCCACCGCCGGCGTCTATGCCGCCTGCGTGAAGCTGCGCGAGGCGGTGGCGCAACGGCTCGGCTTCAATTCGGCCGAGGCGACCTTCGTGGATGGCCAGGTGCGTGCCGGCAATCACAGCGTGCCACTCGGCCAGGCGGCCGGCGCTGACGGTATCGCGGCAGAGGACAGGATTGAATACGGCGACCTCGCCAAGCGGTATCAGCAGTCCACCTTCGCCGGGCATTTCGTTGAAGTCGGCGTGGATGCCGCGACGGGCGAAACGCGGGTGCGCCGGATGCTCGCTGTATGCGGGGCGGGACGCATCCTGAACCCGAAATCAGCGTGCAGCCAGGTGATCGGGGCGATGACGATGGGCGTGGGCGCGGCGTTGATGGAGGAGTTGGCCGTGGACAAGCGGCATGGCTTCTTCGTCAATCACGACCTGGCTGGCTACGAAGTGCCCGTGCATGCCGACATTCCGCACCAGGAGGTGAGCTTCCTGGATGAGGCGGACCCGATGTCGTCGCCGATGAAGGCGAAGGGCGTGGGTGAACTCGGGATCTGCGGCGTCGGTGCCGCGATCAGCAACGCGATGTACAATGCGACAGGCATCCGTCTGCGTGACTATCCCTTGACGCTGGACAAGCTGATCGACCGCCTGCCGCAAGTGGCGTGATGCTTGCCGCATGGCTCGGTGGGCTGTCGCACGGGCGATGTCGCCGCCTTGCTCTGTGTCAGAGAGCGAAATTGCTCAACACAAAGGCCGCGCCCCGCCTGGCAGCCAGACCTTGAACGTGGCCCCCGACCCCACGTCGCTCTCGATCAGCAACTGCCCGCGGTGGCGATTGACGATGTGCTTGACGATGGCGAGCCCGAGGCCGGTCCCCCCGGCAGCGCGGGACCGCCCGGAGTCCACCCGATAGAACCGCTCGGTCAGCCGCGGGATGTGTTCCCGCGCGATCCCCGGCCCGTCGTCGGACACGCTCAGCATCACGCCGGGGCGCGGCGCGGTGACGCATTCCACCCGCAGCACCGTCTGCCCGCCCGCACGCCCGTGGCGCACGGCGTTTTCCAGCAGGTTGCGGACGACCTGGGCGAGTTGTTCGCCATCGGCGGGCTGGGCGATGCAGCCGCGGGAGATCTCCAGGCCGAGAGCCGTGTGACGGCTGGCCATGATCGGCGCCAGCGCCTCGGCCTCCGCCTCGGCCAGGGCACCGAGATCGACCTCGCCCGCCGGCGGCTGGTGCTCCGACAGTTCGATCCGCGACAATCCCAGCAGGTCGTCGATCAGCCGGCGCATGCGTTCGGCTTGCTCGGCCATAATGCCGAGGAATTTCGTGCGGGCGGCCGGGTCGTTCTCCGCGGGGCCGCGCAGGGTTTCGATGAAGCCGAGCAGGCTGGCCAGCGGGGTGCGGAGTTCATGGCTGGCGTTGGTCACGAAATCCGCCCGCATCCGGTCCACCGCCCGCTCGCGCGAACGGTCCGCCAGCAGCACCATCAGCCGCCCGCCATCGGCCAGCGGCGGGTCGAGCGGCGTCACCTGGGCGGCCAGGTCCCGCGCCACCGGCAGGGGCAGCACTAGGTCCACCCGCTGGATGGCGCCCGTCGCTACGGCCCGGTCCACCGCCTCGGCCAGGATCGGGTGGCGCAGCAGGGCCGCGACCTCGCCCCCTGCCAGGTTGCCGGGGCTGGCGCCGAAAAGCATGCGCGCGGCGGCATTGGCGCGCAGCGGCGCGCGGTCGGCCGACAGCACCAGCAGGGGGTCGGGCAGGGCCTCGATGATCGCGGCGTCGGCTCGGGTCAGCCGGTCCACCTGGCCGCCGCGCTCGGCCAGCGTCCGGGCCAGGCGGGCGACGCCGTCGGCGACCTCGGCCACGGCCGGCAGAAGCGCGCGCGACGGTTCGGCCATGCGGCCATCCCCGGCGGCGGCACGGGCCACCGCGGCCGATAGGGCGGCAAGATTGCCGAGCCACAGGCGCGCCACGAACAGCGCCGCCACCACGCAGGCGCCGATCGCCAGCACCGCAGGGCCGGCGTTCAGGAAGCCGCCAAAGCCCAGCAGCAGCAGCACGCCGATCGGCAGGCCGCCGATCAGCCCGGTCGCCGCCAAAACCCGGCCTGGTGCGGGGGATCCTGGCACGGGGACTAGAAGCCCGCCTGGCCCGGCAGGCTCGCGGCTTCGATCACCCGCGGCGGCCCCCCGGGGGCGACGGCATAGACACTCAGCGCTCGCAGCACGGTACCATCGGGCTGCAGCCGCAGTGCCCCGTCGGCCCCGGCGAAGGGCTGGCCAACCGGCACCTCGGCAAAGCCGCGGCCGCGCACCGCCAGCGCGCCCAGCCCCGCCGCGTCATAGGCGATGGCGGCGACCCGTGGCGGCGTGTCACCGAAGGCCGCGCGATAGCGGGTTTCGAAACCCAGCCGCGCCCTGGTGTCGGGGCCAGGGAAAATCGCCCCGGCCAGGCCCGGCTCGCCCGCCAGCGTCACGTCCTGCGCCCAGCCGGCCGGGCCGAGCAGCCGCAGCGGCGGGGCCGGCAGTCCGGCCTCGGCCAGGGCCGCGACGAAGGCCGCTGCGCGTTCACCGCCTTCTGCCAGGAACAGCGCATCCAGCGGCGCGCCCCCGGCCTGGGCCACGAGGTCGCGCGCGACCAGTGTCGGGTTGGCACCTGCGGGATACAGCGCGACCACCGGCGGCGGCAGCCCGGCCTGGCTGGCCACGGCGCGCAGCGCCAGCGCCAGTTGCTGGCTGAAGGCGCCCTGCTGCCCGGCCAGGGCAAAGCGCCGGGCGCCGGCCTGTGCCGCGGTGGTGACCACGCGGCGCATCTGCTGCGCCGGGGTCACGCCCATCGGCCAGACGCCGGCGGTCGCCTGGCCGGCGTCGTTGGTGATGGCCAGCATCGGCAGGCGCCCGGCCCGGGCCGGACCTGCGGCGGCCGCGGTTTCGGCCGCGGTCAGCGGGCCGACGATCACGCGGCTGCCATCGCCCAACGCGTTGCGCGCCGCCTGGCTGGCGCCGGCCGGGGTGCCGCCGGTGTCATGGGTGACGAATTCAACGCCTGGGCTCGCATGGTCGAACAGCGCCAGTTGGGCCGCATTGAGCATGGCAGCGCCCAGCGCCGCATTGGCCCCGCTCATCGGCAGCAGCAAGGCCACGCGGCTGCGCGGGGCGGCGGGGCCGGGGCTGTTGCCCACGAAAACCGGGGCCGGGGCTTGCGGCGCGCAGGCGGCCGGCAGCACAAGCAGCCCGAGCAGAAGCAGGCGGCGGCGCGGTGACCGGACGGGACGGGCAGACGGAACGGCCAAGCGACTCTCCCTCGGGCGGTGGGTTGACGCTGGTCGCGACCCCCATCGGCAATCTGGGCGACCTGTCCCCGCGCGCCATCACCGCCCTGCGCGCGGCCGATGTCGTGCTTTGCGAGGACACACGGGTCACATCCCCCCTTCTGGCACGGGAAGGGGTGGGGGGAACACTCTTGGCCCTGCACGACCACAATGAAATCGGCACAACGCCGCGGCTGATCGAAAGGATGCAGCAGGGTCAGAGGCTGGCGCTGGTGTCGGATGCCGGAATGCCGCTGCTGTCGGACCCCGGCTTCCGGCTGGTGCGCGCGGCGATCGAGGCGGGGGTGCCGGTCACCGCCGTGCCCGGCCCGAATGCTGCGCTGACCGCGCTCATCCTGTCGGGCCTGCCGCCGCATCCGCATTACTTCCATGGGTTTTTGCCGGTGCGCGATGGGCAGCGGGCGAGCGAACTGGCCCGGCTGCGCGCCGCCGAACGGGCCGGGCTGACGGCCACGCTGATTTTCTATGAGGCGCCGCACCGGCTGGTGGAGTGCCTGGCGGCCCTGGCCGAGGCCTTCGGCGACCGCCCCGCCGCGGTCGCGCGCGAACTGACCAAGCGGTTCGAGGAAGTGCGCCGCGGCCCCCTGCCGGCGCTGGCTGCGCATTACGCGGAGCATCAGGCGCGCGGGGAAATCGTGGTGCTGGTCGGCCCGGCGCCGGATGAGGTGATCGACACCGGCGCGGCGTTGGACACCGCCCTGCGTACAGCCATGGGCAGCATGAGCCTGCGCGACGCCGCGGCCGCGGTCGCCGAGGCCACGGGCCTGCCGCGCAAACAGGTCTATGCCCGCGCCTTGGCACTGGCGGGGGGATGAACCGTCCAGAGGATCGCAGCCCCCACCGCCAAAAACACCACCACGGTCGCCATGCCGGCGCGCTGGCTGCCGCTGGCCGCCGTGATCGCGGCCAGGACCGCGGGGCCCAAGAAGCCCGTCACCCGGCCGGACAAGGCGAAAAGTCCGAAATACACCGCCGATTCGCCCGGCGGCGCCATGCGCGCCATCATCGCCCGGCTGGCCGCCTGGGCCGGGCCGATGAAGATGCCGAGCAACAACGCCAGCACCCAGAATTGCGCCTGGGAGGTCGCCAGCAGCAGCCCGGTGCCGAGGCAAATCAACGCCACCAGCGCGATCAGCACGGTGGTGCGCGACCCGATCCGGTCCTCCACCATCCCAAATCCCGCGGCCCCCAAGCCCGCCGTGACATTCAGCGCGATACCAAAAATCAGGATCTGTTCCAGGCTCATGCCAAACACGCCGGCGGCATAGATCGCGCCGAAGGCAAAGAGCGTGTTCAGCCCATCGGTGTAGAAGAGCCGCGCCACCAGGAAACGCAGCAGCGGCGGGTCGGACGGCAGGCGCTTGATGACGCGGCTGATCTCAGCGAGGCCCCGTGTCGCGGCCAGGCCCCAGCCCGGGCGTTCGCCCTTCGGGTCAGGCAGCGCCACCAGCACTGGCCAGCCAAAGACCAGCATCCAGGCGGCGACCAGCAGGGCGGCAGCGCGGACGTGCTCGGCCTGGCCGCGGTCCAGCCCGAACCAGGCAGGGTTGGGCTGCACTAGGGCCACCAGCGTGATGGCGAGGCACGCGAGGCCCCCGGCGTAGCCCAGGCCCCAGGCGATGCCCGACACCCGGCCCAGCCGATCGGGTGTGGCAACCTCCGGCAGCATGGCATTGTAGAAGACGGTGCCGAGTTCGAAGCCCACGGTCGCAATGCCGACACAGGCCAGCACCCAGAAAGCCGAGCCCGGATCGGGCGTGCCGAACCAGATCATCGCGGTCGCCCCCGCCGTCAGGATGGTGCAGGCCAGCAGCATAAGCCGCCGTCGCCCCCCGGCATCGGCGATCGCACCCAGCACTGGGCAGGTCAGGGCCAGCACCAGCCCCGCGATGGTCTGCATCGCCCCCCATTGCGCCTGGCCCGTGGCCGGGTCGGCGGCGATGCCTTGGGTGAAGTAGGCCGCGATGACGAAGGTCGAGACCACCGTCGGGAAGGCGCTGTTGGCCCAGTCATACAGCGCCCAGGCCCAGGCTTTTCGGTTCATGCCGCCAACCGGCCCAGCGCCCGAAGTGCCACCGAGAAAGCCGCCAGTTCACCACTGGCGGCGGCTTCCTGCACAAGGCGCATGGCATCCGCCACGCCGGGTGCCGCGGCCGGGTCGCCCCCGGCGAGACGGGTCGCGGCCAGCCGTTGGCGCATCGCGGTCAGGTCATCCAGCAGCGCCGCCCGGGCGCGGGTGCCGAAGGTGCCGGGTGCCCGGGCGGCCCCGATGGCAGCGCGCAGCGAAGCCAGGGCAAAGGCCTCGCCGATGTCGGCCCAGGCGACGGCGGCGATGGCGGGGCTGGCCCCGGCCTCGGCCGCCAGGCGGACGATGACGGGCGCATCGGCCAGCAGGTCGGCGGCCGCTGCGAGTTCGGCCGCGACTTTCGGCACGCCGGCGGCGATCCAGCCCGCCGCCTGCGGGCTGGGGGCGACCAGGGCCAGGATGCCGGGGCCGAGGGCGGCCTCGGCCTCGGCCAGCGGCAACGCGGCCTCCGCCAGGCCGAGCAGCGCCCGCGCCGCTCCCTCGTGCAGCCGGCGCAGCGCCAGAAGC
>JBBQHE010000113.1:0-13609 GCA_038323655.1 Acetobacterales bacterium | reverse complement strand
GGCGTGATCCCCAGCCACCCGGCCAGCATCGCCGCCAGAGCCTGTACGGCGAAGGCGCGGGTAAAGTCGTTGACGCAGCCATTGCCCTCGGTTTTGCCCAGGATGGCGACGATGCAGGCTGGGTCCAGCAGCCCCTGGTCGATCAGCGCCGCGATCGGCGCCGCGTCGCCCGGGTGGGCCGCGGCCAAGCGATGCAGCAGGGCTTGGCGGGCCATTAGGCGGCCCGCCGCGCGGCGGGCGGCGTCATGCCGGCACCTCCGCGATGTCGGGCGCACCCAATGCAGCCTCGATCACTGCCCCCGCTTGCAGCAGCCATTCTTCCCGCCCCCGCGCGCCGACCAACTGCACCCCCATCGGCGCATCTACCCAGGCGGTCGCGACGGTCAGACCCGGCAGGCCCATCAGCGGCAGGCCAACCTGGGTCAGTTGCGCCTCGATGATCCGGTCGAAAGCCTCGGGCGAGGCGACATCCGCCTGGTCAGGAAAAGGCGGTTCGGCGCTGACCGGCATGATCGCGACCGGGTAGCGTTCGAGGAACAGCGACCATTCGCGGCAGAAGCCGAGCCGCGCCTGGAGCGCGTCCTGAAAGGCGTTCATGTCGGGCGCGGGGCAAAGGCGTTCCATCTGGGCATAGACGAAGGACGAATCGGGATCGGCCTCCTTCGCCACCGCCGCATTCATCCCCCGCCGGGTTTCGGCCAGCCACAACAGCGCCTGGAGGCGTGCGGGTTCGCGCAAGGGCGGGATCGCGGTCTCCACGATCGTCCAGCCGGCATCCTGCAAGGCGACCGCGGTCGCGCGCAGCGCGGCCTCGACCGAGGGGGAGGTCGCCAGCCCCTCCGGCCGCACGCAGAGCGCCGCCCGCCTGGGCTGGTCGCCGGCGACGCCCGGGCACCACCAGGGATCACGCGCATCGGGTGCGGCCATGGCGGCAAAGCCCAGGCGCAGGTCAGCGATGCTGCGCGCCAACGGCCCCGACACCGCCATCAACTGCGCGCCCATCAGCCGGTCGGGGCTTGAGGCATTGACCGCGGGCACACGCCCCAACCCCGGCCGCAGTCCATGCAGGCCGCAGGCATAGGCCGGGTAGCGCACCGAGCCGCCGATATCCGTGCCATGCGCCAACGCGCCGATGCCGGCAGCTAGGGCTGCTGCCGCCCCGCCCGAGGACCCACCCGGCGTCAGCGCTGGATTGCGCGGGTTTTTCGTGGCGCCATGCAGGCTGTTGCGGGTGAACCAGCGCAGCGAAAACGCCGGCGTGTTGGTTCGCCCGATCAGCACTGCCCCGGCGCGCTTGAGGTTCGCGACCACCGGGCTGTCCTGTTGCGCGATCAGGTCCTTCTGCAAACGCAGGCCGTTGCTGGTGGCAAAGCCCGCCTGGTCCACATTGGTCTTGATGGTAACGGGCACGCCGGCCAGCGGCCCCGGATCCTCGCCACGCGCCAAGGCGGCATCCACGGCCGCGGCCGTCGCCAGCGCCTGGTCGGGCATGAATTGCACCACAGCGTTCAGGCGGGGGTTCACCGCATCCAGTCGGGCGAGGGCGCTTTTCGTCACCTCCACGGCGCTGGCCTTGCGGGCACGGATCAGTTCGGCGGTTTGCGCGGCGCCAAGGCGCCAAAGGTCTGTCGTCATGCCGAACAGGCTTGTGCCTTGCCGCGATCCCGTCAATCGGGGCGAAGGGCTTGCCAGCGCCGGCCCCGCCCCTTATCACGCCGCTTAAGCACGGCCGGGCGCGTAGCTCAGCGGTAGAGCATTCGCTTCACACGCGAAGGGTCACAGGTTCAATCCCTGTCGCGCCCACCACCCAGTCATGGCAGGCGCTCCACCCCCGCCGCCCCGATGCGAAACGCCATCAGATAGGCGCCGATCACCAGCGGACCGGCATAGGTCGTCCGGGTGCGACGCAGCAGATCGTCCGCGCTCGGCGGCGGGATTACGAAATCGGTCAGCAGCACCAGGTGATAGAAGACCGCGAGCTTCGGCGCCGCGCGGGTGAAGACCTCACCGGCCTGCTCCGGGGTGGTGTGGTGGTCCAGGATATCGCGCCACGCATCCGAACTGGCCAGCAGTTCGGGCCGGGCCGCCGCGACCTGATGGATTAGCAGATCCGTGCCGTTCGCCGCCCGGACGAGCGAGTCCGAAGGCCGGGTGTCGCCCGAGATCACAACCGACCGCCCGGCATGATCGACCCGGAAGCCGAAGCTCGGATGAATCTTGTCGCCGTGGTCCACCTCGAAGGCCGTTACCCGGACGCCCGCCTGTTCCCAGACCACGGCGCTGGTGCCGCGGCCGTCGGTGGCGGTAAATTCGGTGGTGGCGAAGGTCGCAGCCGCACGCGGCAGGCCCTGATCGGCGATCCGGGTTTCGATGTTCCAGTCATAGGCCTGGCGCAGCGCATCGGTCATCCGCAGCGTACCGGGCGGGCCGAGAACCCGCAGCGGCCCCGGGCGCTGCCCGAAGGGTGAGGTCAGCCAGCCGGTCAAGAACAGGTCCGGCAGGCCCACAATGTGGTCGGAATGCAGATGGGTCAGGAAGACGGCATCGACGGCCCCGAGCCGCACCCGCCGCTGCCAAAGCCGCTGCGTGACGCCGCGTCCGGTATCGAACAGCAGGTTCACGCCGCCCGCCTGGACCAGCGTTGCCGGGCCGAAGCGGTCCATCAGCGGTGGTGGGCTGCCGGTGCCGAGCAGGGTGACCAGGATCTCCCCCGCGACAGGCTGCGGGATCGCGGGCGGTGCCGGCTGCTGTGCCAAACCCGACGCTGATAGGCCGAGCAACGCGCCCAGCAGAGCCAGGCCGATCCAATGGCGCATGATGCTTGTTCCCCGCCCGAGCCGGTTCTTCGGCTTGGAGGAAGGTTAGCGGCGAAGCAGCCGCGCCGGCCAGCCTGCGTGATACGCCTGCAATACGGGTCGGCCGCGACGGGACGCACTGGCTCCCCGCCCTGGAACATGCTCCGCTCTGCCTCATCAACAGGAGGAAGCACCATGGCCGTCAGCCTCGATACCTTCGCCGCATCCTGCCGCCAGGCCCTGACGGAAGCACCCGGCGCGGAAGGCCGCGCCCGCGTCAATGCCCTGGTCCGCGGGGCCCTGGCCGACGCCGACTTCGTCGCGACCTACATCCCCGAAGGCACGCCGGAACGGCATGTCTTGTACGAAGACCCCGACCTCGGCTTCACCATCCTGGCCCATGCCTATACGGATGCGAAAACCAGTGGGCCGCATGACCACGGGTCTTCCTGGGCGATCTATGGCCAGGCTGCCGGCCAGACCGTGATGACCGACTGGGACTGCCTGGCCCGTCCGGCCGAGGGAAAGCCTGGCCGCGCCGTCGCCACGCGCAGCTACAGCCTCGCGCCAGGCGATGCGCACCTCTACGAACCCGGCGCGGTCCACTCGCCGCGCCGCGATGGACCAACGCGTCTGCTTCGGATTGAAGGGATGAACATGGATCGCGTGACACGCTATCCTTACGAGGCAATTGCGACCGCCGCAGCAGCGACGGGCGACTGCTGATAAGCCAGATTGTCTTGTATTTTACCATTCCCGGGGCGCTTCGGCAGCAAATCGGGCTATGGGAAACAGAGCCAATGCTCAGGCATGGGTGGAGAGGCCCCCTATTCGACGGGACAGTCGGCGCAACCGTGAGGGCCTAGGTTCAAGCCTAGGTTTACGCCTATGTCACAGCCCATCGATCGCGTTGAGATCATCAGTGGCACCCATCGCCGGCGGCGCTACTCTGCCCAGGAGAAGGTCCGCCTGGTCGAGCAGACCCTGCAGCCTGGCATGACCGTCTCGGCGGTCGCCCGACTTTAGGGGGTCTCGCCCAGTCTCTTGTTCCAATGGAGGCGCCGCATGTCCGAGGGTGGCCACGAGGCCGTCAGAGCCGATGAAGAGGTTGTGCCCATCAGCCGACTGCGCGAGCTCGAAAGCCGCGTCCGTGACCTCGAGCGCCTTCTCGGACGCAGAACCATGGAAACCGAGATCCTCCGCGAGGCGCGCGACGCCGCACGCCCAAAAAAACCTTCCTGGCACGTGCCATCGCGGCCCGGGGAGCCTTCCCGGTGAAGGCCGTCGCCGACACCCTGGGCGTCGCCCGCTCCAACCTCGTCGAGCAGCTCCAGCGACCCGAGCGACCACGCCGGGGGCCTTATGCTTGCGCCCAGGATGAGGTGATCATCGCCGAAATCCGGGCCATCACCGATGACCGGCCCACCTATGGCTACCGGCGGGTCACCGCGCTGCTGAACCGGGCCAGGTGCCGCTCCGGACAGCCGCGGCTCAACCACAAGCGCGTCTTTCGCCTCATGCGCATGGCGTCCCTGCTGCTGCAGCCATGCACCGGTAGGCGCGACATTCGTACCCATGAGGGGCGGGTCATCGCCGACGCCTCCAACTTGCGCTGGGCCTCTGATGGCTTCGAAATCCCCTGCTGGAATGGAGAGGTCGTTCGCATCGCTTTCGCCATCGACACCCATGACCGGGAGATCATGGCATGGGTCGCGACCCCAGCTGGCGGCATCACCGGCGAGATGATCCGCGACATGATGCTCGACTGCGTCGAAAGCCGGTTCGGCGCTTTGCGAGCACCACATCCCGTCCAATGGCTGGCCGATAACGGCTCCGCCTACACCGCCGGTGACACCATCGATTTCGCCACCGCGCTGAACCTCGTCGCCTGCTTCACCCCGGTCAAAAGTCCCGAGAGCAACGGCGTCTGCGAAGCCTTCGTGAAAACATTCAAGCGCGACTATGCGCGCGTGAACCCCCGCCCGGATGCCATTTCTGTTCTCCGCCGCCTCGACCTCTGGTTCGAGGACTACAACACCCTCCACCCACATAGCGGATTGAGATTCCGCTCGCCTCGTGAGTTCATCGCTGCCAAGTCTTCAACCCATGCCGACTGTCCGGTTTGATGGGGGTCACTCCAATGGGCACATCAGCCTCGACAGACCACCAGCAACAGCTTTGCCTTTCGCGATTTGCATCGCACACGCGCCGCGCCCGTCTTTGAGGACGCAGATGAAGGTCCTGTCGCCGTCTGCCCAGGCAGGGCGGACCTGCCGGTAGGGGACAATCCGCACGCGGCATTGCGACGAGCAAGGACTGAATTCGGCATCTCGGGGGGCACTGCCACAGGCGCCTCTAAGGGACAGGCCTCGTTGACCTAAGTATAAGAATATTATTTCGTTCAGTTGCATTTTTCGGTCGGATTAATCTCAATTTGATTACTTATCTTGTGGTAATTTGGTGCCTTACTGTTTGGTGTTATCATGTTCTTTTTGCATTCGTTAGTGATATGGCCTAAAGATAACAATTACATCAAACAAGAAATATGAACAAACATTAATAATACAAACGGAACTCTATAATAAGAGCTCATTTGCAGATTTTTAGTTGCACTTAGCCTGCGCACACCTCCGTTTCTACCGCCGGTTGAATATTCACTTCTGCGGAAATCCTGGCGCAGCGTGTTCGGTCTCAGCGTGGCACCTGGTAGAGCCCTGGTTTGCGCCGCGGCGTTTTCACCCTAAACGGCGAAGGACTCGACTATAGCTGGGATATCGATGTTGAACGTGACGACGGCCCTCTCCCACACGATGCAGAAGGTATCGGGATGACTCCCCACGCACCGTTCCCCATCGGTCGGCCGCGCCGCAATCGCATCGACAGCGGCACACGACGCATGGTTGCCGAGAACAGACTATCCGTCGACGACTTGGTCTGGCCCATCTTCGTGATGGACGGAAGCCAGACGATCAGCCCCGTCGCATCGATGCCAGGTGTCGAGCGTGTGACCATCGACCGCCTAGCCGCACATGTCGAACCGGCGGCGAAGCTTGGGATTCCGGCGATCGCGCTGTTCCCGATGACACCGATCGAGGCGAAGGACGCAGAAGGCTCAGAAAGCGGCAATCCGAATAATTTGATGTGCCGAGCCGCCAGGCTGTTGGCGCGGGAGTTCCCTGATCTGGTGCTGATCGGCGACGTTGCACTCGATCCGTACACCGACCACGGCCACGATGGCGTACTGCGGGACGGACCTGGCGGACACTACGTTGCGAACGACGCGACGCTGGCGATCCTGGCGCGTCAGGCGGTGGTGCAGGCCGAGGCCGGCATCGGCATCCTCGCGCCATCGGACATGATGGACGGGCGGATTGGCGCCATCCGTAATGGCTTGGACGCTGCAGGACTGATTGACACCCGGATCATGTCCTACGCGGCCAAATATGCATCAGCATTCTATGGCCCCTTCCGCGATGCGGTCGGTTCTGACGGCGCCCTGCGTGGCGACAAAAAGACCTATCAGATGGATCCGGCAAATTCGAACGAAGCCCTGCGTGAAGTCGCCATGGATTTGGCGGAGGGTGCCGACATGGTCATGGTCAAGCCGGGCATGCCATATCTGGATATTCTGCGTCGGGTAAAAGACCAGTTCTCTGCGCCAACCTTCGTGTATCAAGTCAGCGGTGAGTATGCCATGATCATGGCTTCAGTTCAGCGCGGTTGGATAGACCACGATCGCGGCATGATGGAAAGCTTACTGGCGTTCAAGCGTGCTGGCGCGGATGGTATACTCACCTATTTCGCGGTGAACGCGGCACGGCTTTTGAAGAGTAGATAGCGCGAAAATTCCGCGGTGAAGAGTTCTGGTAAAGCCGCGCCATTGGCGAGTCATCGTGCAGCGCGCCTTTCGCTTCTCACGGCAAGGCTAACATCGCCGGGGTACGTGCCAGACTTGCAATGGCAGGAGTCAGGTCGCCGCAGGTGTCATTGCTTCATCCAAATACTTGGCTTCACGTGGCGCTTTCACGCTCGGGACGACAACGCCACTGCCGGCGTCGCACGCAGCACGGGTCGCACGCCACTGTGGCCGTAGGTCGCAGGGCTTGCCCGCGGCAGCGCAGCGCCCGCAATGGTTTCGATCACGCGTGCCTGCAAAGAGATGGCGTGTTCCAGCAGCCGGCGGTTTTCCGCCGATAGATGGGCCAGGCGGTCGGCCAAGGCAGTGGCTGTGGCTTCGGCCGAAGCCGCACCTCCCCGCGACGCCATTCCGGTTTTTTGCGCCGAAGCCCAGGCTGCACCGAAGGCTTCAGACGCTGCGGTCTTGCTGGAACTCATGTCGGCGGCGCGGGCCAGGTCCATCGCCGCCAACGCCTCGTTCTCGGCTCGCAGTGCCTCGGCGAGGCGTAAGCCACAGGTGAGCAGTGCTTGCATCATGGCGTGTTTCCTTCGTTCGTTAACGTGTTGGCTTCCGCTTGCATGCGCAGCATTTCGGCGCGGACGGCGTGCGCGATACCCAGTCCGCCAGTAGCGGCGAGCCGGGTCGCGATGGCATCGACGAGCATGGGCTTCCAAGCTTGTTCGCCCGCCCCGCCTCCGCCAAAGCTGGTGGGTGCCGCGCCAGCGGCGGCGAATATCGGCTGGAACAGGGCCCCGAGGGCCTGAGCTTCAAACGCCTGGGCGGCTTGCTCGGTGGCTGCGGAGCGCGAATGCAGCGCGGCAATCATCAGCGCACCTCCAGGTCGGCCTGCAGAGCTCCAGCAGCCTTGATTGTTTGCATGATGGTGATCAGGTCGCGCGGCCCGACGCCCAGGCTGTTCAGCCCACGCACCAGATCCTGCAGTGTGACCGAGCCTGGCAGCACGCCCATGCGGCGCTCGCGCTGATCATCCACCTCAATTTGCGTGCGCGGTGTCACCACCGTCTCACCGGCGCCGAAGGCGTTGGGTTGGCTAACCTGCGGGGTTTCTGTGATGCGGATGGTGAGGTTGCCCTGGGCAATCGCGACCGTGCTGATCCGCACGTTGTTCCCCATGACGATTGTGCCGGATGCTTCCTCTATCACCACCCGCGCCACCTGGTCAGGCACCACACGGATCTGTTCGATATCGCCAATGAAGCTGACTGGGTCGCGGCCGCCCAGTGTGAGTGCAACGGTGCGCGGGTCAGTCGCCGTCGCGACCCCAGGTCCCGCGGCGCGATTGATGGCCGCGGCGATTCGGCGCGCGGTGGTCAGGTCCGGATTGCGCAACGCCAAGCGCAACACCTGTTGGTTCGGCAAGGTGAAAGGTACCTCGCGTTCAACGATGGCGCCCGATGAAATGCGGGCCGACGTCGGTACCCCTCGCATCACGCTTGCGCCCGCACCCCGCGCAGCGACGGCCCCAGTGGCGACGGCGCCTTGGGCTACGGCATAGACCTCCCCATCCGCGCCCAGCAGCGGCGTGACCAGCAAAGTGCCGCCAGTGAGGTTCGTCGCATCGCCAAGCGAGGAGATGGCGATGTCAATGCGGCTACCGGGGCGCGAGAATGCCGGCAGATTGGTCGTCACCATGACGGCCGCAAGATTCTTCGTGCTGAGCTGCCGCTCAAAATCGCGCACGTTTACGCCCAGGCGCTCCAGCATCCCCATCAGCGACTGGCGCGTGAAGGGCGAACTGCCGAGCCGGTCGCCTGTGCCGGGCAGCCCGACCACCAATCCGTAGCCCACAAGTTGGTTGTCCCGCACGCCTTCCAGATCGGCGATGTCCTTGATCCTGACCTGTGCCACAGCGGGTACGGCCAACGCGCAGACCAGGACCAGAGCAAGCGCCAAGAGCCCGAGCCGTGTGGCCTTGATCCTTGCGAAAGCATTTCTGCCCAAGATGCATCTCCTGTGCCCAGCGGGGCGACAAACCCGTTGTGCGAAGGCCGTGCCGGGAAAAGACGGGAGTTTTCCGGCAGTTTCTGCCGCTGCCCGACGCGGTGACGGTTCTCAGCGGCAAGCCTTGCCGGGCCCAATTGGGATGAAGACGGAGTGAGCCTATGTTCGCGAGTGGCATTCCAAGGATCACGGGACCTGCCCAGCCCCTGCCCCGGCGCGCCGTTCGCAGCGGTGGCGGCTTCAGCCTGACGGCCAGCGACGTGCCCGCCCAGGACGTGGCGAGCGCGCAGCCGGTCGTGGCCGGGCTGATGTTGCAGGAGGATGAGCGCCGTCCAGGCCCGGTGCCCCGATCATCGTTCTCCGGTGCAGAAGCGGCGGTAGAAAGCCTCGTCAGCCTGCAAGTTGGGCTGCTTGGTAGCGGCCACAGGGACGTCACCGCCGCAGCCCTGCGTCAAGCCGCCAACCTCCCGCCCGCCGAAGATCCCGCCCTGGAGCATATCCTGCAATCGATTCGCCTGCGCGCCCGCATCGAACTGGCGCGGGAACAGGCAGAAAAGGCTGCAACACCAGTGAAAAACGCGATGGATCAACCATTTGAAGCGTCAAATGCGGCACACAAGGCTCTTGGCATGCATCCCGGAGCGGGATAGACGTCCGGCGCCCCAACGCGGGCCGTAGGTCGCCCTCAAATCCGGGACGCGCCTGCGAAATCGGGGATCGACGCGATGCTGATCACGCTGCCGCCGGACTACCGCCCCTCCGCCGACGAAGACTACATGAACAGCCAGCACTTGGCCTATTTCCGCCAGAAACTGCTGCGCTGGCGCAGCGATCTGGTGCGGGAGGCTGGCGAGACCCTGTCCTCCATGGGTCAGGGCGGGATCGTCGAGGCCGACCTCACAGACAGGGCGAGTGTCGAGACCGACCGCGCGCTGGAACTTCGCACACGCGACCGCGCCCGCAAGCTGATCAGCAAGATCGACCAGGCGCTCGACCGGGTCGAGAACGGCACCTACGGCTATTGCGAGGAAACCGGCGAACCCATCGGCCTGCGCCGGCTGGAAGCTCGCCCCATCGCCACCCTGTCGATAGAGGCGCAGGAGCGCCATGAGCGCATGGAACGCATCCACCGAGATGATTGATGCGGCCCTGCCGCAGGACGACTGAGATCGGCTTTGCCGGGTCTGGATGACTTGCAATCCAGCCCCCGTCGGCGCACAAGACGCCAGTCATAATGACCAGACCAGATTCTGAACCGGGCCTGCAGCGGATGGCTGCCAAGGGCTCGCGTATTCGCATGGAGGCCCCCCGTGGCGCGTATTTCGCTCGACCTGATCCGCAACATCGGCATCACGGCCCATATCGACGCCGGCAAAACGACCACAACTGAGCGCATTCTGTACTACACGGGTAAGTCGCACCGCATCGGCGAGGTCCATGACGGCAACACGACGACCGACTACATGGAGCAGGAGCGCGAGCGCGGGATCACTATCACCTCCGCCGCCGTGACCGCCGTGTGGAAGGACCACCGGATCAACATCATCGACACGCCCGGCCACATCGACTTCAACATTGAGGTGAACCGCAGCTTGCGCGTGCTCGACGGCGCGGTCTTCATCATCGAGGGCGTGGCCGGCGTGCAGCCGCAGTCCGAGACCAACTGGCGCCTAGCCGACCGCTACAACGTCCCGCGCCTGATCTTCATCAACAAACTGGACCGCACGGGAGCTGATTTCTACAAGGCAGCGGCGACGCTGACCGAGAAGCTCGGCATCAACTGGGTGACCCTACAACTGCCGATCGGCATCGAGGACACCTTCCAGGGCGTCGTCGATCTCGTGGAAATGAAGGCGATCATTTGGGAAGGCGACGAGCTTGGCGCCGCCTACCACGACGCGCCCATCCCGGCCGATCTGGCCGAGAAGGCCGCCGAGTACCGCCAGATCCTGCTCGACACCGCGCTGTCGGTCGATAACGAGGCAATGGAGGAATACTTCGACAAGGGCGACGTCTCGGTTGCGACGCTGAAGCGCTGCATCAAGCGCGGCACGATCGATGGCACCTTCCGCCCCGTGATGTGCGGCACCGCCTTCAAGAACAAGGGCGTGCAGCCGTTGCTGGACGGCGTGCTCGACTACCTGCCGAGCCCGATCGACGTCCCTGGCATCAAGGTCGCCGGTGAGGAAGGGGTCGAGGAATCGATCCACGACGACCGCCGCGTGATCCCGGCCAATGTTGATGCGCCCTTCGCCGGCCTCGCCTTCAAGATCATCAACGACAAGTACGGCAACCTCACCTTCGTCCGCGTCTATTCGGGCGTGCTGAAGGTCGGCGATACGGTCATGAATACGACCAAGGAGCACAAGGAACGCATTGGCCGCATGTTCCAGATGCACGCCGACAAGCGTGAGGAAATAAAGGAAGTGACGGCCGGCGACATCGCGGCCTTCGTGGGGCTGAAGGACACCGGCACGGGCGACACGCTGGCCGATGCGTCGGACCCCGTCGTGCTGGAGCGCATGGCCTTCCCGGTGCCGGTCATCGACATTTCCGTCGAGCCGAAGACCAAGGATGCGGTCGAGAAGATGTCCCTCGGCCTGGGCAAGCTGGCCGGCGAAGACCCGTCCCTGCGCGTCAAGACCGACCAAGAAACCGGCCAGGTCATCCTGTCCGGCATGGGGGAACTGCACCTGGAGATCATCGTCGATCGCCTGCGCCGCGAATACGGCGTGGACTGCAACATCGGCGCCCCGCAGGTCGCGTACCGTGAGACGATCACCAAGAGCCACACCGAGACCTATACCCACAAGAAGCAGTCGGGCGGTTCGGGCCAGTACGCCGAGGTGAAGATCATCTTTGAGCCGAAAGAGCGGAACACGGGCGTCGAGTTCTCGAACTCGGTGGTCGGCGGTTCGGTGCCGAAGGAATACATCCCGGCGGTGGAAAAGGGGATCAAGGTCCAGGCCGATACCGGCGTCATGGCTGGCTTCCCGACCGTGGACTTCAAGTACAGCTTGGTGGACGGCAAGTACCACGACGTCGACTCGAGCGCGCTCGCCTTCGAAATCGCCGCCAAGGCCTGCTTCCGCGAAGGCATGAAGAAGGCCGGCCCGGTGATCCTGGAGCCGATTATGGACGTGGAGGTCACCACCCCGCAGGACCATGTCGGCGACGTGGTGGGCGACCTCAACCGCCGCCGCGGCGTGATCCAGAGCCAAGACATGGCCGGCACTTCGGTCATCGTCCGGGCGCATGTGCCGCTAAAGGAAATGTTCGGTTACATCTCCAACCTGCGTGGCATGACCAAGGGGCGTGCGTCATTCTCAATGCAGTTCCACCACTACGATCCCGTGCCGCGCAACATCGCGGACGAGATCATGGCCAAGTCCGCCTGATGCGCTGACCGGCGCAGACGAGGCGCCGGCCATGCGGATTCTGCTCTGGTACTGGGGTCGGCGGGGCGGGGGGGCACAACATGCGCTTTGCCTTGCCCGCGCGCTGAGGCTGAGGCGCGACGTAGCACTCTCACTTTCCGTCTCATCGCATGGCGAACTGGCAGCGGAGTTTGCGGCTCTTGGTGCCGACCTGGTGCCGACGTTTGCCGGCGCGACAGGCTTCCTGGCGGCCCATCTGCGCCTGCCAGGGCTGGTCCGGCGGCTGCGCCGCCAGTCAAAAGAGGTGGATGTCGTCATCTCGGTCATGAGTCACGTGTGGACTCCTTTCGTCGCACCCTTTCTGTCTGCGCCGTTCGTGCCAATCGTGCATGATGGCCGGCCGCATCCGGGAGACTCGGCCCTTTTGTGGCATTGGCGGCTGCGTCGAGAGCTTTTGGCCGCTCGGGCTGCGATCGTGCTTTCGGAGTCCGTTGGCCGGCTTGTCCTGGAACACACGCCCGACCTTCCGCTTGTTCGCCAGTTTTTGGGCGCGCATCGCACCCAGGGCCCCGCAGACACCGCGTCCGGCCGGGACGTGCTCTTCTTTGGTCGAATGCGCGCTTACAAGGGCCTCGACCTTTTGCGTGATGCCTGGACGGAGGTCATCGCCGCCCGACCCGACGCCAAGCTGCGCGTGGTTGGGGAAGGCGATGCCGAGGCCCTGGCCCCCGGGCTACGCGCGTTGCCGGGCGTGACGATCGACAGCGGTTGGGTGCCGGAGGCAGCGCTACCGGCGCTCATTGCGGGCGCGGGGGCGGTGGTGCTGCCCTATCGCGAAGCGAGCCAGTCTGGCGTGTTGCCCCTTGCCATCGCCGCGGGCGTGCCGGTGGTGGCAACGACGGTGGATGGTCTGGCTGAACAGTTACGCGACGGCCAGGGCGGACTGCTGGTACCGCCCAACCCCACGGCCATCGCAGCCGCCTTGCTCCGGGTCATGGATCCCACACAAGCGTCCGCCCTGGTCGCAGCAGGCGCGGCCGAAGCCGCGAGACTGTCGGACTGGGACGCCCAGGCCGCCGATCTGGTCGCGGCACTGCGCGAACTCGGACTGTGAACCTTGTCCGTGGCCTTTGGCAGGCATTGCCGCGCGGCCCGCGCCGGGCGGCCCTGTTCGGCGCCATGGCTATGCTGGCGCCGAAGCCGGCCAGACCAGAGCCCGCCCCGTCGGGTCCGGTGATCGTCGCAGGCTACCTGTCTGCCCCCACAGGACTCGGCGAGGGGGCCCGGCGCATGCTTGGCGCCATGCAGGCCGCAGGGGTAGATGCCCACGGCGCCGACCTAACGCATCCTCACCGGCAGGGTAAACCACACCCTCCGGCAACCATCCCGGAGGGACCGGGCACGCTAATCCTTCATGTAAATGGGCCGATGTTGCCGTGGGGTCTCTGGGCAATCGGGCGGCGGGCGGTCGCAGGCAAGCGCATCATCGGCTACTGGGCCTGGGAGTTGCCGCAATTGCCGGCAGATTGGGCACGGGGGTCCCGATTCGTTCATCACATCTGGACACCTTCGGCATT
>JBBQHE010000112.1:0-13734 GCA_038323655.1 Acetobacterales bacterium | reverse complement strand
CTCTCGGTCGTCGTGCCGGCCTTCAACGAGGCCGAGGTTCTGGCCGCCTTCCAGCAGCGCCTCGTCGCCGCGATGGATGCGATCGGGGCGCCCTGGGAGGTCGTCTATGTGAACGATGGCTCAATCGACGGCACGCTGGCGCTGATGCTGGGCTTGCAGGCCGCCGACCAGCGCGTCGCGGTGCTGAACCTGTCGCGCAACTTCGGCAAGGAAATCGCCCTGACCGCGGGGCTGGACCACGCGCGCGGGGCCGAGGCGGTGGTGGTGATCGACGCCGACCTGCAGGACCCGCCCGAGGTCATCGGCGCCCTGGTCGCCGCGTGGCGGGAGGGTTTTGACGTCGTCTACGCCCAGCGCGCCGCACGCCATGGCGAAGGTTGGCTGAAACGCACGACCGCGGCGGGGTTCTATCGTGTCATGCGCAACCTGGGCGGCCGCGTGGAACTGCCCAAGGACACCGGCGATTTCCGGCTGATGAGCCGCCGCGCGCTGGATGCGCTGCTGCAACTGCGCGAACACCATCGCTTCATGAAGGGGCTGTTCGCCTGGGTCGGCTTTCCCTCCCGCGCCGTGCTGTATGACCGCGCGCCGCGCGCCGCCGGCACCACCAAGTGGAACTGGTGGAAGCTGTGGAACCTGTCGCTGGAGGGCATTACCAGTTTCACGGTGGGGCCTCTGAAAATCGCGACCTACCTCGGGCTGCTGACCGCCGTGGGCGCGCTGGTCTATGGCGCCGTGGTGGTGATCAAGACGGTGATGTTTGGCGCCGATGTCGCGGGCTACCCCAGCCTGATGGTGGTGGTGCTGTTCCTCGGTGGCGTGCAGCTGACGACGCTGGGGCTGATCGGCGAATACCTCGGCCGCATCTTCAACGAAACCAAGCGGCGGCCGCTGTATCTCGTGGAGCGGCACCTGCCGTCCGGCCCGCCCGGATGAAGCAGGCAACGGCGGTCGCCCTAGGGCTGGTGCTCTGCATCGCGATCTTCTTCCGGTCGCAGTTGCTGGATGGCTTCACCCTGCTGCTGGGCGACCGGCACGATGCGGTGATCGAGCTGTCGATCCTGGAACACTGGCGCAATGTGCTGCGCGGCACCGCGGACTGGACGCGGACGGCCTATTTCCATCCGGTGCCGGGCACGCTCGGCTACAACGACGGCTACCTGCTGTTCGGCTTGCCTTACGCGCTGTGGCGTGCGCTCGGTGCCGATCCCTTCCTGGCCGGCGAGATGGCCAACATGACCCTGCGCGCCGCCGGGTTCCTGGGTGCGCATTGGGCGGCCAGGCGGGTGTTCGGGCTGGCCTGGCCCTGGGCGCTGCTGGCGGCGGCGCTGTTCACCCTGGCGAACAACCTGGCGATCCGCGGCAGCCATGCGCAGCTGTTCGGCGTGTCGCTGACGCCGCTGCTGGTGGTGGCGGCGCAGGGGGCCATCGCGGCACTTCTGGCCGGGCGGCGCCGCGCCTTGCTGGGCTGGGGGGCGGGCTTCGTCGTCGGCTTCGCCGCCTGGCTGATGAGCGGCTTCTACATGGCCTGGTACGCGGTGTTCTTCGCGGCCATTCTGGCTCCGGCCTGGCTGGTCGTGGCCGGGGGCGACCAGCGTCGGGCGCTGCTGGGGGCTCTCCGCGCCCAGTGGGTGCCGCTGGCCGCCATCGCGGCCTTGGCGATCCTGACCAACCTGCCCTTCCTGGCCATCTACCTGCCCAAAGCCGCCGAGACGGGCATGCATCCCTGGTCGATGGTGGCGCAGAACCTGCCGGTGCCGCTCGACATGATCCATGTCGGCCAGCAGAACCTCGTGTGGGGCTGGCTTGTCGTGGCGCTTCGGCCCGACCTGCCGTTCTGGACCGAACGCATGACCGGCCTGCCGCCCGGGCTGTTGCTGGTATTTGCGGCAAGCCTGGTGTGGCTGGCGCGCGGCGGGGCGCGGGTTGATCCCTCCGGCATCCGCCGCGCGGTGGCGATCGCCACGGTGGTGACCTGGGTGCTGACCCTGCGCTTCGGCGAACATTCGTTGTGGTGGCTGGTGTTCCAGGGTTTTCCGGGCGCGCGGGCGGCGCGGGTGGTGGTGCGGTACCAGATTTTTCTCGCCCTGCCGGTCACCCTGCTGGCCGTCGCCTGGCTCGCCCAGGCCGCACCCCGTTGGCCGCGCCCAGCGATGGTCGCGGTGCTGGCGCTGCTGCTGGTGGAACAACTCAACGCCTACAGCCCCACCTTCCTTGACCGGCCGCTGGAAGCCGGGCGCCTCGCCCGCGTGCCGCCGCCGCCGGCCGCCTGCCGCGCCTTCTACGTCACCGCCGCCCGCACCGAGAGCCGCTTCGGCGAGGAGGTGGACAATGTCTACAACCACAACACCGAGGCCATGCTGATCGCCGCCGTCATCGGCCTGCCGACGATCAACGGCATTTCCACCTTCAACCCGCCCGGCTGGCCCGATGGGCTGCCGGGCACCGCCGAATACCAGGCCGGGGTCCGCGCCTGGACGGTGCGCCATGGGCTGACGGGGCTGTGTGGGCTGGACCTTCGGCGCTTCACCTGGTCGCTGCCGGAGGCATAAGGGCCGGTTCGGCCCATCCTGCGGCAGGACCCAAGCGGGCGGTCAGGCCTGACCCTGAAGTTTCTCAGTATATTCTGGCCGTATCCTGACCCATCTCCGCAAGCGCCAAGGCCTCGGCCTGCGCGCTTGGGGCGCCCCCCGGCCATATCGGCGGCCTACGGCCGAAAAGGTCCGATTTGGTGCGCTGCCACAATCTTGCCCCAACCCGGTCGCAATGGCGTCCCGAGCGCAGGCGAAAAGGCCCATGCCGAAACGCTCGGCGACGCCAAGGCCCTGGGGGCCGGACGCTTCGCCAGGCCAGTCGGTGATTTCGGGGACAGGATTCTTCGACCATGTCGGGCGCCGATACCATGCACAGGTTGCAGCCGGATGCCGCGGGCCAGGGGCTCATGTCCCTGCGCGGGCCGATCTCTCGCGCCCCCAGCCTGGCCGAGGCGCTTCGCCCGGCCGCCAAGCGCGCGCTCGACATCATGGGTGCCGGCGCCATGCTGGTGGTGCTTGCCATCCCCTTCGTGATCCTGGCCGTGCTGGTGCGGCTGGATGGCGGCCCCGCCACCTTCGCCCATCGCCGCATCGGCCGCGGTGGCCGCGCCTTCGGCTGCCTGAAGTTCCGCAGCATGGTGCCCGATGCCGAGGCGCGCCTCGCCGCCGTGCTGGCCAGCGACCCCGCGGCCCGCGCCGAATGGGACGCGACCCGCAAGCTGAAGAACGACCCGCGCGTGACCCGGATCGGCGCCTTCCTGCGCAAGACCAGCCTGGATGAACTGCCGCAGCTGCTGAACGTGCTGCGCGGCGAGATGAGCCTGGTTGGCCCGCGCCCGGTGACGGCCTCGGAACTCGACCTGTACTACGGCGCTGCCGCGGGCCACTACCAGTCGGTCCGCCCGGGCATCACCGGCCTGTGGCAAGTCAGTGGCCGCAACGACGTCTCCTACGCCCGCCGCGTGGCGCTGGATGTGGCCTATGTCAGCCGCCCATCGTTGGTCGAGGACATCCGCCTGCTGCTGGCAACCCCCGCCGCCATCCTGTTCCGTCGCGGCGCCTACTGAACCGAAAGGTGACCTGCCGCGCTGCCGGGTCTAGGCAGCGCGGATGACGCACCGCCAGCCATGACCGATGATGCAGCCACCCGCGCCGGGGGCCGGCGCCTGGTGTCCGGCGTGGTCTGGAACGCCCTGGGCCGCGGCCTGCCCCTGGTGCTCGCCCTGGTCCTGACCCCGGTGCTGATCCACCAGATGGGCATCGACCGTTGGGGTCTGTTTACCCTGGCCCTCGCCCTGGTGGGCGTCTTCTCCATCCTGGATCTCGGCGTCGGCCAGGCGCTGACCCGGGCGCTGTCGGAACGCATCGGTGCCGGCCAACGCGAGGGCGAGGCGGAACTGGTCGCCGGCGCCATCGCGGTCCTCGCCGCCCTGAGCGGCACGGCCTGCCTGGTGGTCTGGTTCGGCGTGCCGACCCTGGTCCAGAACATCCTGAACGTGCCCGAGGCCCTGCAGGCCGAAGCCACCACCGCAATTCGCGTGCTGGTGGTGGCGGCGCCCCTGGTCGTGGTGAACGCGGCCCTGTGGGGCGTGCTTGCGGCGCATCAGAAATTTCGCGCGGCAAACCTCGTCACCATCCCGGTCGGCATCTTCTACTACCTGGGCCCCGTGCTGGCGCTGCTGGTGTGGGATTCGCTGGTGGCGGTGATGCTGACGCTGGTTGCCTGCCGGCTGGCGAATACGCTGTCCTACGCCATGCTGATCCGGCCGCTGGTGCCGGGGCTGTGGCGCCGGCCGCGGCTTGCACCCGTCCTGCCGCTGATGCGGATCGGCGGTTGGATGACGGTGTCGGGCATCCTGACGCAGATGCTGCTCTATACCGACCGCTTCCTGATCGGGTCGCTGCTGACGCTGGCGGCGGTGGCCTATTATGCCACGCCGCTCGACCTCGTGATGCGCTTCTGGATTTTGCCCGTGGCGGTGGCGCAGGCACTGTTGCCGGCGCTGGCCTCCTCCTTCCGCACCCTGCCGGCCGAAACGGTGACCCTGCTGCGCCGCGGTGCGCTGCTGATCGGCGTGATCGTGCTGCCGGCCTGCCTGGTGCTGGTCGCCTTCGCGCATCCCATCCTGCAGCTCTGGCTCGGCACGGCCTTTGCCGATGGCGGGGCGGGGGTGATGCGAATTTTGGGCGTGGGCATCCTGTTTTCCTGCGTTGCCTTCGCGCCCGGAAGCCTGATCGATGCGATCGGCCGGCCCGATGTGACGGCGAAATTCGCGCTGGCGCAGGTCGTGGTCTTCCTGCCGCTGTCGGCGCTGATGCTGCTGCGCTTCGGGATCGAGGGGGCGGCGATGGTCTGGTCGCTGCGGGCGGCTGTGGATTGTGCCGGGCGGCTGTGGCTGGCGGGGCGGCTGTATCCTGACGCGCGGGTGGCGGTCGGCCAGGTGGCGCCATCGCTGGCCCTGGGGGGCTTGGGGCTGGCGCTGGCGGCGGCGATGCCCAGTGTCACGCTGTCGTTGGGTTTTGGCGCGCTGGCGCTGGTGGGTTTTGCTGCCGGCGCGATCTGGGCGCTGAGCCCGGCCGAACGCGCCGGACTGCGCGATCCGCGCCGGCTGCTGCGGCGCGCGGCATGACCGGTCTTGCGATCAATGGGCGTTTCCTGACCCAGGGCCTGACCGGGGTGCAGCGCTTTGCGATGGAGGTCACGGCGGCGCTGGATGCGCGCGCCGACCTGCCTCCCCCGCGGCTGCTGCTGCCGCCAGGGGCGACATTCGGCGCATATGCGCGGCTGCGGCCCGCAACGGTCGGCCGGCGATCCGGCCAGGCCTGGGAACAGATCGACCTGCCCGCCGCCGCGCGCGGAACAATGCTGATCAACCTGGGCAATACCGCGCCGCTGCGCGCCGGGCGGCGCCAGGCGGTGGTGATCCATGACGCGGGCGTCTTTGACACGCCGGAGTCCTACTCCTTCGCCTTTCGTGCCTGGTATCGGTTCCTGCATCACGCGCTGGCGCGGGTTGGTGCGCGGCTGATCACCGTGTCGCAGTTTTCGCAGGCGCGCATCGCCGACCGGCTGGGCATCGACCCCGCGCGCATCGGCGTGATGCCCGAAGGCGGCGAGCATGTTTTGCGCGCGCCTGCGGACCTCTCTGTGTTGCAAAAACACGGGCTGGAACCGGGCCGCTTTGCGCTGGCCGTCGGCAGCCGCGCCGCGCACAAGAATCTCGACGCCCTGCGTGATGCGGCGGCCATGCTCGCCGACCGCGGCATGGTGTTGGCCGCGGCCGGAGCCGCCGATCCTGCCGTGTTTCGCGCGGCCGGTGGCGGCGGCGCCGTGGCCCTGGGGCGTGTGACCGATGCCGAATTGCGCGCGCTGTATGAAAATGCCCTCTGCCTGGTTTTCCCCTCGCGTTACGAAGGTTTTGGCCTGCCGCCGCTGGAGGCGATGACCTGCGGCTGCCCGGTCATCGCCGCGCGTTCGGGCGCGGTGCCCGAGGTCTGCGGCGAGGCCGCGCTGTGGTTCGACAGCGCCACCCCCGCCAGCCTGACCGAGGCCCTGGTCGCGCTGATCGACCAGCCCGGCCTGGCGGCGGCCCAACGCACCGCGGGCCTGGCACGCGCGGAAAAATTCACCTGGGCGCGCGCGGCGGAAACCCTGCTCAGCCTGCTGCCGGAGCCGCGCGCATGAAGGTCGCCATCGTGCATGAATGGCTCGACACCTATGCGGGGTCGGAGCGCGTGCTGGAGCAGTTGCTGCACTGCTGGCCCGACGCCGATCTTTTCGCCGTCTGCGATTTCCTGCCCGATGACGAGCGTGGCTTCCTGGGCGGGCGGGTGCCAAAAACCACCTTCATCCAGCGGATGCCTTTCGCGAAAAAACGCTTCCGCTGGTATCTCGGGCTGATGCCACTGGCGATCGAGCAGCTGGACATGTCGGGCTATGACCTCGTGGTGTCATCCAATCACGCCGTCGCCAAAGGCGTGCTGACGGGGCCGGGACAGCGGCACATCAGCTACATCCATTCGCCCATGCGCTACGCCTGGGATTTGCAGCACCAGTATCTGCGTGAGGCGGGGCTGGAGACGGGGCTGAAGGGCGCCTACACGCGCTGGCTGCTGCACCGGCTGCGCGGCTGGGACCGTGGTTCGGCGATGGGCGTCGATCTGCTGGTGGCGAACTCCGCCTATATCGCCGCGCGCATCCACAAGGTCTGGCGGCGGGAGGCGGTGGTGGTGCATCCGCCGGTGGATGTGGAGCGCTTCGCGCTGCGGGCGGCAAAGGAAGACTACACGCTCGTCGCCTCGCGCATGGTGCCCTACAAGCGGGTGGAGATCGTCGCCGAGGCCTTTGCCCGGATGCCCGACCGCCGGCTGGTGATCGTCGGCGACGGGCCGAACATGGCCGCCGTGCGCGTCGCCGCGGGCAGCGCCGCCAACATCGATTTCCGCGGCCGGGTCGGCCAGGACACGCTGGTGCGGCTGACGCAGGGCGCGCGCGCCTGCATCCATGCGGCGGAGGAGGATTTCGGCATCGCCATGGTCGAGGCCCAGGCCTGCGGCACGCCGATGATCGCCTTTGGCCGCGGTGGTGCGATCGACATCGTGCAGACCGGTGCCGCGCCGACCGGGCTGCTGTTTGCCGAACAGACCGCGGAGTCGATCATCGATGCCATGGCCCGCTTCGATACCATGACCATCAGCCCCGAGGCCTGCCGCGCCAATGCGATGCGCTTCAGCCAGGCGGCGTTTCGCGCGGCGATGCTGGCGCTGTGACCGTCTCCTTGATCGTCGCCACGCGCGGTCGGACCGATGAGTTGGCGGTGCTGTTCGACACGCTGCTGGCGCAGGGGACCGCGCCCGAGGTGATCGTGGTCGACCAGAACGGCGACGAGCGGCTGTCGCCGATCATGAACGCCTATGGCCAGCGCATGACGCTGCATTGGCTGCGGTCCGATGTTGCCAATGCCTGCCATGCCCGCAACCTCGGGCTGCGCGCCGCGACCGGCGATGTCGTGGGCTTTCCCGATGACGACTGCCTGTATCCCGATGGCGTGCTGGCGCAGGTGGCGGCGGGCTTTGCCGACCCCGCACTTGGCGTGCTGACGGGGCCTGCGGCCTCACCGGAGGGGGGGCTCGGCTCCGGCCGGTGGCGGGCCGAGGCGGGGGCGATCACGCTCGACAATGTCTGGACCAGCGTGATCGAGTTCAACCTGTTCCTGCGCCGCGACCTGGCGTTGCGGCTCAGCGGCTTTGACGAAACCCTCGGCCCCGGCACGCCCTTCGGTTCGGCCGAGGGCAATGATCTTGTGGCCCGCGCGATCAAGGCCGGCGCGACGGCGGTGTATGACCCGCAGTTGCGGATCATCCATCCCGACAAGCGGCTGACGCGGGTCGCGGTGGCGCGGGCTGCGCTGTATGGCGCGGGGCTGGGCCGGGTGTTGCGGCGCCATGCGCGGGGCGCGGTGATCCTGCCGTTCCTGATCCGCCCGGTCGGCGGCATGGTGCTGAGCGCGGCGCGGTGGCGCTGGCTTGAGGTGTCCTATTACGCCGCGACCCTGCGCGGCCGGCTGAAGGGGCTTTGGGCCGCGCCATGAACATTGCCATCGGCATCGCCACCCGCGGCCGCCCCGCCATCCTGGCCGAGACGCTGGCGGAACTCGCGCAGCAGACGCGCGCGCCCGAAAAAATCTTCGTCTGCCATGCGACGCCTGATGACGTGGACGACCTGCCGCGGCGCTTCCCCGGCGTGGTCTTCCTGCAAAACCGGCCCGGCCTGCCGCGCCAGCGCAACGCCATCCTGGATGCGGCGACGCAGGCCGATGTGGTGCTGTTCCTGGACGATGATTTCCTGGCCGCACCGGCCTGGCTGGCGGCGTTGGAGGCGGTGATGACCGCCCGGCCCGATTGCGTCGTCGCGACCGGCACGGTGATCGCCGATGGCGCCAAGGGGCCAGGCTATTCGTCCGAGGAAGCCCGCGCGATCCTGGCCGCCGACCACTACGATGGCGCCTTGACCGACGCGGCACCCCATTTCAACGGCTATGGCTGCAACATGGCCTTTCGCATGGCGCCGGTGCGCGCGCATGGCATCCGCGTTGACGAGGCGCTGCCGCTCTATGCCTGGTACGAGGACATCGATGTGACCCGCAGGCTTGGCGCCCATGGCAGCATCCTGCGCCTGGGGGCTGCGCGCGGCGTGCATCTGGGCACCAAGGTCGGGCGCACGCCGGGGCGGCGGCTTGGCTACAGCCAGGTGGTCAACCCGATCTACCTGGCGCGCAAGGGCAGCTTTCCCTGGAGCCACGCCCTGCCCAGCGCCGGGCGGCACTGCCTGATCAACCTGCTGCGGTCGGTGGCGCCCGAGCCGCATGTGGATCGCTTCGGCCGCTTCCAGGGCAATATGCTGGGGGTGTGGGACCTGCTGACCGGCCGGGCCGCGCCGGGGCGCGTGCTGGATCTTTAGTTCCCAGATTTTGAGGTCCCAGATCCGCAGGCCCCAGATCCTCAGGCCCCAAATTTTTAGGCCCCAAATTTTTAGGACCCGGCGGCCGGCCACAATCGCGCCGCCCCCAGCACGCCCGAACTGTCGCCATGCACCGCCTGGCGCAGCACCACGCGCTTGAGATCACCAAAAATCCAGGGCGCCATCAGCCCCGGCACCTGGTCGTACAGATGCGCCAGGTTGGAAAGTCCCCCAGCCAGCACGATGCATTCGGGGTCCAGGATATTGGCGATCATGGCCAGCGCCCGGCCCAGCCGATCGGCATGGCGGGCCAGGGCCGCTGTCGCGCGCGGGTCGCCCGCAGCGGCCCTCACGGCGGCGTCGTGGCCTGAGGCGGTGCCGGCATCGGCCGCCAGCGCCGGGCCGGCCAGGAAGGTTTCCAGGCAGCCGTGCCGCCCGCACCAGCAGCGCGGCCCCGGGTGTTCGGCCGCCGTCATCCAGGGCAGCGGCGTGTGGCCCCATTCGCCGGCGATGCCGTTCAGCCCCGCCAGCACCTGGCCGCCCACCACCACCCCGCCGCCGACCCCGGTGCCGAGGATCACGGCGAAGACGGTGCCGAAGCCTGCCCCCGCGCCATCGGCGGCTTCGGACAGGGCCAGGCAGTTGGCGTCATTGGCGATGCGGACCTCGCGCCCCAGCCGCATGGTGAGGTCGGCGCCGAGGTTCTGGCCGTTCAGCGCCTGGGTATTGGCGTTGCGGACCAGCCCGGTCGCGGGCGAGGGGCTGCCGGGGATGCCGATGCTGCCCCGCCCGACCTCGGCCTCGACCCCCGCGACCAGGCCCTGGATCATGTCCAGGATCGACGCGTAATCCCCGGCAGGGGTCGCCACGCGGCGGCGCAGCAGCGGCTGACCGGCCCCGTCCAGCGCCACGATTTCGGTCTTGGTGCCGCCCAGGTCGATACCGATCCGCATGGCACCAGGGTGGCGGCGCGGCGGCCCTCCGGCAACCCCCGCTTGCCCCGGGGCGCCTGTGGTGGTGGTCTGGTGCCATGTCCGAGACAACAATCGACCTGAGCGGCCTGACCTGCCCGCTGCCGGTGCTGAAGGCCAACAAGGCCCTGCGATCGCTGCCCCCGGGCGCGCGGTTGACGGTGATCGCGACCGACCCCGCCTCGGTCGCTGATTTCCACGCCTATGCCAAGGAAACCGGCCATGCGCTGGTATCAGTCAGCGAGGCGAAAGGCGCCTGGCGGTTTACCCTGCGCAAGAAAGAGGAGGTGGCGGCGCCGTGAGCGTCCTTCTGCTCACCCACCTCGCCTGCCTCGGCCATGACATGGGCGAGGAGCACCCCGAATGCCCCGACCGGCTGCGCGCCGTCTGGCGGGCGCTGGAGGCGGAGGAGTTCATGCTCCTGCATCGCGACCAGGCGCCGCGCGCCACGCGCGACCAGCTCTGCCTGATCCACCCCGAGGCCTATGTCGATGGCGTCCTCGCGATCCGCCCCGAAGGCGAGGCGCGCGTGGCGCTGGACGCCGATACGGTGATGAGCGCGGGCAGTGCCGAGGCCGCCCTGCGCGCCGCCGGCGCCGGCATCGCCGCGGTCGATGCCGTCTGCCGGGGCGAAGTCGCGCGCGCCTTCTGCGCCGTGCGCCCGCCGGGGCACCATGCCGAGCCCGCGACCTCCATGGGCTTCTGCCTTTTCGCCAATGCCGCCATCGCCGCGCGCCACGCCCAGGTCGCGCACGGGCTGTCCCGCGTGGCGGTCGCGGATTTCGACGTCCACCACGGCAATGGCACCCAGGCGGCCTTCTGGGACCGGCCGGGGCTGTTCCTGGCCTCCTCGCACCAGGTGCCGCTGTATCCGGGCACCGGCTTTGCCACCGAACGCGGCGCCTTTGGCAACATCATCAACGGCCCGCTGCATCCGGGGGCGAATGGCGAGGCGTTTCGCGCTGTCTGGCGGGATGATCTGCTGCCTGCCCTGGCCGCCTTCGACCCCGAATTGCTGATCATCTCGGCCGGCTTCGATGCCCATGCGGCCGACCCGCTGGCGCAATGCCGGCTGCGGGAAGCCGACTTCACCTGGATCACGGCCGCGCTCTGCGCCCTGGCCAGGGAGGGCGCGGCGCGGGGCCGGGTGGTCTCCATGCTGGAAGGCGGCTACGACCTTGCCGCACTGGCCTCGTCTTCGGCCGCCCATGTCCGGGCGCTGATGGAGACATGACCCAAACACCCAGGAGCCGCCAGGCATGGCCGATGCCGAGATTGCCGATTTGCCCTTCGAAGCAGCCCTCGCGGAGCTGGAACGGATCGTGAAGGGGCTGGAAGGCGGCCAGGGCGCGCTGGCCGAGGCGATCGGGGCCTATGAGCGCGGCGATGCGCTGCGCCGCCATTGCGAACGCCTGCTGGCCGAGGCCGAGGCCCGGGTCCAGGCGATCACCCTCGGCCCCGATGGGCAGCCCAACGGCCTGCGGGACCTGGCCTGATGACCGAGACCGCCGAACCCGCGCTGAAGGCCGCACTGGCGCTCGCCCAGGCCGAGATCGAGGGCGCGCTGGACGCGCTGCTGCCGATCGAGGAAGGCGACGAGGCCCCGCTCTATGCCGCGATGCGCCATGCCGCCATGGGCGGCGGCAAGCGGCTGCGCGGCTTCCTGGTGCTGGAAGGGGCGGCGCAATTCGGCGTCGGCCGCGAACAGGCGCTGCGGGTCGCGGCCGGCATCGAGATGCTGCACGCCTATTCCCTGGTGCATGACGACCTGCCGGCGATGGACGACGACGACCTGCGCCGCGGCAAGCCGACCTGCCACATCGCCTTTGACGAGGCGACCGCCATCCTGGCCGGGGACGCCCTGCAGACCCTGGCCTTCCAGGTGATCGCCGAGGAAGACACCCATACCGACCCCTTCGTCCGCGCCGAACTGGTGCGCTGCCTGGCGCGCGCCGCCGGGGCGCGGGGCATGGTCGGCGGGCAGATGCTGGATATTCTGGCGGAATCGGCCGGCGAGGCGCTGACGGAAGCCGCCGTCGGGCGTTTGCAGATGATGAAGACAGGCCGGTTGATCGAATTTTCCGCAGAAGCGGGCGCGCTGCTCGGCAAGGCCCCTGGCGCCCAGCGCCATGCCCTGGCCCTGTTCGGCCGGGATATCGGCGCCGCCTTCCAGATCGCCGACGACCTGCTGGACCTGACCGCCACGGCCGAGGAAGCCGGCAAGCGCACCGCCAAGGACATGGAGGCCGGCAAGGCGACCCTCGTCGGGCTGCTCGGCCCCGACCGCGCCCGTGCGCAGGCGGAACGTCTGGTCGATCAGGCCATCCGGCATCTGGACAGTTTCGGTGATCGTGCCGACACTTTACGCATGCTTGCCCATTTTGTACTCGGACGCCGGTCATGACCGCCCGCCCGCTGACCCCCCTCCTGGACCGCGTCCAGATCCCATCCGACATGCGGAATTTTTCCGCCGACCAGCTGAAACAGCTGGCCGAGGAATTGCGGCAGGAAACGATCCACGTCGTCTCCACCACCGGCGGGCATCTTGGCGCCTCGCTGGGGGTCGTCGAACTCACCGTCGCGATCCATGCCGTCTTTGACACGCCGACCGACCGGCTGATCTGGGACGTCGGCCATCAGGCCTACCCGCACAAGATCCTGACCGGGCGGCGCGACCGCATCCGCACCCTGCGCCAGGGCGGCGGGCTGTCGGGTTTCACCCGGCGCAGCGAGAGCGAATACGACCCCTTCGGCGCGGCCCATTCCTCGACCAGCATTTCCGCCGGCCTCGGCATGGCCGTGGCGCGCGACCTCAAGGGCGACAACCGCCATGTGATCGCCGTCATCGGTGACGGGTCGATGAGCGCTGGCATGGCCTATGAGGCCATGAACAACGCCGGGAGCCAGAAATCCCGGCTTATCGTCATCTTGAACGACAATGACATGTCGATCGCCCCACCCACCGGGGCGCTGTCGGCCTATCTGTCGCGGCTGATTTCCTCCCGCCCCTTCCTGTCGCTCCGTGAGGTGATGGCCAAGGTCGCCCGTCGCTTCCCCGCCCCCCTGGAACGCGCGGCCCGCCGCGCCGATGAATACGCCCGCGGCCTGCTGACCGGCGGCACGCTGTTCGAGGAACTGGGCTTCTACTACGTCGGCCCGATCGACGGGCACGAGTTGGACCACCTGCTGCCGATCCTGCGCAACCTGCGCGATGCCGAGGACGCCCGGCCGATCCTGCTGCATGCGGTGACGCAAAAGGGCCGCGGCTACGCCCCCGCCGAGGCCAGTGCGGACAAGTACCACGGCGTGCAAAAATTCAACGTCATCACCGGCGAACAGCAGAAGGCGCCGCCTGGCCCGCCCGCCTATACCAAGGTGTTTTCGGCCGCCCTGCTGGCGGAAGCCGAAGCCGACGACGCCATCGTCGCGATCACCGCGGCCATGCCCAATGGCACCGGGCTCGATGCCTTCCAAAAACGCTTCCCGACGCGCTGCTTCGATGTCGGCATCGCCGAACAGCATGCCGTCACCTTCGCCGCCGGCATGGCGACCGAGGGCCAAAAACCCTTCGTCGCGATCTATTCCACCTTCCTGCAGCGCGCCTACGACCAGGTGGTGCATGACGTGTGCCTGCAGAACCTGCCGGTGCGCTTCGCGATGGACCGCGCCGGGCTGGTCGGCGCCGATGGCGCGACCCATGCCGGGTCCTATGACATCGCCTACCTCGGCTGCCTGCCCGGGATGACGCTGATGGCGCCGGCCGATGAGG
>JBBQHE010000111.1:0-13889 GCA_038323655.1 Acetobacterales bacterium | reverse complement strand
GGGCAAGCGGTTGGCCTGCGCGATCTCTTGCGCGCGCAGGTGTTTTTTCACCGTGAGCGGGTAGTAGGACCCGCCCTTCACCGTCGCATCATTGGCGACGATCACGCAGATGCGGCCCGAGACTCGGCCGAGGCCCGTGATCATGCCCGCCCCCGGCACCTCGTTCCCATACATGCCATGGGCCGCGAGCGGCGAGAGTTCTAAGAAAGGCGCGCCGGGGTCGAGCAGCGCTTCCACCCGATCGCGCGACAGCAGTTTTCCGCGCGCGACATGGCGTGCGCGCGAAGCCTCCGGCCCGCCCAGCGCCGCCGCTGCCGCACGTTCGCGCAAGGTCGCGACCAGCGCCCGCATATGCGCGGCACGGGCCTGGCGTTCGGGATCGGTCACGCGGATTCCCGAAAAAGTTCGCGGCCAATCAGCAGGCGGCGGATTTCACTGGTGCCGGCGCCGATCTCGTACAGCTTCGCATCGCGCAGCAGCCGACCGGTCGGGTAGTCGTTGATATAGCCGTTGCCGCCCAGGATCTGGATCGCATCCAGCGCCGCCTTGGTCGCGGCCTCGGCGGCAAAAAGTATGGCACCCGCGGCATCCTTGCGCGAGGCCTTGCCCGCATCGCAGGCTCGGGCGACCGCATAGACATAGGCGCGGGCGGCGTTCAGCGCGGTGTACATGTCCGCAACCTTGCCCTGGATGAACTGGAACTCGCCGATCGCCTGGCCGAATTGCTTGCGTTCGTGGATATAGGGCACGACCACATCCAGGCAGGCCTGCAGGATGCCCAAAGGACCTGCGGCCAGCACGGCGCGTTCGTAATCCAGCCCCGACATCAGCACCCGCACCCCGCCGTTCAGCGCGCCCAGGATATTCTCCTCCGGCACCTCGCAATCGGTGAAGACCAATTCGCTGGTAGGAGATCCGCGCATGCCGAGCTTGTCGAGTTTCTGGGCCGCGGCGAAACCGGGAAAATCGCGCTGCACGATGAAGGCCGTGATGCCCTTCGGTCCGGCGGCTGGGTCGGTCTTGGCATAGACGATGATCGTCTCGGCGAAATGCGCGTTGGTGATCCACATCTTGGTGCCGTTCAGCACCCAGCGGTCGCCGCGCTTCCCTGCGCGGAGTTTCATCGACACCACGTCGCTACCCGCGCCGGGTTCGCTCATCGCCAACGCGCCCAAATACTCGCCGCTGATGAGTTTGGGCAGGTAGCGCGCGCGTTGCGCCGGCGTGCCGTTGCGCTCGATCTGGTTCACGCAAAGATTGCTGTGCGCGCCGTAGGACAGGCCGACCGAGGCCGAGGCACGGCTGACCTCCTCCATCGCCACGCAATGCGCGAGGTAGCCCATGCCGCTGCCGCCGCGTTCCTCGGCGACGGTGATGCCATGCAGTCCCAGCGCCCCCATCTGCGGCCAGAGATGGCGGGGGAAATCATCCGTGCGGTCGATCTCGGCGGCCAACGGGGCCACGTGTTCTTCGGAAAAACCGCGCACCGTGTCGCGCAGCATATCGACGCCTTCGCCCAGCATGTGGTCGAGCTGCAGGAAACCGGAATTCTGGGCCATGGTCAGGCGCCTCCTGCGGTCTTGTCGCGCGCCGCAAGGGTGGCGCGCAAGACGCCGCGCATCACCTTGCCGGTGGTTGTCATGGGAAGCGAGTCCGCGAAGACGACCTCGCGCGGATAGGCATGGGCGGCGACGCGGCGGCGCACATGGTCCTGGATCGCGGCGGCCAGCGCCGCATCGGGCGCATGGCCCGGCCGCGGCACGATGACGGCGGTGACGCGTTCGGTCCGCAGGGCATCCGGCAGACCCACGACCGCGGCCATGGCAACGGCGGGGTGGCGTGCCAGGCTGTCCTCGATCTCACCGGGGCCGATGCGATAGCCGGCCGAGGTTATCACGTCATCATCACGTCCGATGAAGAAGACGTTGCCATCGGCATCGATGCTCCCGCGGTCGCCGGTCAGCAGCCAGTCGCCCTGGAACTTCTGCGCCGTGGCGGCCGGGTTGTTCCAGTAGCCGAGGAACATGACCGGGTCGGGCGCACGCACGGCGATGGCGCCTTCTTTTCCTATCACAGGCGCGCCGCCATCATCCAGGATGGCGACGTGATGCCCCGGCACGGCGCGGCCCATGCTGCCCGGCACCGGGGCAAACAGCCGCGCATTACCGCTGACCACCAGGTTGCATTCGGTCTGGCCGTAGAATTCGTTGATCCGCACACTGAAGGTCGCCCGCCCCCAATCCAGCATCGCCGTGCCGAGCGATTCCCCGCCTGAGCCGATGCTGCGCGGCCTCGCGCCGAAACGCGCGGCATCGGGCAGGCTGGACAGCATCTTCAGCGCCGTCGGCGGCAGGAAGGCATTGCGCACGCCGTGGCGTACCATCAGCCGCAGCGCGAAGTCGGGGTCGAATTTTTGCATCCGATGCGCCAGCACCGGCACGCCGAAGAACAGCGACGGCAGCAGCACGTCAAGCAGCCCACCGATCCAGGCCCAGTCGGCTGGCGTCCACATCAAATCGCCGGGCTGCGGGAAGCCGTCATGCGGGGTGATGACGCCAGGCAGGTGGCCGCGCAGCACCCGATGCCCATGCAGCGCGCCCTTGGGGCTGCCGGTGGTGCCGCTGGTGTAGATGATCAGCGCGGGATCGTCAGGTCCGGTGACGGCGCAGGCGTGGGCGTCGCTGGCGCGCGCGGTTTCGGCGGCCAAGTCCAGCACGCCCGGTCCGCCGCCCAGCGCGAGCACGCAAGGCAGCCCGAGTGCTGCGGTCTTGGCCGCACCCTCAGTGTCCGTGACCAGCGCCACAGCGCCGCTGTCGCGCAGGCGAAAGGCCAGGGCATCCTCGCCGAACAGCACGAACAAGGGCACGGCGATGGCGCCCATCCGATAGGCCGCCAGATGCGCCACCGCCGTCTGCGGCCCCTGCGGCAGCAGCACGGCGACCCGGTCGCCCGGCCGCACGCCATGGGCGATGAGCGTGTTCGCCAGCCGGGCCGAGGCCGCGCGCAACGCATCGAAGGACCAGGTCTGCACCCGCCCGTCGTCGTGCAGGTGGTGGATCGCCGGGCGGCCGCTGCCATCGGCCCAACGATCGCAAGCTTCCCAGGCCATGTTGCAGGCGGCGGGGATGTCCCAGTTCATGGCGCGGGCCGCGTGTCCTCGATGACCTTGCCATCATTGGGCAGGCTGCCCGGGGGCACGATCTGCACCGCGCCACGCAGCTTGGTCGCATCCGCCAGCGCCGCGGCAAGGGCTTCGGCCAGGCTTGCGTCGGCGGTTTCCGCGCGCAGCAGCATGGTGTCGCGCGTGCCCTCCAACCCGATGACCAGCCTCGCGCGGAGAATGCCGGGCACAGCGCGCAGCGCGGCGGCGACCTGTTCGGGACGCACGAACATGCCGCGCACCTTGGCCGCCTGGTCGGCGCGGCCCATCCAGCCGCGCAGGCGCATGTTGGTGCGGCCACAGGGCGATGGACCCGGCAGCACCGCCGACAGGTCGCCCGTCGCAAAACGCACCAGTGGCCAGTGGGTGGAGGCCGATAGTGTGGTGACCAGCACCTCGCCCACCTCGCCTTCCGGCAGCACATCTCCGGTGCCGGGGCGCACGATCTCGACGATCACGCCTTCGTCGACGACCAGCCCTTCATTGGCTTCGGTCTCGTAGGCGATGACGCCGACGTCCGCGCTGGCATAGGACTGGCGCACCGTCAGGCCGCGCGCGGTGTAGAAGGCGCGCAGGGCGGGCAGATAGGCCCCACCCGAGACATGCCCGAGCCGCAGCGAGGACACATCCAGCCCCAGCTCATCGGCCTTTTCCAGAATGGCCTTGAGGAAATCCGGCGTGCCGCAATAGGCCACGGGGCGGAGTGCTGCCATCGCACGGGCCTGCTGTTCCGTATTGCCCGTGCCGGCCGGAAACACCGGACAGCCCAGCGCATGCGCACCACCTTCCAGCATGAAGCCCGCAGGGGTGAAGTGATAGGCGAAGCAGTTGTGCAGCAGGTCGCCCGCGCGCAGCCCGGTCGCGGCCAGGGCGCGGGCGAAGCGGAAGGGGTCGGGGCCGAAACCGCTGCCCTCAACGATCGGACCTGGCGAGACGAAGACCCGCGCATAGGCACCCATCGGCACGGGGTTCATCCCACCGAAGGGCGGTGCGCCTGCCTGGGCCACGATCAGATCGGCCTTGCGGCTGACCGGCAGCTGCGACAGCGGCGCATCCGGCAGGGTGGCGTACGCAGACGCCCGGCGCGCATGGGCCAGCGCCAGCGGCAGGGCACGCGCGTTGTCGGCGGCGCGCTGGTCGGGGCTGCGGCGGGTGTCGTTCACAGCCAGCGCTTCCGTCGCTTGAAGGATTTCAGGTTGCGGAAGGATTTGCGTTCGGCGCCATGGCCGCCGAGGTAGAATTCCTTCACATCTTCATTGTCCGCCAGCGCCGCTGCGGGACCGTCGAGCACCACCTTCCCCTGCTCCATGACATAGCCGTAGGAGGCGACGGACAGCGCCATGCGCGCATTCTGTTCGACCAGCAGGATGGTCACGCCAAGATCCCTGTTGATCTTGCGGATGATACCAAAAACCTCCTGCACCAGCAGCGGCGACAGGCCCATCGAGGGTTCGTCCATCAGGATCAGTTTCGGCCGCGCCATCAGTGCGCGGCCGATCGCCAGCATTTGCTGTTCGCCGCCGGAGAGATAGCCGGCCAACCCCGTGCGTTCCTTCAGGCGCGGGAAGTAGGCATAGACACGCTCGATGTCCGAGCCCACTTCCCGGTCGCTGCGGGTAAAAGCGCCGAGGCGGAGGTTCTCCAGCGGCGTCATGTCGGAGACGATGCGCCGCCCCTCCATCACCTGGAAAATCCCGCGCCGGACGATCATGTGCGGGTCGATGCCGTCGATGCGTTCGCCGGCAAAGCGCACCTCGCCGCGGGTGACCTCGCCTTCCTCGGTCTTCAGCAGGCCGGAGATGGCCTTCAGCGTCGTGGATTTGCCTGCGCCATTGGCGCCGAGCAGGGCGACGATCTCGCCCTGCGGCACCTTCAGCGACAGGCCGCGCAGCACCAGGATGACATCGCTGTACACGACCTCGATGTTGTTCACCTCCAGCAGGGGCTGCGCGGCGGTCACAGGCTTACCAGCCTTGCCAGTCGCGGCGGCGTTCCAGTTCCACGACCGTCACGGGTTCCAGCTTCATCGTGCCGTTGGCCATCAATTCGCCGACCGTGCCCTGCGAGGTATTGCCCGTCACGACGGCACGATAGAGGGCCACGCGCATGGTGCCGCGATGGTCCTCGGCGGTGAAGGTGGAGGGGTTGCAGAGCCCCGCAAACCCCGCCGGCACCCAGTCCCGACGCGCATAAAATCCATCGCGGATGCGTTCGCCGCTGATCGCGCCGCCATTCGCCGCCGCCGTCTCCATGGCTTCGACCATCAGCATCGCGGCGCACATGCCGGCCAGGTAATGCACGGTGCGATAGGCATTGGCATCGGTGGTGCGGCTGATCGCCTGCGCGGTTTCCATGCCCGGCACCGGCTGGCCCCAGACGGCACCCGTGCGGACCGGGAAGACCACGCCATTGGCGGCGGTGCCCGCGGCCTTCATGGCATTCTCATCCATGCCCCAGACATTGCCCATGAACTGTACCTGCACGCCCGCCGTCTGGCAGGAGCGCAGCACCGACAGGTTCGACCCCGCCGTGTTGCCGAGATAGGCGTAGTTTGCGCCCTGGTTCCGCAGGGTCAGGCATTGCGCGGTATAATCGCCCGGCGTCAGCGCGAACTGGATCGCCGGCAGCACGCCGAAGCCAAGCTCCCGCGCCATGGTCTCGCCCGCTTCCTTCGGCGAATTCGGATAGGGGTGGTTGGCGCCCATGTGCACGTACTTCGGCCGACCCGTGCGCCCGCTGCGGTCCCAATCGGTCTTGGCCCATTGCAGCATGCCGCGCAGCGCGTCGCTGTAGGACGGGCCGTAGAAGAAGTTGAAGGGGGCCGCCTCCACGCCAGGCCGCGCCCGCCCGGTCGGGTCGGTCAGCGCGCCGGAATAGGAGCCGGAGATATAGGGGATGCGGTCGCGGGTGACGAAGCGGATCAGCGCCTCGGTATCCGCCGTGCCCCAGCCCTGGATGGCGACCACGCGATCGCGCGACCAGGCCTGGTACTGGCTGACCGCGCGGGGGGCGGCATAGCCATAGTCGAAGCCCAGCACATTGATCGGGCGCCCCGCGACACCGCGGCGCGTGCTGTTCACCCAGGACAGCGTGTCCTGCACGCCCTGGCCATAGGGCAGGCCGACGTCTGACGTAGCACCCGAATTGTCCATCAGGTGGCCGACCGGAATCGGCTGGGCCAGGGCGGGCATCGCGAACAGCGCCGCCAGCGCCGCGAGGAATGTTTTTTTCATGTCGTTGCCTCCGTTCAATGTGAGTAGGGATAGAGCTTCCAATAGGCCTTGATCAGCCGCCAGCGATGCGCGAGCCCGTTCGGCTCGAACACCAGGAACAGGATGATCGCGGCACCGACGGCCATCTCTCGCAGGAAGGAGATATTGGCGCCGAGCTTGATCGCACGGTCGATGGACCCGCCGGCGAGTTGGTCGGCCAGGGCCTGCACCACCTCCGGCAGCAGCACCATGAAGGCTGCCCCCATCAGGCTGCCCATGACGCTGCCCAGACCCCCAATGATGACCATGCCAAGGAACTGGATCGAGAAGAGGATGTTGAAGGCCTCGACCGACACGAACAGCAGGTAGTGCGCATAGAGCGCCCCACCGATCCCGGCGTAGAAGGAGGAGATCGCGAAGGACAGCGTTCGGTAATAGGCGAGGTTGATGCCCATGACCTCGGCGGACAGGTAATGGTCCCGCACCGCCACCAGCGCCCGCCCGTCGCGCGTGCGCATCAGGTTGGAGGCAGCGAAGAACATCACGACCACGAAGGCGAGGACGATGTAGAAGTAGGTTTCCTCGCGGTCGAAGGAAAAGCCGGCGACCGTCACGCTTTCGGTCATGCGCCCGGCGACGCCGCCGGTGAACCAGCGCGCGCGGGCGAAGAAATCCTCCAAGATGAACTGCGCGGCCAGCGTCGCGATGGCTAGGTACAGCCCCTTCAGCCGCGCCGCCGGCAGGCCAAAGACCAGCCCCACCACCGCCGTTCCCAAGCCCGCCAACGGGATGCAGAGGATGACGGGCACATGCAAAGTCTCGTGCAACCAGGCCGACAGGAAGGCGCCGAAGCCGAAGAAGGCCGCGTGCCCGATGCTGATCTGCCCAGTGAAGCCCACCAGGATGTTCAGCCCAAGCGCCGCGATCCCCAGGAAACCGATGTTGATCATCAGCCCCAGTTCATACCGCCCAAAGGCCAGGGGCGCCGCACAGGCCAGCGCGATGCCGGCCAGCATGGCAAGCCGGCTGTTCCGCGTCGGAAACACCGTCATGTCCGCGGCATAGGTGGTGCGGTAGTCGCCCGCCGGCCGCATCTCAGACACGTTCGATGTTCTTCGTCCCCAACAACCCATAGGGCTTGATCAGCAGGATCAGCACCAGCGCATAGAAAGGCGCGATCTGGGTCATGTTGCCCCAGTGCAGGAACTCACTGTCCACCCATTGCGCCAGGTTTTCCAGCACGCCGACTATCAGCCCGCCCAGCACCGCGCCCACGATGGAATCCAGCCCGCCCAGGATGACGGCGGGAAAGACCTTGATGCCGTAGAAGGACAGCGCCGAGGACACACCGTTCACCACCCCCACCACGACGCCGGCGACCGAGGAGACCACCGCCGAAATCGCCCAGGACATGGCAAAGACCTTCGGCACCGACACGCCGAGGGACTGCGCCACCTGCTGGTCGAAGGCCGTGGCCCGCATCGCCAGCCCATGCTTGCTGAAGGTGAAGAACCACCAGAAGCCGAACATGATGAAGAGCGAAACCGCCAGCGAGAGCAGATAGACGGGCTGCACCTGCAACCCCATCACATCGATGCGCTCGGCCTCAAAGATCGGCGGGAAGGGCTTGGCGAAGACGCCAAAGATCCACTTCATCAGCGCCTGGAAGAAGATCGACAGGCCGACCGTCGCCATGATGACGGAAATCACCGGCTCGCCGATCAATGGCCGCAGCACCACCACCTGCAGAATGATGCCGAACAGCGTCATGAAGGCCATGGTGACCAGGAAGCCGGCCCAGAAGGGAATGGGCCAGGTCGTCAGCAGCCACCAGCAGACCCAGGCGCCGACCAGCAGGAATTCGCCCTGCGCGAAGTTCACCACCTGCGACGCCTTGTAGATGAGCACGAAGCTCATCGCGACCACGCCATAGAGCGCGCCGACGATCAGCCCATTCAGCAGCAGCGGGAAGAACAGGGTGAAATCCATCTCAGGCCGCCAATTCGGTCAGTCGCGGCAGGGCGGCCGCGACGGTCAGGGTGGTGCGCACGCGCTGGGTGGTGCCGTCCTGGAAACGGATCACCGTATCGACGGGAATGGCGGCATCCCCGCGATAGATCGCATCGATGATCGCGCCGTATTTGTCGTTGATCACCCCGCGCCGAACTTTTCGCGTGCGCGTCAACTCGTCGTCATCAGCGTCGAGTTCCTTGTATAGCAGCACGAAGTCGCGGATGCGCTGCGGCTCGGGCAGGGTCAGGTTCACGCGGATCACCTCCTGCCGCAGCAATTCCAGCACCTGCGCGCGGGCGGCCAGGTCGCTGTAGGTGGTGAAGGCGATGCGGTTCCGCTCAGCCCATTTGCCGACGATCTGGAAGCGTATGCAGACCAGCGCGGTCAGGTACGGGCGCGCATCGCCCAACACCACCGCCTCGGCGACATAGGGGCTGAACTTCAGCTTGTTCTCGATGAACTGCGGGCTGAAGCGTTCGCCGCCGCTGGTCGTCGCGATATCCTTGATGCGGTCGATGACCACCAGCTGCTGGTCGCGGTCGAAATACCCGGCATCCCCGGTATGCATCCAGCCGTCGCGCAGGTCGGGGGTTTCGGCGACGTTGAGGTAGCCGCGGAACATGTTGGGGTGCCGGGTCACGATCTCGCCCACGCCATTGCGGTCGGGATCCTCGATCCGCAATTCGACCTCGGGGCCCATGGCCACGCCGACCGTGTCGAAATTCACAGCACCGGCACGGTGCAGCGTGTAGGCGCCCAACAGCTCCGTCTGGCCGTAGAGCTGGCGCAGCGGCACGCCCATCGCCTGGAAGAAGCGGAAGGTATCCGGCCCCAGCGCCGCCCCGCCGGTTGCCGCCGAGACCAGGCGCGAAAACCCCAGCCGGTCCCGCAGCGCGCGAAACAGCAGCGCATCGGCGAGCCAGGATCGCTTGCCCTGTTCGAGGGCCGCCAGCCCCAGTTTCATCCCCCAGTCGAACATCCAGCGCTTCAGCGGGCTGGCATCCATGACCTTGGCGCGGACCTCGGCCGCCAGGCTTTCCCAGACACGCGGCGCGAACAGCACGAAGTGCGGCCCGATCTCGCGGAAATCGGCCATCATCGTCTCGGGTTCTTCGCAAAAATTCACCCGCATGCGCGCGACCAGGCCGAAGCCGAGCACATAGATCTGCTCCATGATCCAGGGCAGCGGCAAGACCGAGACGTAATCCTCACCAGGGCCGCGCGGGTCGAAGCGCAGATACATCTCCACATGGCGGATCAGGCAGGCCGCCGGCAGCATCGCCAGCTTCGGGCGCGCCGTGGTGCCGGATGTGGTGCAGAGGATCGCGACCTCCTCGCCATCCCCGGCCTCGACCAACTGCTGGTACAGCCCGCTATCCGCGGCATGCAGCGCCTCTCCTTCCGCCAGCATGTCCGACAAGGGGCGCAGCCTGGCGTCATCGTACTTCCGCATCCCGCGCGGATCGCCGTAAATGATGTGGCGCAGTTGCGGCAGCCGGTCGGCCACGTTCAGCAGCTTGTCCACCTGCTCCTCATCCTCGGCCAGCACCACGGTCGCACCGGCGAAGTCGAGCAGGTAATGGGCCTCATCCTCCAGAACGTCGCGATAGAGACCGAGCGACCGCGCCCCCACCGCATGGGCCGCGACCTCCCCCATCACCCAGTCGGGCCGGTTGTCGCCGATCAGCCCGACCACATCGCCCGCGCCGACACCCATGGCATGCAGGCCGAGCGCCATGGCCCGGGTCCGCGCCTGCACCTCAGTCCATGTCATCGCCGTCCAGATACCAAAACGCTTTTCGCGCATCGCCGTTTCCGGCCCATGGTCGCGGGCGTTGCGCGCCAGGATTTTGGGCAGCGTATCGGCGGTCACGCCGGGACCTCTTCGCCGAGGTAGGCGCTGCGCACGCGCGGATGGGCCATCACCTGCTCGGGGCTGCCCTCCGCGATCTTGGCGCCGAAATCCAGCACCATGACGCGCGTGGAGATATCCATAACCACGCCCATGTCGTGCTCGATCATCAGCACGGTCATGCCCCATTCCTCGTTCAGATCGACGATGAAGCGGGCCATGTCCTCCTTTTCCTCAAGGTTCATCCCAGCCATGGGTTCGTCCAGCAGGATCAGCTGCGGCTGCAAGGCCATGGCGCGCGCGAGTTCCACCCGCTTGCGCAGCCCGTAGGAGAGCGTGCCCGCCGGCGCCTTCCGCACATGCTGGATTTCCAGGAAATCGATAATCTCCTCAACCTGACGGCGATGCGCGATTTCCTCGCGCTGCGCCCCGCCGACCCACCAGAGCATCCCCTGCAGCACCCCCGATTTCAGCAGGTGGTGGCGCCCGACCATGATGTTGTCGAGTACGCTCATATGCCCAAACAGCGCCAGGTTCTGGAAGGTGCGGCCGATGCCGAGGGCGGCGCGCTTGTTGGTCGGCACGCGGGTGATGTCCCGGCCCTGCCAGAGCACGCGCCCCTCGGTCGGGCGGTATCGGCCGGAGACGCAGTTGACCATCGAGGTCTTGCCCGCGCCATTCGGGCCGATGATGGAAAAGATTTCGCCGCGGTTCACGGTAAAGGAAACATCGGTCAGCGCCCGCACGCCGCCGAAGCGCAGCGAAACGTTTTCGGCGGCCAATATAGGCTCGTCCTGCGCCACGAAGCGCTCCCTCGGCTTGGTGCTCCCATACTCATGATGGGGCTGGGCTGCCGCCACCGCAACGCCCCCCGTTGACCAGCGCCCAGCCGACGGCCACCTGCCGCCCATGAACATCGTCATCCTGACCGGCGCCGGCATCAGCCGGGAATCGGGGCTTGCCACGTTCCGCGACGCCGATGGCATCTGGGCCCAGGTGCGGCTGGAGGATGTGGCGACGCCTGAGGCCTTCGCCGCCCATCCCGCCAGGGTGCATGCCTTCTACAACGCCCGCCGCGCGCAACTGGTCGATGTGGCGCCCAATGCCGCCCATTTGGCGCTGGCGACGCTGGAGGCCGCCTGGTCTGGCGATTTCCTTCTGGTCACGCAGAATGTTGACGATCTGCACGCGCGGGCCGGCAGCCGGCGCCTCGCGCCGATGCACGGCGAACTTCTGCGCGCCCGATGCGACGCCTGTGGCACCGTCCAAGCCTGGACGGCCGATCTTGCCACCGACACGCCCTGCCCCGCCTGCGCTGCCATCGGCCGGATGAGGCCGCATATCGTCTGGTTCGGCGAAATGCCGATGGGCATGGAGCGCATCGCCGCAGCACTCGATGCCTGCGACCTGTTCGTATCGATCGGCACCAGCGGGCAGGTCTATCCCGCGGCGGGATTCGTGGCCGAAGTGCGGGGGCGGGCGCGCACGCTGGAACTGAACCTCGAACCCTCGGCCGGATCGCGGCTGTTCGACGAGGCCCGCCACGGCCCCGCCACGGAATTGGTACCCGCCTGGGTCGCCGAGATGCTGGCCAAGTGACGCTGGACCAGGCCGCGGCGGCGGCGCGCGCCTGCACGCTCTGTGCCGCGCAACTGCCGCTCGGCCCGCGGCCAATCCTGCAGGTCGGCGCGGGGGCGGAGCTTCTGATCACGTCCCAAGCGCCGGGCACCAAGGCGCATCGGTCGGGCGTGCCTTTTGACGATCCCTCGGGCGAGCGGCTCCGCTTTTGGCTCGGGCTTGATCGCGCGGCCTTCTACGACATTAGCCGGGTCGCGATCCTACCGACCGGCATGTGCTACCCGGGTCGCCTGCCGCGCGGCGGGGATGCGCCGCCGCGGCCGGAATGCGCGGCCAACTGGCATCCCGTGATCCTGCCGCTCCTGGCCAATGTGCGGCTTCGCCTGTTGGTCGGCGGCTACGCCATCAGGCACGTGCTGGGGCCCAGGACGGCGCTGGAAGGCGCCGTGCGTAACCACGCGGCGTTCCGGGCGCAGAACCTGTTCCCCCTGCCCCACCCGTCCTGGCGCACGATCGGCTGGGCCCAGCGCAACCCTTGGTTCGAGGCCGAGGTGCTGCCCGCGTTGCGCGCCGAGGTGGCGACACTCCTTGGTGGGTAAGGCCTGACGCTACTCCTCGCCTTCCAGCCGGCCGATCTCGTCGTCGGAAAAGCCGAAGTGATGGCCGATCTCGTGGATCAGCACATTCCGCACTAGGCCGAACAGGTCCTCACCCGTTTCCACCCACTCCACCAAGATCGGCTCGCGGTACAGCATGATCGTATCGGGCTGGCTGGGCACGTCGCCGAAGGATTTTTCGGTCAAGGGCGTGCCGCGGTAGAGCCCTGTCAGTTCCCAGGGGTGTTCGATGCCCATCTCGGCCAGGGTCTCGTCGTCCGGGACATCCTCGACCAGGATCGCGGTGCCGCGCACATGCTGCCGAAGTTCGGCCGGAATGGCACCAAGCGCCCGCTCGGCCAACTCCAGCAGGTCGTCAACGGAAGGGGGGGTTGTGTGGTTCATGTCGCATCGGCCCCGATGCACGCCCCGGGGTCAATGCCCATCTATGTGACGGAGGTCGCCCATGCTCGAAAAACTCCCCCCCAACGAACGCGTCGCCCTGGCCAGCCGGTTGCCGCGCTGGGCCATGACGCCGGACCGGGACGCGATCCACCGCAGTTTTCGGTTTGCTGATTTTTCCGAGGCCTGGGGCTTCATGGCCCGCGTTGCCCTGCTGGCCCAGGCGCAGGACCACCATCCCGAATGGTCCAACGTCTACAGCCGGGTGGAGATCACGCTGACCACGCATGACGCGGGCGGGCTTTCGGCGCGCGACGTCGCGCTCGCCGAGGCGATCGACCGGCTTTGTCCCTGAGCGGCCGGGCGGTGAGCCGGCGCGTCCACCTGATCACCCACCCCGAGGTGCTGATTGACCCCGCCGTGCCGGTACCCGACTGGGCGCTCTCGCCGCGCGGTATCGAACGCAGCCGGGCGATGCTGGCGCGGCCCTGGATGGCCGGGATCGGCGCGGTGTTCAGCAGCGCTGAACGCAAGGCGAGGGAAATGGCGGACATCCTGGGCATGCACCTGTCCCTGCCGGTCGGGATCGACCCTGGCCTCGGCGAGAACGACCGAACGGCCACCGGCTACCTGCCCAAGGCTGCCTTCGAGGCGATGGCCGATACCTTCTTCGCCAACCCGGACGAACGGGTCAACGGCTGGGAATCCGCGACCATGGCACAGGGTCGGATGGTGGCGGCCGTGGCGCGGGTGCTGCGGGCGGCACCGCCCGCGGTGGATGTCGCGATCATCGCCCACGGCGGGGTCGGCACGTTGCTGCTGTGCCATCTGCGTGGCATCGCGATCAGCCGCGCGATGGACCAGCCGGGCGGGGGCGGGGGCGGCGGCAACCGCTTCGCCTTCTCCGACCCGGACGGCGTGACACTGTCCGGTTGGCAGCCGATCGAAGCCTAGCAGGCTGCTGCAAAAGGCCGCTGTCCTGGGGGCAGCTCCGCTGGGGAGGGCTTTGCCCTCCCCAGACCCCTCCCAGCAGGGGACCGTGTCCCCTGCACCCGCCATGGGTATTGGTAAAAGAA
>JBBQHE010000110.1:0-14144 GCA_038323655.1 Acetobacterales bacterium | reverse complement strand
CGGGGCGAAAACCATCCCTCCCTACCGTGGCAGGACGTGCCCGCCTTCCTGGCCGCGCTGGAAGGCCGGAAGGGTATGGCCGCGCTGGCGCTGCGCTACGCCATCTTGACAGGCGCCCGCACGGGCGAGGTGCGGGGGATGGCGTGGGGCGAGGTGGATACAGCCGCAGCAATTTGGGTTGTGCCTGCCGCCCGCATGAAGGCTAGCGCGGTGCATTTCGTCCCGGTGGCAGATGCGGCGCTGGCGGTGCTGGCCGAGGTGAGGCCGCTTGCAGCCGCCCGGGATGGCCTGGTGTTCCCCGGTATGCGTGAGGGCCGCCCGTTGACGGATATGGCGCTGAGTATGCTGGTTCGGGGCATGGCGCTGGATGGGCTGGCGGATGGCGAATTGCCGCGCTGTTGCGATGCCGAGGGCCGGGCGGTGGTGCCGCATGGCTTCCGCGCCAGCCTCAAGGCGTGGTCACTGGCGCAGGGGTGGGCCGATCACCTGAGCGAAAAGGCACTGGCGCATACGGACGCGAACAAGGTGCGGGCTGCCTATGCGCGCGAGCCTTTGACGGAAGAACGCCGGCCGATGATGCAGGCGTGGGCGGATTGGTGCTGCAAGGCGGGGCCGGGTGCCGTGGCCAGCCTTGCCGCCGCAAAGGCGAAGCGGCGGGCGTGATTTTCAGATGAACCCCGATCCCCAAAACCCCCGGCGGGTTGTTCGCAGGCGTTCGCGCGCGGCGGGCGTGATTTTCAGTTTCGCACGTTCGCCGCTGCTAAAGCCGCTAATCCCGCTAATCGGCGACGGCGCGCTGCTGGATGACCGCTGTTGCGCCATACGTGCAATTTGATCGTTCGATCTGATAGTCTGACCATCGGCGGGGCAGGGCCGGCCAGCCCGCGCGGTTTCCGCACCGTGCAGCCCCGCCGCTTCTCATGCGGAGCGCCAGCGGAGGCGCGATTATGTCTGACGATGACCTGTTCACACCATCAGAAGAAGGCCCGGATGGAAACGCTATCTCGCCGGCTGACCTCGGAGGCTTGAGGTATGACACTATTGCAGAGCCGGCTTGGGACGCCTCGCGTCCGCCTCGACGCCCGAGCAGTTTTACCGCGCGGTTGCAGCGCTAGTTTTTCATGCAAGGCACCTTCACCCCGTCCGTCATGCGCAGTTGGCGGAATTTCTGCGGAAGCCGTTCAAGAGGCCGCCGCATAGGCCTGTGGAATGGCAGCGACATGTAGCAATCGTCGAAGCTCTTGAGCCATGGCCCTTCGATATACCTACTGAAATACCTACTGAATGGACTGGGCTTTCCCGACTGGAAATCATCGCGAAGATAGAAGGCCGCTACGGCATGACGCACGATGCGGCATGCAAGGCTTACGATGCTGCGATGCGCGAAATTCGTAAGCGGGGACAGGAATCAGGAATAGAGAATGCCGGCGGGAAAGAACCCCGGCACTTAATTCCGGAAAGAACCTCGGCACATATTTCCGTCAACCTACGCCGAATCCGAGGCTACTAGGACGACCATCCCGCCGCACCCCGCGCCGGTTTGGAGACGACAAAATGCAGCCCACACCCTCGCCTGAAATGATCCCTCTGCCGCGCGCGCCTGCCTGGTGCGGCCTGTCTCGCTCGCACCTCTACCGCCTGGCCGCCGAAGGCCGCATCCGTCTGGTGAAGGCCGCTTCCAGAACCCTGGTGGATGTTGCCAGCGTGCGGGACTACCTCGCCACGTTGCCCGAGGTGCAGCCGCGTCACGACCCGCGCCGTGGCGGTGCCGCGTGATGCGCCCGTCAAAGAAACAGGCCGATGCCGAAAAGCTGCTGCTGCTTCGAGTCTTATGGGCGCGCGACGACATCATTCAAAGCCTGCTGGACAGCGATATGTTGCGCGCCCCAGCTGCAACGCTGATGGGCGATGCGGCGCCGCAGCACGTCAGAATCGCAGCCGAGATAGCATCGCTGGACTGCGATTCTGACGATTTTGAAAAACCGGCGCTCCGGTTCCTGCTGGCGGTGATGCTGCACCAAGGCGAGGACGCTGCGTGATGCGCGCCGCCGTGATCGCGCTGGCCACGCTCGCGCTGCTGGCGCTGGCCAGTCTGCTGCACCCCTGAACGAAACCGCCGGGCGCTTGGGGCACCCGGCGGGGAAGGCGACGCGATGACTCGACAGCGCAGAGATAGCGCGCCGCGTGGCCTTCTTCCACCACCTCAAGAGTCGCGGCCTTCATCGAAGGACACGACGTGATGTTGTCACACATCAAGACGCGCGCGCAGATGGCCGAGGCCCTGCGCATCTGTGAACAGGCCGGCGATACCTGGCACGCGCCGCTGATACGCGCCGCAATGGTCGGCGATATCCGCTTCACCATCCTGCCGCCCGGCACTCGCCTGCCGCTGGCCATGCTCGACATGCCGCGTCAATTGCGCCCGCTGTTGGTGCTGGCAGGCGGTGACGCTGGCGGGCTGGCGACGCCCCATGCCTTCCCGCAATCCCGGCGCCTCATGCGGTGGGCCGGCTTCACCATCCTGCATGGGGCGGGTGGTGAGGCTTGGCACTACACCATGGCCGCCGAAGTCGCCCTGCACGCGCGGCGGGTGCTGATCGTTGAAACGAGCGGTGCCGCGCTGCCTGCCTGGATCGCGCTCAAGGCCGAGGTGGTGCCCGGGACGCCGGGGCTGGTGTTCAAGGTGCCGCCGGGCCGCCCGGCGCACCCGTGCGAGGCGCCGCCGCCTGGGGCGCGGGTCCAATGAGCCGCCGCACCCCCACCCCGCCGCTGCCGCTGTTCCAATGGGCCGCGCGCCACCAGCGGGCCGGCGCCAGCGGCGCCCGCATCGTCCTGCGCGTCGACCTGCGCGACGCGGACGGCGAGCCAGGTCGGCCGCCTGTGCGGCGAGATCGACGGCCGGGTACAGGATTTCCTGAACCGCCCCATCGAGGGCGACTGGCCCTACCTGTGGCTCGACGCCACCTACGTGAAGGTACGCGAGGCCGGGCGCATCGTGCCCGTCGCGGTCACCGTCGCGGTGGGCGTCAACGGCGATGGACGACGCGAGGTGCTGGGCATGGCGGTCGGCGCCTCGGAGGCCGAGACCTTCTGGACCGACTTCCTGCGCTCCCTGGCACGGCGTGGGCTGCGCGGCGTGAAGCTGGTGATTTCCGACGCCCATGAGGGCCGCAAAGCCGCCGTCACCCGCGTCCTGCGCGCCACCTGGCAGCGCTGCCGCGTGCATTTCATGAGAAACGCGACCGCGCATGCCGGAAAGACCCAGCGCCGCATCGTCTCGGCCTGGATTGGCACCGCCTTCGCCGAGGCCGATGCGCCAGCCGCCCACGCCCAGTGGCGCATGGTGGCCGACCAGCTCCGACCCAAGGTGTGCAGGCTCGCAGCCCTGATGGATGCCGCCGAGCACGACGTGCTGGCCTATATGGACTTCCCGCGGGAGCATCGCGCCAAGCTGCACAGCACCAATCCCATCGAGCGGCTCAACGGCGAGATCAAGCGCCGCACCGATGTCGTCGGCATCTTTCCCAATGAGGCCGCGATCACCCGCCTGGTGGGCGCCATCCTGCTCGAGCAGTCCGATGAATGGGCCACCCAGCGCGCCCGCTACATGACCCTGGAAACCATCAGTGCGTTGAGCGACACTACACCCGTCAGTCTGCCTGCCGTGGCCGCCTGACACGGTGGCTCAGCCCACCAAGGTTCATCGCTCCTACACCACGCGATGGGACACGATCGCGCATCCTGCTCCGATCCAGGACTGCGACGGTGCACCGCCATTGCTGCGGGCCTCGCGCCGCCGATGGGCCTTCGTGGAACTCTACTTCGCTGACAGCGGTTACGCCGGGGACCGCGTCGCCAACGCCAGCCGCATCCGAGTCGAGATCGTTCGCAAACCCAAGGGCCAGGTCGGTTTCGCCGTCCACGCCCGGCGCTGGGTGGTCGAGCGCTTCTTCGCCTGGATCAACCGCAACCGCCGCTTCGCCAAGGATTTTGAGGCTTCCATCGCGTCCGCCGAAGCCTTCCTCTACGCCGCCTCCGTCATGATCCTCCTGCGACGCAGCGCTCGTTGCGCATGAGATTGGAAACAGACTCTGAGAGGCCGGTTTCAGCGCGGTCGGCACTTGCCCCGATTCGAACCTCACTTGCCCGAAATCCGTACTTCGCGAACGAACACTTTGGTACGGCTATCAAGTGGCTCAGCCCCCTCATCGGTGACATGACGCCCTGAGAATTTACACAAGGGCAATGGCGGGCAACCGGAACGCAATGACTGACTTCGGCGCGGGTTAAATTTTCCGCAAAGAGAAATTGGATTAGCCGTTAACTTCAGTTTATATCCTGGAACGCCCGTATCCACGAGGATAGGCCGACCGACACGGCGGAGATACTGACGAGGAGACTCGCATGCAGAATCCCATCAATATCCCTCCGCAACACTGATGCCCGATGGCTTCCTGCTAGACCACTTAAGCACACAAGTCCGCGCAATCTGTCAGCGCCGCGCGGTGACGATCGTGGTGCACGCACTTTCCAGCTTCGGAAGGTCACGCTGCGGGGCCATGCGCACCACAAGTGGCCGGTCGTCGCCGCGAATGATCGGGCAATAGGGATCAGGCTCATCGAGCGCGTCCATCAGGCGTCGCCTTCCGGCGCAACCGCCTGCACAGGTGGCGCGATGCGCGCAGGACGCACACGCCGCCGGCACCGAACGTGCCGCCACGAAGGGCGCCGTCTCGACAATCCGCTCGCCGGCATTGAGCAGCAGGTCGAGCGGCGCGCCGCCTCCCGGCCAATAGACGCAGGGCTGCACCGTGGCGCGCGGCGTCACCCGCACCGTCGCCTGGCCGCAGCCGCCAAGCCGCGGCGGCATGCCCGCCATCGCGCGCACCAGCGGTTCGCCCACCGCGATCGCATCGGTCTCGGCGAAGAGCCTGCGGAAACCATCCCAGTATTCGTCGTAGGTCAAAGCGTAGCTGTCGCTGCGGACGGACTGATAGACGTTGAGCCGCAAGGGCGCATCGAAGGCGGCCGCCACTTCGGCGAGTTCGCCAAGCCGTTGATAATTGCCGCGCATCATCACCGCGATGATCGTTACACCCACGCCCAACTCGCGGCAGCGGCGCGCCTGCTGTTGGATCAGATCCCAGTTCCCGGCACCGCGCTGCCCGTCCTGTTCTTCGCGCGTGGGATAATCCAGCGAGAACTCCACATCGGCGAAACCGCGCAGATCGGCATCATCCAGCACCTCGATGGAATGCCCGTTCGAAGTGATGGTGAGCTTGATCGGCTGGGTCCGGAAAAAGCCGAGCATCTCGCGGAATTCCGGATGCATGCCGTTCTCGCCAGTGCCCAGATTGACCGACCGCACCGGCAGGCGCCCGAGGACCGAACGCACCTGGTCCAGCCCGAGCCGGTCCGTCCGCGTCGGATCGCGGTAGCAGAAGGCACAGGCCAGGTTGCATTCATTCGTCAGGCCAAGCCCAAGCGAGAAGCGCCTCTCGGCGGCCGTCGTGGTTTCAAGCGACATGGTTTGGCGAGCCTTCCTCTGATACCGTAACGCAATGCATACCAATACCCCCGACCTACCACTGCAACCCGACCAGGACACGTCCCAGTGGGACGGCCATACTGGCGCTTATGAAGCCGTCTTCGAAGGACTCACCGATGCCTTCGCCGCGCGCGCGCTCGATTTGCTCGAACCGCTCGCCGGGGCGCGGCTCATGGACCTCGCCGCCGGCGCCGGGGGTGCCGCCATTCAGGCCGCCGCGCGAGGCGCCCATGTAACCGCATTCGACGGCTCGGCTGCAATGGTTACACGCATCCGTGCACGTATTGGTGAGTTTTCAGTTGTCGCCGAACAGGCCGATGCGCGCAAAGCGCTGCCCTGCGCGGATGGCAGCTTCGACGTGGCGTTGTCATGCCTGGGCGTGGTGCTCCTCCCCGCCCCGGTGCCAGCGCTGCGCGAGATCGCGCGGGTGCTGCGGCCCGGCGGACGGCTTGCTGTGGTCACCTGGACTGAGCCTAGCCATTACGAGTTGGCCGCGAGGCTATGGGCCGCGGTGGCAACAATATGCGGCGCGCCGCCGCCGCCGCCGACGCCCCCCGCGCAACTGCGCTACGCCAATCCTGAAGCCTTTGTCGCGCTACTGCGAGAAGGCGGCTTCGAAGTCCATAAACTTGAACGGGTCGAGGCCTTTCTGCACGCAGTTTCCGCGCGGTCATTGGCCAGAACGCTTGATTTCGCGCCGGGAATGGGGGCGCTGATGGCCAGCCTTGGGCCGGATCGCAGCGCCGTCGAAGAAGAATTCGCAACCAGGCTGGAGGCTGAGCAGGGCGCGGGGCCGGTCGCGTTGCGGGCCATCGCGCAGATTGCGATCGCGGTTCCAGAATAAATCCAGGCCGATGCGTAACCTTGATGCGATACCGCGCGAAACCAACCACACCAACCGAGGGTCTGATCATGATCAAACGTCGCCTTGGCCTGATCCTAGGGGCCGCGACCCTGGCCAGCCCCGCCCTTGCGCAGGCGCCGCCACGCCTGGTCTTTACGGCCATTCCTGACCAGGATGAGACACGTCTCATGGAGCGGTTTCGCCGTGTGGTCGAGTATCTGCAAGGCGCGCTCGGCGTGCCGGTGCAGTATGTGCCGGTGAAGAACTACGCCGCCGCCGTGACCGCCTTCACCAACAACCAGGTGCAATTGGCCTGGTTCGGCGGCCTGACCAGCGCCCAGGCGCGACGCGCGGTGCCGGGTTCGGAGGCCATCGTCCAGGGTGTCGAGGACGCGAATTTCTTCAGCTACTTCATCGCCAATGCCAGCACTGGCCTGACCCGATCCGACAACTTCCCCGCCGGCATCGCCGGCCGCAGCTTCAGCTTTGGCTCACGCGCCTCCACCTCGGGCCGCGTGATGCCGGAGACCTTCATCCGCCAGCAATTCAACCGCGCCCCCGAGCAGGTTTTCTCCCGCGTCGGCTTCTCGGGCGACCATTCGCGCACCATCCAGGTGGTGCAATCGGGTGCCTTCGAGGTCGGCGCGCTGGATTTCACCGTCTTTGATCTCGAACGCCAGCAGGGCCGTGTAGATGATGCCCGCGTGCGGGTGATTTGGCAGACGCCGCGCTTCCCCAACTACAACTGGACCATCCGCGGCGATATCGATGCCCGCTTTGGCGCCGACTTCAAGGAGCGCGTGCGCGCCGCGCTGCTGGCGATCAACGATCCGGCAATTCTGAACATCTTCCCGCGTGAGCGCTTCATCCCGTCGTCCAACGGCGAATACGCGCCCATGGAAGCCGCCGCGCGGGCACTTGGCCTGCTCGAATAGGTGCAGCCGTCGCCCCTGATTGAGCTGCAAGGCGCCAGTGCCGGCTATGCCGGAAAGCCCGTGTTCAGCGGGCTCGACCTCACGCTGCGTCCGGCCGAGCATGTGGCGTTGCTGGGCCGGTCCGGTGCGGGCAAGTCCACCCTGCTCAACATGCTGTTTCAGCGGCTGGATGACCGTGCGGCGCTGATCCCGCAGGCGGCTGCGCTGGTCGGCACGCTGAGCGTGTTTCACAACGTCTATATGGGGCGGCTGGATCGCAACTCGGCTATACGCAACCTGCGCATGCTGGCGTTCCCCAAACGCGCCGAGGTGGCTGCGGTGCGCGAGGTGCTGCAGAGCATCGGCATGGAGGAATACCTGTTCCGCCGTGCCGGTGCGCTCTCCGGCGGGCAGCAGCAGCGCGTCTCCGTCGCACGCGCGCTCTACAATGGCCGGCCGGTGGTTCTGGGGGACGAACCGGTCTCGGCACTGGATCGCGTGCAGGGTGCGGAGGTGCTGCGCAGGCTTGCCGCGCAGCATGAGACCATGGTGCTGGCGATGCATGATATCGGCCTGGCGCTGGCGCATGCGCAGCGCATCATCGTGCTGGATCAAGGCCGCATCGTGCTGGATTCGCCGTCCGCTGCGCTGACCATTGCGGATTTACTGCCCTTTTATGGCTGAGCCCGCACGCCTCGGTTATGCCGGCGCCACGCGCTGGTTCCTGCTGGCCGCGCTGGTCGCGTTGCCAATTGCCGACCTCGCGATCTCCGGCCCCGATCCCTGGCTGGAACTGACGCGGCTTTTCGCCGGGATCATCCGCCCCGACCTGCTTGCCATTGCCGGGGCCAGCGTGGTGCTTACCGTCGCCTTCGCCATGCTGGGCGTTGCCTCGGGTGCGGCGGCGGGTCTGCTGCTGGCGCTGGTCTTAGCCCGCTTCCGCGCCGTGCGCGCGCTGGCGGCTTCGATGCGATCAGTGCATGAATTATTCTGGGCACTGCTGCTGATCCAGGTGACGGGCCTGTCGCCGCTCACCGGCATCCTGGCCATCGCCATCCCCTATGCCGGCATCTTCGCCAAAGTGTTTTCCGAGATCATCGAGGAAGCCGATCTCGCGGCCGACCGCGTGCTGCCGACCGGCACCGACACCGTCTCCCGCTTTGCCTATGCGCGCATCCCCGTCCTCCTCGGCCCGTTCGGTACATACCTGCTCTACCGTTTTGAATGCGGCATGCGCTCGACGCTGGTGCTGGGCTTCATCGGCCTGCCGACCATGGGGTTTGAGCTGGAAACCTATTTCCGCCAGGGGCGCTACGCCGAGGCGGCTGCGCTGGTGTTGGTTTTCTACCTGCTCATCGGCACGCGCCGGCTGTGGGTGCGCCCGGCCACGCTGCCCTTTCTGCTGGCCGGCAGCGTGTTGGCAATCCTGTGGCTGACCGACCCCATCGCCGGCGACAGCATCTGGTCGAACATGGCGCGGTTCCTGGGCACCGACATCGTGCCGCGGCCGCTGCGCCGCAGCGATCTGGGCGAACTCGCGACTTGGGTCGCTTTTGCATCCTGGCTTTGGGCGATCCTCGTCACTCAGGCACTGCCCGGCGTGGTGAACACGCTGATCCTCTCCCAGATCGCGCTGGTCGCCAGCGGCATCCTGGCACTGCTGATCTTTCCCCTGGTCTGCCGCCGCTTCGCTGGCCAATTCGGGCGGCCGTTGGGGCGCGTGGCACTGGTGGTGCTGCGATCCACGCCGGAATACATGCTCGCCTACATCCTGTTGCAGACCCTCGGCCCCTCGATGCTGCCGGCGGCGATCGCGCTGGCGCTGCACAATGGCGGCATCATCGGCTATCTTCTCGGGCGTCATGCCGATGCGCTGCCCTATCGGCCCGACGCGCCGCGCGGCATCAACCTTTATGCCTATGAGACGGTGCCGCGACTCTATGGCCAGTTCCTGGCCTATGCGCTCTACCGCTGGGAGATCATCATGCGCGAAAGCGCCATCTTCGGCATCCTGGGCGTTGTGACCCTGGGGTATTTCATCGATGCCGCCATCACCGAGCTGCGGCTGGATACGGCGGTGGTGCTGATCATCGTGACAGGGCTGCTCTCGATCAGTGTGGACACGCTCTCACGCTGGTTGCGCCAACGTCTGCGGGTGGAGAACCGCCCCATCCGCCTTTCCGCCGACGATGAGCAGACGAGGAGCGCGCGAACATGCGCATGAATGAAGGCCCCGTCGTCAAGGATGTGGTGCTGCTCGGTGCCGGCCATGCGCATATCACGGTGCTGCGCAATTTCGGCATGAAGCCGATCCCCGGCGTGCGGCTGACGCTGATCACGCGTGAGCTGGACACACCCTATTCGGGCATGCTGCCCGGCCATATCGCGGGCCATTACACGGCCAACGAGATTCTGATCGACACCGGACCACTGGCGCGCTTCGCTGGTGCGCGGCTGTATCAGGATGAGGCGGTCGGCATTGACGTCGCCAACCGGCGGGTGATCTGCCGTGACCGGCCGCCTGTGGGTTATGATCTGCTGTCGATCGACATCGGGTCACGGCCCAACACCGCCACCGTGCCTGGTGCCGCCGAACATGCGCTGCCGGTGAAGCCGATTGACAGTTTCCTGCCGCGATATACGGCGCTGCGGGCGCGCGTGGTGGAAGGCCACTCCCGCCATGTGCTACTGGTGGGCGCCGGTGCTGGCGGCGTCGAACTCCTGCTGGCGGCCGAGCACAGCCTGCGGCAGCTGGCACCCGGGATGCGCTTTACGCTGGTGGCCGGCGGGGCGGATATCCTGGGCAGCTTCCCCGAGGCATTCCGCGCGCGCTTTCGGGCCGTGCTCGGCGAGCGTGGCATTGCGGTGGAGACCGGTGCCCGCGTTGTGGCGATGGAAGAGAAGGCGGTGCTGCTGGCCGATGGCCGGCGCATCGAGGCCGACGAAATTCTCTGGACCACGCAGGCAGCACCGGCCGCCTGGCTGGCCGATACCGGCCTCGCACTCGACGCCAACGGGTTTCTGCGCGTGGATGCGATGCTGCGCGCGGCGGGCCGGGACGATATCTTCGCCGCTGGCGACACCATTGCCTTCGATCCCGCGCCGATCCCGCGCAGCGGCGTCTATGCCGTGCGGGCCGGGCCGGTACTGGCTGACAACATCCGCGCAACGCTCACCGGGAGCGCGCTGCGGGCGTACAAGCCGCAAAGCGACGCATTGTATCTGGTGTCCACCGGCGGGCCGCACGCCATCGGCACGCGCAACGGCCGTGTGTTCGGCGGCGGCCTGGTGTGGCGCTGGAAGGACTGGATCGACCGCCGCTTCATGCGCCGCTTCCGCGACCTGCCCGCGATGGCGGCCCCGGCGGCGGGGCCGGCTTCACCGCTGGCCGACAAGGCGGCGCTGCGCGACATCTCCGCCATCGCCATGCGCTGCGGCGGCTGCGGCGCCAAGGTCGGCGCCACCGTGCTGTCGCGCGCGCTGGGCAGCATCGAGCCACTCCACCGCGACGAAGTGCTGGTCGGCCTCGCAGCACCCGATGACGCCGCGGTGGTCGATACCGGTGGTCCGCGGCTTTCGGTGCAGACGGTGGATTATTTCCGCTCCATCACCGACGATCCCTGGCGCTTCGGGATGATCGCGGCCAATCACGCGCTGGGCGACATCTATGCGATGGGTGGCGAACCGCAAACGGCGCTGGCCATCGCGACCATTCCCTATGGGCTGGAGGTCAAGGTCGAGGCCGAACTCTCCGCCATGATGGCCGGCGCCAACGTCATCCTACGCGAGGCCGGCTGCGCGCTGGTCGGTGGCCACACCAGCGAGGGAGCCGAATTGTCGCTGGGCTTTTCCGTCAATGGCCTGGTCGAGCGTGAGAACTTCCTGCGCAAAGGCGGGCTGCGGCCCGGCGACGCGCTGATCCTGACCAAGCCGATCGGCACCGGCACGCTGCTGGCGGCCGATATGCGTGGCCTCGCACGCGCCCGCTGGGTACAGGCCGCGATCCTGCACATGTGCAAATCCAACCGCATCGGCGCCGAGGTGCTGGCGCTGCATGGTGTGGGTGCCGCGACCGACGTGACGGGCTTTGGCCTGCTCGGCCATCTGGTGGAAATGACCCGCGCGAGCGAGGTGGATGCGACGTTGATCCTGGATCAGATTCCGATGCTGGAAGGGGCCCGCGAGAGCGTCGCGCGCGGCGTGTTCTCCTCCCTTCAGCCGCAGAATGTGCGGCTGCGCCGCGCCGTGCGCGACCTCGACGCGGCGCAGGCGCTGCCCGATTATCCGCTGCTGTTCGATCCACAGACCGCGGGCGGCTTGCTGGCCGGGGTGCCGGCGGCACGCGCACAGGCCTGCGTGGCGGCGCTGCGCGCGGCGGGCTATCCGCATGCGGCGATCATCGGGGCTGTCCTGCCGCGCTCCGACGCGATGGAGCCGATCCGTTTGCTGGCGACCGACATGAACCCCACGCCTACCGCGCTGCTGGTCAGCGCATGACATCGCCGCTGCTTACGGCCAAGGCGTTCGACGCGCCTTCGGTCTTCCAGCCTGCTGCCCTGCTGCGTGAGGCGCGGCGGCAGAAGCGGCTGCCGGAGATAGATGTGCCCGTGGCCTGCCTGCTCGATCCAGATGGCGATATCCTGGTGCATCTGACGCGCACAGGCCACGCGCGTCCGCATCCGGGCTGGGCCTGCTATCACACGGAACTCGTCGAGTTCGATCTGCCCGGGTTGCCGCATCCGGTCGGCGTCATCGGACGGGCGGTGGGCGCTTCCTTTGCCGTGTTGCTGGCCGAGCAACTGTTCGCGAGTGGCTGCCAGACCCTGTTGAGCGTCACCTCCTCAGGCCGGATCGCACCGACGCTGCCGGCCGGTCCCCATTTCATCCTGATTGAGCGGGCGCTGCGTGATGAGGGCACCAGCCATCACTACCTGCCGCCCACCGCTTTCGCCGAAATGCCCGATCCCGCACTGATCAGCCGCGTTGCCGCCCGCGTGGCGACGGAAGCACCTGCCATGACAGTGCTCAGCGGGGCCACCTGGACCACAGACGCGCCGTTCCGCGAGACCGAAGCCGCAATCGCATGGGCCCGCGCCGCCGGCTGCCTGGCGGTGGAGATGGAGGCCGCCGCCCTCTACGCCTTTGCCACCGCCGCCCGCCGCAGGATTCTATGCATCGCCCATGTCACCAACACGATGGGGCAGGACGAAGGTGACTTTGAGAAAGGCGAGGCGGATGGTGCCGCCGATGCGCTGCGTCTGATCGGCGCAGCCCTGCGCGCTGTCATCTAAACCTGAACATCACATATATTGAGGAGGCGGCGCCGTGCGCACCAACCCATTCTATGACACCTGGCTGTTCTTCATCGGCCAGCATGGCGACCAGTTGAAGCTGGGCTTTTCCGGCTATCTCCTCACCGCGCTGTTCTGGGCGCTGCTGATCGCCGGCATCACGATCGCGGTGATCAATTGGCGCGCCGATCCGGCACAGCGCAGCGTCACGCATGCCTGGACCGCGGTCGCGCGCATGATGATAGGGGCCATGTGGTTCCAGGGGTCGCTTTGGAAGCTGCCGTTCCCGCAATCGGATGGCTTTCTGGGCTGGACCAGTTTGATCGGCGAGAACGCCGCCTATGGCTGGCACCGCGCCTTCGCAACAGACGTGATGGTGCCTTATCTGCCGTTTTTCCAGGCGGTCGGGTTCCTCGCCGAGATGTCGTTCGCGATCGCCTTGATGCTCGGCTTCGCCGTGCGGCTTTTCAGCCTACTGGCTATCTTTTTCGTGGCACAGCTCTGGGTTGGCCTCTATCGCCTCGGCATCGAATGGCCGTGGCTGTTCTGGTTCATGATTTTCACGCTGAGCTGGTTCATTTTGCATCGGGCGGGGCGCAGCCTGGGGCTGGATGCGATGCTGCTACGCCAGGGCCGGGTGCCGGCGCGCTGGGCCGGGTGGTACGGGCGAGCCGCTTAGGGCAACTTGGTGGCCAGCCTTCGGAGGGACGCCGCAGCCCATGACCGCGACGGCGAAGTGATGCCGGCCGAGGTCAACGCAGGATGGCGGCGGCTTTACCTGCTTCGCCATGGGGAGGTTGCCTATTTCGGCCGTGATGGGCGCCCGGTCGATCCTTGGGAGGTCGGGCTGACCGCCCAGGGCAGGACACAGGCCGGGAATCTCGCCGCGGCACTTTCAGGCCGCGGGGTGGAGCTTCTGCTGACCTCAGCCGTGCCGCGCGCAATGCAGACCGCGGCCATCCTGGCCGCCGGCCTGGGGATTTCAACTGTGGTCGACCCGGGCTGGAATGAACTGCGGCCTGGCAATCTGGCGGTAGTGTCTCCAGATCGCTTGCGTGCCGTGATCGTCGATGCCTATCGCTGCGCCGCCGATCCGGGCGCCTGCTTCTTTGGCGGGGAGGATTTCGGCGGTTTTGCCCGGCGGACGGGCGATGCGCTCGACCGCTTGCTGGCAGCGCCGGACTGGAGCACGGCGGTGGTGGTGACGCATGATCCGGTGCTGCGATTTCTCGTCGCGCGCTGCCTGGGCCTCGGCCTCGCGGGCATGTATTTCTTCGAGCAAGAGGCGGGTTGTGTCCATGTCATCGAGTTCCCGTGGCTGGCGGGCGGCGAAGCATCTCCGTTGATCCGCCTTCTAAACGGTGGGCCTGATGACCTTGCGAGGCTCGGTGCGCGAGGTCCGGCACTTGATCGCTTCTACCACCGCTACAATGCCACGCGCCTGGCATGACTAGAGCGAAATCCGAACGTTTCGACTCTTTCATGGATTCCCTGCTCGGGCGAAATCTGATTCACCCTGCCTGCTGGGCACGGAGGCCAGCGCGCAT
>JBBQHE010000109.1:0-14151 GCA_038323655.1 Acetobacterales bacterium | reverse complement strand
CGGGCGGTCGGCGGGGTCCGGCCGCGTGCAACGGCCACCACGCGGACCGTCGGCTCGGTTGCATAGCCCGGCAGGCGGCAGGTCAGGGCAGGGTCGTCGGCCAGCAAAGTGCCGCTGCCCACCAGACCCGCATCGTGCCGGCCGCGCAGCGCAAGGGCCAGCCGCCGGGCGGCAGGCCCCGTGATCCATTGGCTCTCGCCCTCGGCGGTGGCGATCCGACCATCCAGGGTCGTCGCCAATTTCAGCGTAACGAGCGGCAGCCCTGACCCCTGCCGCTTGAGGAAGCCCGCGTTCAGCCAGGCGGCCTCGGCCCCCAGCAAGCCTTCCTCCGCCTGGATGCCCGCGGCGCGCAGTCGCTGCAGCCCCACCCCGTTCACCCGCGGGTCAGGGTCGCGCAGCGCCACCACGACCCGCGCGACGCCAGCGGCGATCAGCGCATCGGTGCAGGGCGGTGTGCGCCCCCAATGGCAACAGGGTTCGAGCGTGACATAGGCGGTGGCGCCGCGCGCCCGGTCGCCGGCCCGTGCCAGCGCTTCCGTTTCGGCATGCGGCCGCCCGCCGGGCGCGGTCCAGCCCCGGCCCACCACGCGGCCCCCGGCCACGATGACACAACCGACTGAAGGATTGGGCCAGACATTGCCAAGGCCGCGTGCCGCCAGCGCCAGCGCGCTGCGCATATGCACCGTATCGGTCAGGTTCAACCGCCGTCCTCGATCTCGCCCAGGAACTCCCTGAAATCCGTGGCCGCGCCGAAATTGCGATAGACGCTGGCAAAACGGACGTAGGCGACCTCGTCCACCTCGCGCAGGGTCGCCATCACGATCTCCCCCACCCGGCGGGAGGTGGTTTCGGTGTCGCTTTCCATTTCAAGACGGCGCTGGATGCCCGAGACGATCCGCTCGATCCGTTCCTCGTCCACCGGGCGCTTGCGCAGCGCCACGCGGATGCTGCGCGCAAGCTTGTCGCGATCGAAAGGCACGCGGCGCCCATCGGTCTTGACCACCAGCAATTCGCGCAACACGACCCGTTCGAAGGTGGTGAAGCGGTTGCCGCAGGCGGGGCAGAAGCGACGGCGGCGGATGGCGGCGCCGTCCTCGGCCGGGCGGCTGTCCTTCACCTGCGTATCCTCGCTGCCGCAGAAGGGACAGCGCATGCGGCCGCCTCAGTTCGGGTAGATGGGGAAGCGCGCGCAGAGCGCCTGCACCTCGGCGCCGACGGCGGCCTCCACCGCCCCATTGTCGCCCGAAACCAGGCCATGGGCGACCAGGCCATCGACGACCCGGCCGATCAGCCGGCCGACCTCGCGGAACTCCGCCTCGCGGAAACCGCGGGTGGTCGCGGCCGGGCTGCCGAGGCGCACGCCGGAAGTGACCATCGGCTTCTCAGGATCGAAGGGGATGGCGTTCTTGTTGCAGGTCAGGTGCGCCCGGTTCAGCGCGCCCTCGGCCGCCTTGCCGGTCACCTTCTTCGGCCGCAGATCGACCAGCACCAGGTGGTTGTCGGTGCCGCCGGTCACGAGGTCGAAGCCCTCGGTCTTCAGCGTGTCGGCCAGGGCCGCGGCATTGGCGACGATCTGGCGGGAATAGGCACGGAATTCCGGGCGCAGCGCCTCGCCGAAGGCGACCGCCTTGGCTGCGATCACATGCATCAGCGGCCCGCCCTGCAGGCCGGGGAAGACGGCGCTGTTGAACTTCTTGGCGAGGGCTTCGTCGTTGGTCAGGATCATGCCGCCGCGCGGGCCGCGCAGGGTCTTGTGGGTCGTGGTGGTCGCGACATGGGCGTGCGGGAAGGGGCTGTCATGCGCGCCGCCCGCCACCAGCCCGGCGAAATGCGCCATATCGACCATGAAGATCGCGCCGACCTCATCCGCGATGGCGCGGAACCCGGCAAAGTCCCAGGCGCGGGCATAGGCCGAGCCGCCGGCGATGATCAGCTTCGGCCGGGCTTCCAACGCGATGCGCCGGACCTCGGCCATGTCGATGCGCTGGTCTTCCCGCCGCACGGTATAGGGCACGGGCTTGAACCACTTGCCCGACTGGTTTGCCGGTGCGCCGTGCGTGAGGTGCCCGCCCGCGGCCAGGTCGAGCCCCATGTAGGTATCGCCCGGCTGCAATAGCGCCAGGAACACCGCCTGGTTGGCCTGGGCGCCGGAATGGGGCTGCACATTGGCAAAGCCCACGCCGAACAGCTTGGTTGCCCGTTCGATCGCCAGCGTCTCGGCGATGTCCACGTATTCGCAGCCGCCGTAGTAGCGGCGGCCGGGGTAGCCCTCGGCGTATTTGTTGGTCAGCACCGACCCTTGGGCTTCCATCACCGCTTGCGAGACGATGTTCTCCGACGCGATCAGTTCGATGCCGTCCTGCTGGCGGTGCAGTTCCTGCGCGACGCAGGCGGCGATGGCGGGGTCGGTTTCGGCCAGGCTTGCCACGAAGAAGCGCTCCGTGGCCGAGGGCGGGGTCTGTTCGTTCATCTCTGGGGTGTCCGTCGGATAGGGCTGAGCGCGGCATCGGCCGCGGAAAGCTTGGCCAGGCGCCGGTCGTGGCGGCCGCCCTCGTACAAGGTGGCCAGGAAGCAGCGCAGCGCGTCCATCGCGGTCTCGGGCCCCGTTGTCCGGGCGCCGAAGCAGGCGATGTTGGCGTCGTTGTGGGCGCGGGTCAGCCGCGCCTCGGTCGTATCATGCAGCACGGCCGCCCGGATACCGGGGCGGCGGTTGGCGGCGATGGCCATGCCGATCCCCGTCCCGCAGACCAGCACGCCGAAGGCGGCCTCCCCGGCCAGGATCCGGTCGGTCACGGCCTGGGCGAAGTCCGGGTAATCGACGCTGGCCGGGCCATCCGTGCCGCAATCGATGACCGCATGGCCCGCGGCACGCAGCCCCGCGGCCAAAGCGCCTTTCAGCGCAGGCCCGGCATGGTCGGCGCCGATGGCAATGGTCACGGGATGCACTGTCATGCAGCATTATCTAGCACGGGGCGCACGGCCAGCGAAACGGCGCCGCGCAAGTCTCGGTCGCGCCGGGCGCGCATCTGGCACGTGGCGTGACCGCCACCCCGGCGGTTGCCAAGCCAGGCGTTTCATCATGAGACGCCTCGGGCTAGGCTGCGGGCACCACCGGTGCTGCATCAAGAACGCCGACCCAACGACAGGACCTGACGCATGCCTTTCCCGCCCGCCCCAGCCTCGACCCATCCGGAAACCATCGCCCTTCACGCCGGATGGCGGGCGGATGCCACCACGGGGTCGGTCGCGGTGCCGATTCACCAGACGACCTCCTTCCAGTTCCAGGACACCGGCCACGCCGAGCGGCTTTTTGGCCTGGCAGAGCTCGGCAATATCTACACGCGCATCATGAACCCGACGGTGGACGTGCTGGAGCAGCGCCTGGCCGCCCTCGAAGGTGGCGCCGCGGCGCTCGGCGTCGGGTCCGGCCAGGCCGCCACGGCGTTCTGCGTGATGAACCTGTGCAGCGCGGGGGACAATATCGTCTCCTCCACCGACCTGTACGGCGGCACCTGGAACCTGTTCGCCAATACGCTGAAGCAGTTCGGCATCGAGGTGCGCTTCGTCGATCCGGCCGACCCGCAGGGCTTCGTGCGCGCCACCGACGACCGGACCCGCTGCTGGTACGCCGAAACCCTGCCGAACCCCAAGTTGCAGGTCTTCCCGATCGCCGAAGTGGCAGCGCTCGGCCGGGCGATCGGGGTGCCGCTGATCATGGACAACACGGCCGCCGTGGTGCTGTGCAAGCCGCTGGCCCTGGGTGCGGCGGTGGTCATGCATTCCACCACCAAATGGATCGGCGGGCACGGCACGTCGATCGGCGGCGTGGTGATCGATGGCGGAAACTTCGACTGGGCGGCCCATGCTGCCCGTTTCCCGACGTTGAACACGCCGGACCCGTCCTATCACGGTGCGGTCTGGACGGTGGCGGCAGCCCCGCTCGGCCCCATCGCGTATATCCTGCGGATGCGGACCTGCCTGCTGCGGGACATGGGCGCGCCGATGTCGCCCTTTAACGCCTTCATGACCCTGCAGGGGCTGGAAACCCTGCCTTTGCGCGTGGAACGCCATTGCAGCAACGCCATTCGCGTGGCCGCCTGGCTGGCGGCGCACCCGGCGGTGGCCAGCGTGACCCACCCCAGCCTGTTTACCGGCGAGGCCCAGCGCCGGGCCGAAGCCGCGCTTTCCGGCGGCTACGGCAGCCTGATGGGCTTCGAACTCAAGGCAGGGGTAGAGGCCGGCCGCCGCTTCATCGAGGCACTGCGCCTGTTCTACCACGTCGCCAATATCGGCGACGCGCGCAGCCTGGCGATCCATCCCGCGACCACCACCCACAGCCAGCTCAGCGCGGAGGAGCAACTGGCTGCGGGCGTGGCCCCCGGCTACGTGCGCCTGTCGATCGGCATCGAGCATATCGACGATATTCTCGCCGACCTCGCCCAGGCGCTTGATGTATCGGGCACCTAGGCGTTAGCGGGGCCTGCGCAGGGTTGGGATCGCAGGCTGCCGCCGGGGCGCGCCAGGCGCAGGCGAGGTGTAGCATCATGAGCCAATGGCCGGCGCTGCGCGGCGACACCGGCGACCTCGTGGTGCAGGGCAACCAGGTCCGGGGCAGCCAGGTCCGGGCCATCCAGGTCCGGGCCGTCCAGGTCCGGGGCAGCCAGGTCCGGGCCATCGCAGGTCCGGGCCATCCAGGTCCGGGCCGTCCAGGTCCGGGGCAGTGCCTGGCGCCTGCGGCAAATCGGCGAAGCCGCCTTTGGGCAGCCCGGACGGCAGCGCCGAAAAGGGCGCCTTCGCCGATGTCTTGGCCGCGAACCGGGCCTGGCTGGTCGCGCAGATCCCGCTTGGGACCGCTCAGCCGGGCAAGGCGCAGGGCTGGGTGCCGGGCGACGACGGCACCGGTATCGCGCTGCCGCCCTGGCCACGGGATCACGTCGCCCCGACCGCCATCGCGGCGGCCAGGCGCGGCAATGACGATGCCGCGACCTTCCTCGACTGGCCGGCGGGGCTTGATCGCAACCTGCACGTGCAGCCCGTCTTGCTCGACGGCATCGACCGGCAGCAGCAGGCGTCGCTCTACCAGGACAGCGATGCGACGTTAAATTTATGCTAGAGTAAAAGCGGAATGAAACCGGAGGGCCTCGCGTGCGTTGGGCCCTTATCGGATCCATGTGCCACCGCAAGGGTTGGGGGTTGAGCTGATTGTTCCAACACTGCGTGGAAGCCCGCCCATGCAAGCCCGTACCGACGGTCACGGCGCCTCTGAGGCGCGGGAGCCTGGATCGCCGGCTTACACCTATACTGCGGAGATGGTCACCCCGGCGCTCGCCCAGAGGCTGCTTGGCCTGAGGCGCGCCCGGTCGGAGCGCAATCCGGGTGTGACGGCCGTCTATGCCAATGACATGCGGGCGGGGGCCTGGATCCTGAACGGCGCCCCGATCGTCGTATCGCGCACCAGCGTGCTGCTGGACGGCGTGCAGCGCCTGATGGCCTGCGTGGACGCGGATGTCGCCTTCCCCAGCTTTGTCGCCCGCGGCGTGAACGACACCGTGGCCCATACCATCGATCAGCATCGCAAGCGCACGCTGTCAGGCACACTGGGCCTGGAGGGTGTGCACCATGCCCGTGCGCAGATGGCGGTGGCCGGCCTGCTGCTGCGCTACGCCGAATGGACGGCGGGGTGGTCTGCGGCCCAGCCCTCCCCCCCCGATGTCATCGTCCGGGCGGTACGCGCCAACCCGGAGATCGAGGCTGCGGTCGTGGCCAGCCTGCGGATGCGGGACTCGCCACTGCCCGAGCCGGTGCGGGCAGCCATTCTCTTCATGGGCCGCAAGGTCGATGCGGCGAAGACCGACCGGCTGCTGCGGGCGCTGGCCCATCCGGAAGCCCTGTCGCCCGGCGAACCGGCCGCGATGCTGCGGGTGGAACTGGACCATGCTGCCGAGGCTGCGCCGCTGGCCGTCAGCCGGACGGTGCTCCTGGCGCTGACCATCAAGGCGCTGAACGCCCAGGTCGCCGGCACGGCGCTGGCGCGCCTGCACTGGGCGGAACAGGCGGTCGGCACGACACCGGCCGAGGCTTTCCCGCGCCTCGTGGGGTATCCGGGGCTCGCGCTGCCAGCACCGCCGAAGCCGGCAACCCCCGACTTCGACGCGGTCGTGGTCACCCACGAGGCGATCGATGTGGCCCGGGCGCGCCAGTATCTCGCGCTGAACATCGCCGACCGGGGCTTCATCAAGACCCACGTGGCGGCGCTGGCGCGCGACATGGCGGCGGGGCGCTGGCTGGCCAATGCCCAACCCATCTGCCTGTCGGCCAGCGGCCGCCTGATGAACGGGCAGCACCGCCTGCTGGCCGTGGTCGCGGCGCGCAGCGTCATCACGGTGCCGGTTCTGCGCGGCCTGCCGGATGCCGCATTCGGCACCTATGACACCCAGGCCCGGCGCGCCCCGGCCGTGGAGGAAGGCACCGCCGCCTTCGGTGACCAGGCGCTGGCCGCCGCCATGGCCCAACTGCTGTGGCAGAACGAACGCCGAGGGCCGTTCACGCGCGGCAAAAAGGCCACGGCGGCAGAACTGCGGCAGATCCTGGCCGACTTTCCACGCCTGCTGGCCCTGCGCGGTTTCGCGCGGCGCATGCTGGCCTTCGGGCGGGCGTCGGTCATGGGCTACGGCGCCTTCGTGATCGAACGCGACAACCCGGCGATCGGCGAGCGCTTCCTCAAGGCACTGGAGACCGGCGCCAACCTGCCGGAGGGCGATTCGGTCCTGGCGCTGCGCGAAACCCTGCGTGGTCTGCGCCAGCGCCAGGCGCCGCCCGATCAGCAACTCGCGGCACTGCTCGGCGGTTGGGAGCGGTACAAGGCGCGCCACGACCGATCGGCCCCGCCCGCCGCCGCGGGTGGCGCGCCGCGCCCCGCATCGCCCGCGGCGCCGGCGCCATTGCCGCGCCCGGCGATGGATCCGCCCGGCCCGGCCGCCACGCTGCGCCGGCGCGGCCGGCAGCAGGCATTGGCCGCGGGTTTCGGCAGCCTCGCGCTGCGTGGCGGGCCGCCCGAGGCGCTGGTGCAGGAAGCAGCCCGCCTGGCGTCCGAAGGACTGGAGGCGCCTGCGGCAACCATCCATTGGCATGACCCGGCGTCAGGCATGCTGCGGCTGCGGGCCGGCGTGGGCCTGGCCGAAGGGGCCCGGGCCAGCCACGACCTGCCGGTCGGGCCCGGATCGCCCGCAGGAGAGGTCTTTGCACGTGGATCGTTGCGCACGGCGCCTGGCCCGGCCGCCGAAGCAGGGCTGACCGACCATCCCGCCGGGCGCCAGATACACGTGATGATCGGCGGGCTGGGCGTTCTCGGGGCCGAAGGCATCGCGCGCTCGGGCGATGGCGATGCCGATGTGCATTACCTGAAGACCCTGGCCAACACCCTGGCACTCGCCATGGCGCTGGCCCTGGCGCAGGCTGGTCAAGGCCGCTGACCTGCGAGAGTCGGCGGTCCTGCTGCGCAATATGTCTCGTAAATCAGGCATGACGTCGCTTTTTGAGGCTTTGCCGCATGCAAATTTCGCAAATGTCAGTTCACAAAAACGTGATCGTTTACCCCGTGTTACTGCGGCGAGATACGACGTTGATCGTAACGTATGCATGAAGATCGACAGAATTCCCCAGATTTTTTGGGCTCAACCGCGGATTTTTTTGACGCCGACGCGGCCACGGCCCTCTGTCGGGTGCAACTTTTTTCACAGTCTCAAAGCGCAAAATTGAGACAGCCCTGCATTTTCGCAAAGCCACTCCGAAGATTCCTTTCCGTTTCGCTCCGACCGCGTTTCAACGGGGCACCCAAGAGCGTCGGCGTTTCGCACCCGCCGTCGCTTTCCCCGCCCGGAGAAGAACCATGTCCGCATCTCCACATGAGTATGGAAGCGCCAAGCGCCTTGCCCACGACATTCTGGACATCAAGTCGGTTCCGGCCGTGCTGTCGCCGGTCATTCGTCTGGTCACGAACCCCGCACCCCACCTGCCCGCATCCTCCGACGCGGCCGATGCATCGCCCCATCATCACCGCGGGCCGGTTCGGTCGGACACCGATGTCGGCCGCGAGGTCCGCCGGTTGCGCCGGGCCCAGGGCAAGACGCTGAAGGTGCTGGCCAGCGCCGTGGGCGTGACCGGCGCGCAGTTGCACCGGTACGAGACGGGCGCAACACGGATCGCCGCCAGCCGCCTGATCGCCATCGCCGATGCGCTCGGCGTGCGGCCCGATGTGCTGATTGCCGCAGGCGCCGCCCAGGTGCCCGCCAGACCCGTGGCGCCGGAAGCGTCCGACGACGATATCGTCGACCTTATCCGGGTATTCAGCGGCATCACCGACCCGCGTCACCGAACCGCCCTGCTGGCGGTCGCGCGCATGATGGCGGCGCATTATCAGCGGCACGTCGGCCTGTCCGACGAGGGCTGACCAGCCCGCCTCAATCTGCATCGCCTCAACCCCGTGAAGACCAACGCGTGCCATTCATGACGGATGGCACGCTTTGGCGTTCTTTCACCCTGATCCCCGATCCGGCGTCACCGCCGGATCGGGGATTTTGCGTTACGCCCGGTTGGTGCCGCGGGCGCGACGCAGCAGGCCGAGGCCCAGCAGCGCCGTGCCGAACAGGGCGAGCGAGGCCGGTTCCGGCACCGCCACGATCTGCGAGCTGGCGTTCAGCGTGGCGTTCCCACCCGTGAACAGGGCAGAGATCACGATCGTCTCGGAGAACAGCGTGTTCGGCGCGGCGAAGTTCGCGATGATCTCACCCGAGGAGAAGGCGCCGGGACCGTTGTAGGTCGCCGAGGCCAGCAGGGTCGACGTGCCGAACAGGGCGTTCGCCGCATCGGCATAGTTCGAGATGGTCACGTTGGAGATGGCAGCACCATTGACCAGCAGATTGGCGGTCAGGGTGTTGGCGAGCCGGGCGAAGAGGCCGCCGGCGCTGATGCTCGGCACGCCGATCTGCGAGAACTCCAGGCGGATCAGATGGCTGCCGGTGAAGCTGCCGGTCGTGGAGACGGTCGTGGTCTGCGCGACCAGCGACGGCACATCGAGGATCGGCGCACCCGTCACCAAGCCGGTGACGACGCTGAAGTTGGCGGTGCTGCCGCCCTGGACCAGCAGGCCGGTGTTCGACGTGGCCGACAGGCCGGGCAGCAGGACGCCGTCTTCATAGGCGCGGAAGGCGAGGCTCGGCGCGGCCTGGGCGGTGGCCGTCATGAAGACGGCTCCGGCCAGGACGAGGGCGGTGGTCAGGAATTTGCGCATCGGGGGTATTCCTTGGGCTGGGTGGCGAAGCAGAAGTACACGCCGACACCACCTTATGCATCTTTGGTGCCACAGAAATTAGCAAATATATTCAACGTGTTATAACAGGCGCCGCTGACGCTGGTGTCATCGTGTAAGATGAGGTGACAACCATAAGTTGTTGCGTTGACAGTATTATCGCGTTTTCAACCATGCCCGCCGCCTGGGCCGCAATCACACGCCGTATCAATTCGGCCGATTGGCGATCGGTCGCCGCATCGCGCTGGTCGGGCTTCGGCTGCAGCGTGATGATCGCCAGCACAGGGCTGCCGCCGACACCGCGCAGGCCGTTCCAGGCATGGGTCGCGCGGCTTCGCACGCCGCCACCGGCCGTCCGGCCATCCAGCCAGGTCGCCATCGCAACCATCGGCGCGTCCCCCTGGCCGTGGCGCACACGCCAGACGGCGTTGGCGGAGGTCACGCCAAAGGTCACATCCTCATCGCCCCGCCCGGCCGCGGCGTTTTCCGCCGCGACGATGGCGGACCAGGCGGCCCTGACCGGAAACACCAGCAGGCGGCCAGACACCGGCTGCCCCCCGCAATCCAGGCTTCCCCCGGCGACCGCCACGCATCCGGCAGGTGCCGCCAGCGCGGCGACGACCGGGGATACGGCGCCGGCCTGCGGCCCCTCCATCTGCTGCCGGCCGGCCATGGCCAGCCCGACCGGCAGCAGCAGCAGGATCACCACAACCAGCGACGGAGCGCCGCGCCACGCGCCCGTCGCGGCAGGCGACGCCCGGGGCGCCTCGTCCTGCCGGAACGGCAGGCCCGCGACGATGAGCAACAGGATCACCAGGGTGAAGAAGCCCCAGCCATAGACCACATGATCGGTCGCCGCCGCCTCGGCGCTGCCAAGCCAATGCCCCATCAGCACGATGCCGAGCGCGCGCAGCCCATTGGCCAGCACCGGCACGACGATCGCAAGGACCAGGACGATCAGCCGCCGCCCCGCCGTGCGAAACATCGTCACGGCATAGAGGGCGCCGAAAGCGAGCGAAGCCACGACAAAGCGCAGCCCGGCGCAGGCTTCCGCCACCAGGAAGGTCCCCGCCGGGATCTGGATCACCAACCCATCGGCGTAGTGCGGGATGCCCGCCACCCGCAGGCCGAGCAGGATGATGGCGGCGGTCACATCCTGCAGCGCCGGCACCAGGAAGGCACCGAAGGGCACCAGGAAAACCAGGTAGGCGAGTGGCGCCGCCATGACCCGGCCAATACGCCAGCCGAGCAACGCCACCACGGAGACCTGCACAAGCCCGATCGCCGCGAGTTGCCGCCCCTCCATGATGCTGAGCCGTTCCGCCACCAGCCAGGCGAAGGCCAGGCCGACGGCCGGCAGCGCCAGAAGCAGGGACGGCGCGGGCCGCAGGCCGGCCAGGCCGTGCCGCCGGCTCCATGCGAGATAAGCGGCCACCGGCAGCACCAGCCAGCAGTGCGTATAGGCCAGCGAGCGATCCCAGGTATCAACCGCCGCGACCGCTTCCGCGCGGAAGGCAAAGGCCAGCAGCACCAGCACGCCGGCCAGCGAGATGGCCGGGGCGGAGAGGGCAACGGGCCGGGCGATCGTCGCGCTCATGCCGCAGCGTCGTGGCGGCTGCTCCGCGGCAACAGGGCATCGAGCCGCCGCAGCGTCGCCGCCCAATCATGCCCGCGCCGCATCGCGGCACGCGCCATGGGTCCCAGGCCCGGATGCGCGCCACGCAGGACCTGCGACACCGCCTCGACGGTCGCTTCCACGCCATCCGCCACCAGGATGTCCCGCCCCGCGGTAGCGCGCACGCCTTCGAAGGCCGCCGCCGAGGCCACGACCGGCCGGCCCATCGCCATCGCTTCCAGCACCTTGTTCTGGATGCCGCGCGCGATGCCGAGCGGCGCCACCGCCACCGCCGCATGCGCAAGATAGGGGCGGGTATCGGCGACCCTTCCGGTGACCCGCACCCCGGGCAAGGAGGCCAGCGCCAGGACCGCCGCCGATGGCTTGGCGCCCACGATGTGAAAACTGGGGCCCGTGCCGGCGCCCTGGCGCAGCAGCGGCAGCACCTGGGTCGCAAACCAGGCCACCGCCTCGACATTCGGGCGGTAATCCATGGCGCCGGTGAAGACCAGGGCGGCAGGATCGCCGCCATAAGGATCGTCGAGGCCATGGGCTGGGTCGAAGCGCGCGAGGTCCACGCCGTTCTCGACAAAGTCCAGCCGGCTGGCGACGCCGGGGGCGAGTTCAGCCAGGCGCGTCGCCTCAGGGCGGGACACCAGGATCGTGTGGTCGAAGGTCGCGGCCATCCGGGCCTCGAAGGCCAGCAGGGTGCGTGCCTCGCGCAGCCAGACCTGGCGCATCGGCGCCTGGGCACCGGCGGCGTAGGCCCGCCATTTTTCGGAATCGACATCCACCAGGTCGAGGATGCGCAGCGGTGGCGCGCCAGGTCCGGTCTGCAGCGCATAGGGTGCCATGGCGGCGGAATAGACGAAGACCGCGTCGTAGCGCCCGGCCGCCAGGCCGCGCGCCGCCCAGGCGCGCAGGCTCGGCGCGTGGAACCAGCCCAGCGTCAGCGGCAGCCCAGGTCGCAGTTGCGTGAGCGCACGCAGGCCGGCCTGCATCCGTGTGCCGGTCGGTACGCAGAACACCTCGGCGCAGACGCGCCGCAGATGCGCCAGATGCGCGAGGTCCGCCGCGTCATCGACCAGGCAGCCGAGGTCCACATCCCAGTCGCGCGCCAGGTGTTCCAGCATGTGCCAGGCGCGGATCTTGTCACCCTTGTCCGGCGGATAGGGAATGCGGTGGCACAGGAACAGCAGGCGGCGGCGCATCGCGGTCAGCCCAGGCCGCGCACGATGGGCGGCCCCAGCAGATTGGCAAGGCTCAGCGGCAGCCGACGCCAGGCCGCGATCAGCAACCGGTATTTCGGATTGCTGGGATTGTGTTCGGTCAGCCGCGCACCGGGCCGCAGCAGGGTGCAGTAATGCAGCGGCTCAGCGGTAAATCCCCAGTTCTGCTTGAAGGCGAAGGCACCGGTGCCGATCTTGCTGCGGCCGAAGTCAAACAGCCTGGCGCCGCGTTCGGCGCCGGCGCGGCGCATCACCTCCCAGTACATGAAGTCATTCGCCGCGAGGCTGCGTGCCGCGCGCGTGCCGCCGCCGTAATACGGCAGGACCTCGTCGCGGAAGTGGAAGTTCAGCACCGAGGCGACGGGACGATCCTCGTGCAGCACGGTCGTCACGTCATGCGCGTCGGGGAAGGCTTCGGCCAGCAGCCGAAAATAATGCCGCGAGAAGACCGGCGTGCCGAGGTTCAGCATGCTCTGCGCATAGACCGAGAAAAGCGTCGCGACATCGCCGTTGCTGACCGAGGTCAGCCCGTTCTGGATACCCTTGCGGATCATCGCCCGCTGCTTGCGCGGCACCGCCTTCAGGTCAGCCTCGGCATCGCCGGTGATGGCGCGGCGGAAGGTGGCGTGCAGCGCCGGGCGTTCGGTCCAGCCCGGATCGGGACTATGCTGGCGGCGGAACTCCAGGCAGGGCACGTCGATCTGGCGCATCAGCGCGCGGGCGTGGTCTTCCAGCGCGGCGGCGGCCTCGGCGGTGACCGCAACCGGCCCACCGTAGACGCAGAAGGGTGTGGAGATCAGCGCATCGCCGAACAGCCGCGTGCGCATCCGCGCCAGCGGCAGCACGCCGACGATCGCGCCGTCCTGTTCCGCGAAAGCGTAGTGGGTCTCGTGGTCGAAAGCCTCGGCGATGACCCGGCGCCAGCCGGACAGGTGGAAGAAGGTCGCTTCGGGCGTCGCCTGTACGAAGGCGTCCCAGGCGGCGCAGGAGATATCGTCAAGAACACGGACACGCATCGCCATTCAGGCCACCCCCGGCCGCGCCGCAATCGCCGCGGCGTGCACGTCATCCATGCGGCCCCAGGCGAAGTCGCCGAGCAGGCGGTCGATCCGCCGCGCCATGCTGGACAGCCGCGCATAGTGGCGAAAGCGCGACAGGCGGCGGGCGTCGGCCACGCGCGGCTGCCCCGGGTCCACTTCCCAGGGGTGGAAGTAGAAGGTGCCTGCACAGCCTTCGACCGTGTTCACCCGGCGCAGCCCGGCCCGAAACACGCCATAGGGCATCAAGCGGAACCAGCCGCCACCCGCGCAGGGCAGGTTGCGGCCGAGGACGCGCAGCGTGGTCATCGGCAGTTCGACCACGCCATCGGGCTGCGGCCGGTGCGGGCCGCGCGGCGCATCGGCCTGGCCATACAGGTCGTGCCGGATCGGGAAGACCGAACTGCTGTAAGCATAGCCTTCCTCGGCCAGCACGCGGTGCGCCCAGGGCGTGGACTGCGCGCCGAAGGAAAAGGTCGGCGCGCGATAGCCGGTGACCGGCGTGCCGGCAGCGTTTTCCAGCACCGCCTTGGCGCGGCGGATATCGGCGCGGAACCCGTCCTCGCCGATACCATCGACCCGTTCATGCCCAAAGCCGTGGCTGGCGAGTTCATGCCCTTCCGCCACGATGCGGCGCATCAACGCGCCATGCCGTTCGGCCACCCAGCCAAGCGTGAAGAATGTCGCCTTCACCCCGGCCGCGGCCATCTGGTCCAGCACCCGGCTGGTGTTGGCGCCGACGCGGGGTGCCAGGCCATCCCAATCGGTGCGGCTGATCGACCCCGCGAAGGCCTGCACCTGGAACCAGTCCTCGACATCCACGCTCATCGCGTTGCGCACCGGCTGGCTGGTCATCGCGCATGTCCGCCGCGGTCGCCGAACAGGTCGGAGATCTGGCTGAAGACACGTTCGCGCCGGGCCACCAGGCGTTCCAGCACCTCGATCCGCAGGCTCAGCCGGTCC
>JBBQHE010000108.1:0-14181 GCA_038323655.1 Acetobacterales bacterium | reverse complement strand
CGGGACCTGCCGGCCCGGGTGCTGCATGTGCCAAGCCTGTCGGTCTCGGGCCAGGATGCGCTGGCGGCCTTGGGCGGCGCCCCGCTGGTGAGCTTCCGGCCCGACCCCGCCGTGCAGCGCCTGATCGCCGGCTGGCCGCGGCGGCTGGCCACGGCCTATCCCGCCTTCTCAGAGGACCTGCGCGATGCCGGCTTTGCCGCGATCCTGGCGGGGGCGGGCGCGGCTTGAGGCGGGCGTCGCGCCCCGCGCAGACCTCTGCGCCGCAAGGCAGCCGCCGCGCGTCCGGTGCGGCCTGAAACCGCCCATACCTGCGCCGCCGGCCTTGCCTGGCGACGGCGCCAGGGGGCGGTGCCATTCCAGGCCATTCGGCCGCAAGCCTGGGCTGCCCCGCGTCACCGGCTGGCCCACCACAGCGCGCGCGCGGCGATGGCGAACAGGCAGAGGGCAAAGAGCCGGCGCAGCAGTGGCACCGGCACCCTGGTCGAAAGCCGCGCGGCCAGCGGTGCCACAAGGATGGCCGGCACGGCCAGCAGCGCCGCCGCACTCAGGCTGACATAGCCGATGGTATCGGGCGGCAGGCCGGGGCGTGCATGCCCAAGCGCCGCGAAGCCAAGCGTCGCGGGCACCGCCACGACCAGGTTGAACACCGCGCCCGCGCCAACCGCGCGATGCAGCGGCGTGTTGAACAGCCCGAGCACCGGGCCGCTCAACGTCCCCGCGCCGATGCCAAGCCCGGCGGAGAGGGCGCCGATGACGGCCGGGGGCAGCCACCCGACCGGCGGCTTCGGCAGGGTCGATGCCAGGACACCACGCCGGCCCGCGATCATCTGCATGCCAAGCAGGATCGCAACCGTCGCAAAGATCGCAACGGACCATGACGCCGGGATCAGCGGCGCCAGGCCCAGCCCCAGCAAGGCGCCGGCGACGATGGCCGGCATCCAGGCCCGCAAGATGGACCGGTCGATGGTACCGGCCGACGCATGCCCGGTTGCCGCGGCGACCGAGGACAGCAGGATCGCGGCCTGGGCGGTGCCGATCGCCAACGCGGCACGATCGGCATCGGATGACGTGCTGTGGGCGAAGACCTCCAGCAGCAGCGGCACGGCGATGACGCCGCCGCCGATACCGAGCAAGCCGCCGACCAGGCCGATGATCGCGCCGGCCAGGCAGAAGGTGAGCAGCGTCCAGCCGCCATAAGCCGCGAGCAGATCGACCATCACGCCTTGTGGCGCCCGCCGCGGTGCGGGGCAACGGGGCCGCATCGCCGCCCGGTCACGTTGGCGCCTGGGCAGGGCGGCGGTCTTGGCCCCAGGCATGGCGATCCCGCTTGGGATGGCGGCGGGCGTGGCCGCCGATAACCTTCCTTCGCCGGCGGCGTTCGTCTTCCGTCACGCCAGGATCACGCGATGTTCGATGCAAGACCGGGTCGCTGCGCCCCTGTTGCGGCAGGCCTGCCGGGCCTGGGCCGCGCCTCCGCGAGCCCCGGCGCGCCGCCCCGGCACGCGCGCGCCCGCGGGCCTGCGGCAGCTTTGCCATGCGTTGCGGGGGCGCGGCTTGTCACGCTGGCCTGGCGCTTTCTGCCTCCGGCACCGGGGCTGGACAGCCCGCCGTCCATGCATGCCTCGGGCGCCTTCAGCGCCTTGGGCACCGGCCGGGGGCGGGCGCCGAAGCCGCGCCGGGGCCCGCCATGAACGGCCGCCTGCGCGACCGGCTGGAGGCGCTGGGCGACGTCTTCTGGATCCGGCCGGCCGGCCTGGTCCTGGGCGGGGTCCTGCTCGGCGAAGCGGCCATCCTGGCCGAGCAGACCGCGACGAACCTGCCCGGGGTGCCGGCGGCCTGGCTCTACAGCGGGGGCGAGGCGGGCGCGCGTGCGCTGCTGAGCACGGTCGCCGCCTCCTCCATCGGTGTCGCGGGGACCACCTTCTCCATCACGGTCGCGGCACTGTCGCTCGCCTCCGGCCAGATGGGACCGCGGCTGCTGCGCAACTTCGTGCGCGACAGCGGCAACCAGATTGCGCTCGGCATCTTCCTCGGCACCTTCGTCTTCGCGCTGGTGGTGCTGCGCACCGTCCGTGGCATCGACGAGGCGGCTTTCGTGCCGCACCTGGGCGTTACCGGCGCGCTGCTCCTGGCGTTGCTCTGCGTGGGGACGCTCGTGTGGTTCGTGCACCACGTGGCCACCGGCATCAACGTGGAGACGGTGATCGACGCCGTCCACCAGGAACTGACCGCCGCCATCGCGCGGCTGGATCGCGGCCAGCCGGCCGCAACGGCGACTGCCTGCGCGCCGCGCGGGGTGCCCGTGGTCCTGCCCGGGCAGGGCTATCTTCGCGCGATCGACGAGGCGGGTCTGGCCGACTGGGCCGAAGCGGCGGGCGCAGTCGTGGTGCTGCGCGTGCGCCCGGGCGACTATCTTTTCCCCGGCGCAGCCGCGGCGGAACTGGTCGGCGGAGCCGGCGGTGACGACGCGGCGGCGGCCGTGCGTGGCGCCTTCTCCGTCGGCGCTCGCCAGGCGGAGCGGCAGGACCTGGAGTTCTCGGTGCGGCACCTGGTCGAGATTGCCCTGCGGGCGCTGTCACCTGGCATCAACGACCCCTTTACGGCGATTGCCGTGCTCGACCGGCTGGGCGCGGTGCTGTGCGACATCGTGCCGCGCCGCCTGCCCGAGCCCGGGGTGGTGCGTGCCGGCCGGCTGGTGGTCTACCGCGAGGTCACCGACTACGGCGGCCTGTGCGACGCCATGTTCCACATGATCCGGCAAAGCGCTGCGGGATCGCCGGCGGTGCTGATCCGCCTGCTGGAGACGCTCGGGCGCGTGCTGGCGGTCGAGACCTGCGGGGCGCGAAGGGCGGCGCTGCTGCGCCACGCAGGCCTGGCGGTCGCCGCGGGGCGTATCGGCTTCGCCGACCCGGCCGACCTCGCCGTGCTGGAAGCGCGCTTTGGCATGGTGACCTCCGGCGCCGGTGGGGGGTCATGACGCCGACCGATGCAGGCCCGTGGCCCGGACGCAAATGCACCAAGGATGCGGGGACAACGTTGCCGGCGTCGGCTTTGCCGATGGACGAAAGCCTGGGCCCAAGGCCTCGACTGGCGGCCTCGACCGGAGGCCTCGACCGGAGGCCTCGATTGGCGGCCTCGATTGGCACCGGGGCAGCAACCGCGCCCCGGCCGCAGCCTACCCCGTGGTGCCGCACCAATCAGCGATGGTCGCCGCTGCCACCTCCACGTTCTTCAGCCAGTCTTCCACATCCACCCATTCGTCGTGCCGCCCGGTCTGGGTCAGGTCGCCGCAGAGCGGCCCCAGCCCGACGCAGGGGATGCCTTGCTGCACCATCGGGTTGCGGATGTCCGATGAGGTGTGCAGCGGGTTGATAAAGGGCGCCTGGCCGGTCACCGCCGTCACCGCGGCGCTGACCACCTGAAACAGCGGGTGGCTTTCCGGCACCTCGGCGCCCGTGACGCCGGCGTGCCAGTCCAGCACCGGCGGGTGGTCGGCCAGGAAGGGGTCGGCGGCGGCCGCAGCGGTGATGGCGGCGGCGACCTCGGCCTGCACATCTGCCATCGCCTCGCCGGGCGGGAAGGACAGGGCCGCGCCCAGCGTCGCCGACTGCGGCGTGCGGCTGAACTTGTGCGGCGCGCCGCAGGACAGGTAGGTGATGAACAGGTTCGTGGATCGCCCGACCGCGGCCTCAAGCGACGGATGCTTGACCCGCGCGGAGCGCGACGCATCCAGCGCCTTCAGCGCCGCGATGACCAGCATCGCCTTGTCCAGCGGGTTCACGGCCAGATGCGCGAAGGCAGTGTGCCCCGGTTCGGACGTCGGCGGTTCGGCGCCCGCCACGGTGACGCGGAATTCCAACTGGCCGCTGGCAAAGGTCTTCACCTCGCGCATGCCGACGCCCGATTCGGCCGGGTGGCAGTAGATCGCGGCATCCGCCAGGTGCCCGGCCTGCATCACCGCATGCACGCCGCGGGCGTGGCGCTTGCTGGGCGTGCTGGTCAGGATCACGTCGCCCCTGGTGGTCAGCCCCGCGGCCCGGATCGCGCGCACCGCCTCGGTCATGGTGGCGATGCCGGCCAGGTCATCGGCGATGCCCCAGCCATACATCCTTCCCGCCTCGATGGTCGCGGCGAAGGGGTCGTGGGTCCAGGTGTCGGTCCCGGCGATGGGCTCGCCGTCGGGGTGGCCAAAGAAGATGAGGCTGCGCCCGCCGCCCGTGCCGCGCAGGGTCGCGGTCACCGCCTCGCGTTCCTCGGCCGCCTGGGCCGATGCCGCGGCGAATTCCAGCTTCATCGGCACCTCGGCCGGCTGGTAGCGCAGGCGGGAGATCTCGCAGCCCAGGCTCTCGAACTCGGCGGCGACACGGGCCTGCACCGCGGCTTCGCCCTGCGGCTGCAACCGGATCAGATCCTGCAGGAAGGCGACCGAGGTCGGCCGGTTGGCCTGGGCGGATTTTTGGGCACGCGAAGAAGCCTCGGACATGCGGGCGGTCCTGTGCCGTGGCGGCCCGCCGCGATCAGCCGCGCCAGAGCCGCCGGATGCGGAGGAAACCGCGGTAGCCCAACTCCGCCAGCGGGGCAACGACGGGCAGGCCCACAAATGCGCCCAGCCAGCGGAAGCCGGGCAGGCGGCGCCAGATGGCGGCAAAGGCGCGGGCGCCGCTCTCGGTCCGCCCCGCCGCGTCCCGCACATGGATGCGCGCCAGCGCCGCGTCGCGCGTGAGCCCGGGGCCGAGGGCCTCGGGCGCGCAGGCGGCGGCATCGACGAAATGCAGCGCCTCGGCCCCCGGGCGGCGGCGATAGAGGCCGATTTCGGCCGAACAGACGGGGCAGGCGCCGTCGTAGTAGATGGTCAGCTTGTCGTTCATGCACCGCAGATGGGGGCCGGCGGCGGGCAGGGAAGGCTTGTGGCGCGCTCGGGGCTGCGCATACCTGCAGCATGTTGACGCAGGAACCGATCATCCGCCTTGCTGCCTTTGCCGCGATCTTCGCCGGCGTGGCCCTGGCGGAACTGGTGTGGCCCTGGCGCAAGCCGGTCGCGCGGACGCGGCGCTGGTCGTCCAATCTCGGCATCATCGCCATCGATTCGCTGCTGGTGCGGCTGGTGTTTCCGGTGGCGGCGGTGGGGGCGGCACTTTGGGCGGAAGGGCAGGGGGTGGGGCTGTTCGCCGGCCTGCCGTTCTGGCTTGCGGTGCCTTCGGGCGTGCTGCTGCTGGACCTCGCGATCTACCTGCAGCACCGGGTCTTTCATGCCGTGCCCTGGCTGTGGCGGCTGCATCGCATGCACCATGCCGATACGGAATTCGACACGACCACGGGGCTGCGCTTCCACCCCATCGAGATCTTGCTGTCCATGGCGATCAAGATCGCCGTGGTGGTCGCACTCGGCCTGCCGGCGGTCGCGGTGCTGGTGTTCGAGATCCTGCTGAACGCGACGGCGCTGTTCAGCCACGGCAATCTGCGCCTGCCGCCCGTGCTGGACGCCAGGCTGCGGCGCGTGCTGGTCACGCCCGACATGCACCGGGTGCACCATTCGGTGCTGCGGGACGAAACCGACAGCAACTTCGGCTTCTGCCTCGCCTGGTGGGACCGACTCTTCGGCACCTATCGCGCTGAACCCGCGGCCGGGCGCGCGGGCTTGACCATCGGCCTGCCGGCCTTCCGCGCCGCCGGTGAACAGCGGCTGGACCGGTTGCTGACCCAACCCTTCCGGGACGCGGGATGACCTGGGCTGGTTGTTGAGGCGCCGGCGCCGCAGTCCGAGGCGCCTGCGCCCCGGGCGGTCGCCGTCACCGATCTGTCGCCGAGGCGTCATTCCCGGGCCATGCAACTGGCGTAGCCGAGCGTTTCTCCTGTTGGGAAACCCGCATGGCCACGCGCCGCAATGTGCTTCTGATCGTCGTCGACCAATGGCGGGCCGACTTCATGCCGGTACTGGGTGCCAACTTCCTCAAGGTGCCGAACATCGACCGGCTGTGCCGCGAGGGCGTCACCTTCGCCAATCATGTCACCACCTGCGTGCCCTGCGGCCCGGCCCGGGCCTCGCTGCTGACCGGGCTTTACCTGATGAACCACCGGGCGGTGCAGAACACCGTGCCGCTGGATGCGCGGCACATGAACCTTGGCCGCGCGCTGCGTCTTGCGGGCTATGACCCCGCGCTGATCGGCTACACCACCACGACGCCCGACCCGCGCACGACCGGGCCGCGCGACCCGCGCTTCACCACGCTGGGCGACCTGATGGACGGCTTCCGCAGCGTCGGTGCCTTCGAGCCGGACATGGAGGGCTATTTCGGCTGGCTCGCGCACAAGGGTTTTGCGCTGCCCGAGCGGCGCGCCGATGTCTGGTTGCCGGAAGGCGATGACGCCGCTCCTGGGGCCACCGACCGCCCGGCACGTGTGCCGGCCGAATTGTCCGATAGCGCCTTCTTCACCGATCGCGCCTTGTCGTATCTGAAAGGCCGGGGCCAAAAACCCTGGTGCCTGCACCTTGGTTACTACCGCCCGCATCCGCCCTTCGTCGCCTCGGCGCCTTATCACGCGATGTATGCGCCGGGCGACATGCCGAAGCCCGTGCGCGCCGGTACGGTGGCTGAGGAGGCGGCGCAGCATCCGCTGCTCGACTTCTATCTGCGCAGCACACGGCAATCCTCCTTCTTCGAACGCGCCGGCGGTGCCTCGGCCGATCTGGACGAGGCCGAGGTCGCGCAGATGCGGGCGACCTATGCGGGGATGATCTCGGAGGTGGACGACTGCCTCGGCCGCGTCTTCGCCTACCTGGATGAGACGGGGCAGTGGGAGGAGACACTGATCGTCTTCACCTCCGACCACGGCGAGCAACTCGGCGACCACCATCTGCTCGGCAAGGTCGGCTATTTCGACGAGAGCTTCCGCATCCCGCTGGTCATCAAGGACCCCGACGCGCCGCAGGCCGCGGGGCGGATCGAGCAGGCCTTCACCGAAAGCGTGGATGTCATGCCGACCATCCTGGACTGGGTCGGCGGCACCATCCCGCGCGCCTGCGACGGGCGGTCGCTGGTGCCGGTGGTGCAGGAGGGTGCGCCGCCCGACTGGCGCGACGTTCTGCATTACGAATATGACTTCCGGGACATCCATTATTCGCGCCCCGAGAGCGATCTTGGGCTGACGATGGACACCTCCTCGCTCTGCGTCGTGCAGGACGCTGACTGGAAATACGTGCATTTCGCGGCCCTGCCGCCGCTGCTTTTTGACCTGCGCGCCGATCCGAACCAGTTCGTGAACCTGGCCGAGGACCCGGCCCATGCGGCGACGCTCGCGACCTACGCCCAAAAAGCATTGTCGCTGAGACTTCGCCATGCCGACCGAACCCTGACCCATTTCCGCGCGACACCGCAGGGATTGGAAGAACGCAACGGGAGCAACCACCCATGACCATCCACCGCCGCACCGCCCTGCTGACCGCGGGCGCATCCCTCGCCCTGCCGCGCTTCGCCATCGGCCAGGCGGATACCCGCCCGTCGATCGTCGTCGCGGTCCAGAAAGTCGCCAACAGCAATACGCTGGAGGTGCTGCGCGAACAGTCCAACGTGGGTGAGCGAGTGTTCTTCTCCTCGCTGTGGGAAGGGCTGATCGGGCGCAACTGGCTGGGCCAGTTGGAAGCCGTGCCGCTGCTGGCGACCGAGACGCGCCGTATCAGCGACAGCGTGGTGGAATGCACCCTTCGCCAGGGCGTGCGCTTCCACAACGGCGATGAGATGACGGCCGAGGACGTCGTCTTCTCCTTCGGCCGCGAACGCATGTTCGGCGACACGCGCCCGACCGCGCAGGGCCGCACCATTTCGATCGGTGAAACCATGCCCGTGCGCGCCGGGCGCGAATTGCCGCCCGAAGTGCCGGCCGTGGCCCGCCGGTCCTGGCCCGCGTTGGAACGGGTGGAGGCGGTCGATCGCTACACCGTCCGTTTCCACAACGCGACGCCGGATGTGACGCTGGAAGGCCGGCTGTCGCGCTTCGGCAGCGAGATCGCGAGCCGCCGCGGCTTCGACGAAGCCGCGACCTGGCTGGAATGGGCGCGCAAACCGGTCACCACCGGCCCCTACAAGGTCGCAGAATACCGCGCCGATGTGTCGCTGACCTTTGTGGCCCACGACGACTATTGGGGCGGGCGGCCGCCGCTGCGGCAGATCCGCTTCGTCGAGGTGCCGGAGGTGTCTTCCCGCATCAACGGGCTGCTGTCGGGCGAATACCACTTCGCCTGCGACATCCCGCCCGACCAGATCCCGGGCATCGAGCGCAACCGTGCCTTCGAGGTCCAGGGCGGTACGATCCTGAACCATCGCCTGACGGTTTTCGACAAGACCTTCCCAGCCCTGCGCGATGCGCGCGTGCGCCGCGCCTTCACCCATGCGATCGACCGGCAGATGATCGTGGAGAGCCTCTGGGCTGGCCGGACGGAGGTGCCGAAGGGCCTGCAATGGCCCTACTACGGCGACATGTTCCAGGCCGACTGGTCGGTCCCGGCCTATGACCCCGCGCTGGCCCGGCGCCTGCTGCGCGAGGCGAATTACCGCGGCGAACCCATCCCGTATCGGCTGCTCAACAACTACTACACGAACCAGAATGCGACGGCCCAGGTGCTGGTCGAGATGTGGCGCCAGGTCGGGCTGAACGTGCAGATCGAGATGAAGGAGAACTGGTCGCAGATCCTGGAACGCAGTCCTTCGCGCGCCGTGCGTGACTGGTCCAATTCGGCGCCGTTCAACGATCCGGTTTCCTCACTGGTCGCGCAGCACGGGCCCAACGGCCAGCAGCAGCAGGTCGGCGAATGGACCAATGAGGAGATGAACCGGCTGTCGGTCGAATTGGAGACCGGTACCGACCAGGCGCGCCGCCGTGTCGCCTTCCGCCGCATGCTGGAAATCGCCGAACGCGAGGATCCCGCCTATACCGTGCTGCACCAGAACGCGACCTTCACCGCCAAGCGGCGCGACATCCGCTGGCGCGCCTCGCCGGCCTTCGCGATGGAATTCCGCGCGGTGAACTGGGGTGCGTGACATGGCAACCCGCCGCCTGCTGCTGGGCGCCGCCGGTGCCGCGGCGCTGCCGCGCTTCGCCATCGGCCAGGCGGACCAGCGCCCGACCGTCACTGTCGCGGTGCAGAAGATCAGCAACTCCAACCTGCTGGAAATGCTGCGCGAACAGTCCAATGTCGGCACCCGCATCTACGGCAGCTTCGCCGAGCCCTTGATCGACACCGACGTTACCGGCGACATGGCGCTGCGCCCGGGGCTGGCGACAGCCTGGCGCCGCACTGCCGAAAACGTGGTGGAGTTCACCCTGCGGCCCGGCGTGCGCTTCCACAACGGCGACCTGATGACCGCCGAGGATGTCGCCTTTTCCTTCGGCCCCGACCGGATGTTCGGTGGCGGGTCGATGGGCCGCCCGCCGCCGGTCGATGCCATCGCCATCGCGCGGCGCAGCTTCCCCGGCTTTGAGCGCATCGAGATCGTCGATGGCAATACCGTCCGCTTCGTCAACCGCGTGCCGGATGTGACGCTGGAAGGCCGCCTGGCCCGCAGCACCGCGGTCATCAAGTCGCGCCGCGGCTTCGCCGAAGCCCCGTCCTGGACCGAATGGGCGCGCCGCCCGGTCGGCACCGGCCCCTACCGCATCGCCGAATTCCGCCCGGACCAGATGCTGGTGCTGGAAAGCCATGATGCCCACTGGGCCGGCCGTCCGCCGGTGCGCCGCCTGCGCTTCATGGAAGTGCCGGAGGTCGCCGGGCGCATCAACATGCTGCTTTCGGGCGAGGCCGACTTCGCCTGCGACATCCCGCCTGACCAGATCGCCACGATCGAACGCAACCCGCGCTACGAAGTCGTCGGCGGGCCGATCCTGAACACCCGCATCCTGACCTTCGACAAGACCCATCCCGTGCTGGCCTATCCGCTGGTGCGCCGGGCGATCACCCACAGCATCGACCGCGACTCGATCGTGGCGGCCCTCTTCGCCGGCAAGACCCGGGTGCCGCCCGGGCTGCAGTTCGAATTTTTTGGCGAAACCTTCGTGCAGGGCTGGGCCGCGCCGCGCTTCGACCAGGCCGAGGCCCGGCGCCTGCTGCGCGCCGCCAACTATCGGGGCGAGCCCATCCCCTATCGCCTGTTGAACAACTACTACACCAACCAGACGCCCACGGCGCAGGTGATGCTGGAAGGCTGGCGCGCGGTCGGGCTGAACATCCAGATCGAGATGCGCGAGAACTGGTCGCAGATCATGTCGCGCGACACCCAGCGCGGCATCCGCGACTGGTCGAATGGCGCGGGCTTCGGCGACCCGGTGTCGCAGACCCCGCCCAACTTCGGCCGCAACGGCGGCGCCTGGATCGGCGGCGAATGGCAGAATGCCGAGTTCGGCGACCTGTCGGACGAGTTGGAAACCTCCACCGACCGCGCCCGCCGCCGCCTCGCCTGGGCGCGGATGCTGGAGATTGCCGAACGCGAGGATCCGGCCTGGACGGTGTTGCACCAGAACCTGAACCTCACCGCCAAGCGGCGGGATTTCCGTTGGAAGCCGGCGCAGACGTTTGCGATGGACTTCCGCGCCAGCAACTGGGGTGCCTGAGATGCGCGACGTCCCGCTGGTGTCCTTGTCCGACCTGAACGTCAGCTTCGACGGCCAGCCCGCCGTGCGCGGCATCAGCCTTGACGTGGCGATGGGCGAGGCCGTCGGGCTGGTCGGTGAATCCGGCTGCGGCAAGTCGGTCACCTGGCTTGCCGCCCTGGGGCTGCTCCCCGGCAAGGCGCAGGTCTCGGGCAGCGTGAGGCTGGCGGGGCAGGAGATCCTGGGCGCGCCGCCCGCCACGCTCGACCGCGTGCGCGGCGGCCGCATCGCGATGATCTTCCAGGACCCGGCCAGCAGCCTGAACCCCGTGCATCGGGTCGGCGCGCAGGTGACGGAGGCGCTGGCCCTGCATCGTGGCCTGCGCGGTGTTGCTGCCCGCACCGAGGCCCGGCGGCTGTTCGATCAGGTCGGCATCCCCGATGCCGCGCGGCGTCTCGATGCTTATCCGCATGAACTCTCCGGCGGACAGAACCAGCGGGTGATGATCGCCATCGCGCTCGCCGGCCAGCCGGAACTGCTGGTCGCCGACGAACCCACCACGGCGCTGGATGTCACCATCCAGGCGCAGATCCTGGAACTGCTGGGGGCCTTGCGACGCGACACCGGCATGGCGCTGGTGCTGATCAGCCACGACCTCGGCGTCGTCGCCGAAACCTGCGACCGGGTCTGCGTGATGTATGCCGGGCGCATTGTCGAGGAAGCGCCGGCCGCAGCCCTCTTTGACCATCCGCTGCATCCCTATGCCCAGGGGCTGCTGGGCGCCCTGCCGCCGATCGACGGGCCGCGCCGGCCGCTGGCAGCCATTCCGGGCGGCGTGCCCGAACCCTGGGCCATGCCGCCCGGCTGCGCCTTCGCGCCCCGCTGCGACCGGCGCGTGCCGGGCTGTGATGATGCGGTGCCGGCGCTGCGCGGCCTCGGTCCCAATCGCCGCGCCGCCTGCATCCGCGCCGAAGCCACCGCCCGCGCCGCTCTGGTTCCGGCATGACACTGCTGGAGGGGCGCAACCTCGTCCGCCGCTACGTCATGCGGCGCGGCGTCTTCGGCCGTAACGTCGCGGTGGAGGCCGTCGCTGGCATTTCGTTGTCCCTGCGCGCCGGGGAAACCCTGGGGCTGGTCGGTGAATCGGGCTGTGGCAAGTCCACCGCGGGTCGGCTGCTGCTGGGGCTGGAAACACCGGATGAAGGCAGCGTAGCCTTCGATGGCGCCGCGATGCCGGCGCCCGGCACCGAGGCGTGGCGGGCCCTGCGTGCCCGTATGCAACTGGTCTTCCAGGACCCGCTGGGGTCGCTCGATCGCCGCATCACCATCGGTGACCAGGTGGCCGAGCCGCTGGTCATTCACGCAACCCCGGGCGACCACGCGGCCCGGGTCGCCGATCTGCTGCACGCGGTCGGGCTTCGACCCGACCAGGCCGCGCGCTACCCGCATGAACTCTCGGGCGGGCAGCGACAGCGCGCGGTGCTGGCCCGGGCGCTGGCGACCAACCCCGCGCTGCTGGTGGCCGATGAGCCGATCAGCGCGCTGGATGTCTCGATCCAGGCGCAGGTGATGAACCTGCTGGCGGAATTGCAGGCGCGCACCGGCATGGCGCTGCTGTTCATCAGCCACGATCTGCGGGTGGTGCGCCAGGTCAGCCACAGGGTCGCGGTGATGTACCTCGGCCGCATCGTCGAGGAGGGCGAGCCAGACGCGGTGTTGCAGGACCCCGCGCATCCCTATGCCAGGGCGCTGGTCTCGGCCATCCCGGCCCCCGGGCGGCAGGGCCGGCGCATCGTGCTGGCGGGCGACCCGCCGAGCCCTGCCGACCGCCCCTCCGGCTGCGCCTTCCACCCGCGCTGTGCGGTCGCGGTGGCGGCGTGCCGCGTGGTCAGCCCGGAGCTCAAGCCACGCGCCAGCGACGGCCGCCTGGTCGCCTGCCACCTCGCCCATGACGACATGAAGGCTGCTGCCTGATGCTGCGTTTCCTCTCCCTGCGGTTGCTGCGCGCGGCGGTGACGATCGTGATGGTGGTGACCTTCGCCTTCATCGTGCTGCGCCTGTCGGGCGACCCCGCGCTGCTGATCATGAGCGTGGACGCGCCGCCCGAGGCGATCGCGGCCTTTCGCGAATCCTGGGGCCTCGATGACCCGCTCTGGGTGCAGTACTTTCGCTACTTCGGCGCGATCCTGCAGGGCGATCTCGGCCGGTCGATGCGCGATGGGCGGGATGCCATCGTGCTGGTCATCGAACGCATTCCCGCCACCTTGGCGCTGACCCTGCCGGCGCTGGCGATCAAGATCGGGCTCGGCGTGCCGGCCGGCGTCTATGCCGCGCTGCATCGCAATTCCCTGGCCGACCGGATGGTGATGGTCATGGCCGTCGCGGGCTTCACCATCCCCTCCTTCGTGCTCGGGCTGCTGCTGGTGCTGGTCTTTGCCGTGCAGCTCGGCTGGCTGCCTTCTGGTGGGCAGGAATCCTGGCGCCACGCCATCCTGCCGGTGATCACGCTGGGCGTCGGGGGGGCGGCGGTGCTGGCGCGCTTCACGCGCTCGGCGATGCTGGAGGTGCTCGGCCAGCCCTATATCCGCAGCGCCAGCGCCAAGGGCGTGCCCTGGGCCCAGGTCGTCCGCAACCACGCCCTGCCGAATGCCGCCATCCCGACCGTCACCATCATCGGCTTCATGGTCGGCAGCCTGATCGCCGGCGCGGTGGTGGTGGAAAGCGTCTTCTCCTGGCCCGGCGTGGGTCGTCTGCTGGTGGTGGCCGTCGCCAACCGCGACCTCGCCGTCGTGCAATGCATCCTGCTGCTGGTGGCCGTGACCATGGTCACGGCGAACCTGATCGTGGACCTGCTCTATGGCGCGCTCGATCCGCGGCTGCGCGCGGGGGTCGCACGATGAGCGACCTCGTCCTGTCGCGTGCGCCGGAGCGGCGTCGCCAGCCCATCCCCGCCCTCGTGCTGTTCGGCATGGGCTGGATCACGCTGATGCTGGTGGTGGCCTTCGGTGCCGACCTGCTCAGCCCCTTTCCCTATACCGCGCTCGACCTGCGCAACCGGCTGTCGCCACCGATCGGCTTCGGCGGCACCTGGCTGCATCCGCTCGGCACGGATGAACTCGGGCGCGACGTGTTGTCGCGGCTGATCGTGTCGATCCGCATGAGCCTGCTGATCGCTTTCGGTGCCACCATCATCGGCGCCGTCTTCGGCACGGCCATGGGGTTCTTGGCGGCGCATTTCCGGGGCTGGGTGGAGCATCTGGTGCTGGCGCTGGTGGATTTTTCGGCCAGCCTGCCGTTTCTCATCCTGGCCTTGTCGGTGTTGGCCTTCTTCGGCAATTCGCTGTCGCTGTTCATCGTGCTGCTCGGCTTCCACGCCTGGGAACGCTACGCTCGCATCGCCCGCGGTCTTGCGATCAGCGCCGGCGCCCAGGGCTATGCCGCGGCGGTGCGCCAGCTCGGGGCCTCGCCCTGGCGCGTCTATGGGCGGCATGTGCTGCCGAACATCGCCTCGACGTTGATCGTGTCGATGACCCTGGCCTTCCCCGAGATCATCCTGCTGGAAAGCGGGCTGTCCTTCCTCGGCCTCGGGGTGCAGCCGCC
>JBBQHE010000107.1:0-14247 GCA_038323655.1 Acetobacterales bacterium | reverse complement strand
ATGGTGGGCTATGTCGCGCCCCCGGCCGAGGCTGATATCGACGGCGACCCACTGCTGCAGCTCCCCGGCATCCGCGTCGGTCGCTCGGGCATCGAGCGCCACCACGACCTTACGCTGCGCGGCAGGGCCGGGGCCGTGCAGTTGGAAGTGAACGCAGTCGGGCGCGTGATCCGGGAACTGGACCGCCGTGAGGGGGTGCAGGGCCAGGACGTGCAGATCAGCGTCGACGCCGAGTTGCAGAAGGCGGTGCGGGGCAGGATCGAGGAAGGCACCAGCGTCGTCGTCATGGACTGCCGCAACGGCGAGGTGCTGGCCATGGCCAGCCAGCCGTCTTTCGACCCCAATGTGTTCAATTCCGGCGTCTCGACCGCGCAATGGCGGCAGTGGACGGCCAACCGCGCGACACCGCTGATCAACAAGGCCACCAACGGGCTTTATGCGCCGGGCAGCACTTTCAAGATGATGGTGGCGCTGGCGGCGCTGGAGGCGCGGGTCTGTTCGCCAGGGGAAAGGGTGACCTGCCCTGGCTGGTACGACCTGGGGGACACCCGGTTCCATTGCCATTCCCGCTATGGCCATGGCGGGATGGATATGCGCTCCGCGCTGAAATACTCCTGCGACGTGTATTTCTACGAGATGGCCAAGCGCACCGGCATCGACCGGATTGCCGCGATGGCCAACCGCTTTGGCCTCGGCGTGGATCTCGACATCGAACTGCCTGGCACCCGCCGCGGCGTGGTGCCGACGCGCGGCTGGCGCATGGCCCAGGGCAAGCCATGGAACCTGGGCGATACCGTGGTGCACGGGATCGGGCAGGGGTTTTACCAACTGACGCCGCTCAGCCTGTGCACCATGACGGCGCGGATCGCTTCGGGCCGCGCCTTGCAGCCGCATCTGACACGCTCGGTCGGCGGCCGTTCGGTTCGCGGCGGGCGGCCGGATGACTGGCCAAGCCTGGGCATCCCGGATCGCGACATGCGGCTGATCCGCGAGTCCATGTGGGCCGTGATCAACGAGGAGGGCGGCACAGCCCGCCTGTCGCGGCTGCCGGCCGGCTTCGGGCAGATGGCCGGCAAGACCGGCACGACCCAGGTGCGGCGCGTCAGTCGCGAGCAACGCGAGCGCGGCTTCCGGGTCGAGACCATGCCGCGCGAATGGCGGCCGCACGCGCTGTTCGTGGCCTATGCGCCGCACGACAATCCGCAATACGCGATAAGCGTGGTGGTCGAGCACGGCACCAGCGGTTCGGCAGCCGCGGCGCCGCTGGCACGGGACATCCTGGTCGAGACCTTCACACGCTTGCGCGGTGGGCCGCAGCCGACGCCGTCGCCGCGCGTGTCGGAGGCAAGACCGCCGCCCGCCCCGTCGCGGCCGGCGCAGGCGGCAGCCCCCCCGGTGATCGTGCCGGCTCCGGCGCCGGCTGCCCCGCCGGCAGCCACGACACCTGCTGAGCCGCCGGCCGTGGCTGCCCGTGGCGTCTGGCCCGCGTCATGGTTCGGAGGCAGCCGCTGATGGCCTTCGAACGCCGCCTGCTGATGCGTGAGAAGGGCACGGGCATCCTGGAAAAGCTCTGGCTGATCCCCTGGAGCTTCGTGCTGCTGCTCTCGGCCGTGGCTGCGGTGGGCTATATCGCCTTGTATTCGGCGGGCGGTGGCGCGGCGGAGCCCTATGCCAGCAAGCACATCCTGCGTTTCGGCTTCGGTGTCGTGCTGATGCTGTCGCTGGCCCTGGTCGATATCCGGCTGATCGCGCGCTTTGCCTGGGTCGGCTGGCTGGCGGCGGTGGCACTGCTGGTGCTGGTGGCGCTGCACGGGAATGTGGGCAAGGGCGCGCAGCGGTGGATCGACATCGGTCCGGTGCAGTTGCAGCCGTCCGAACTGGCCAAGATCATGCTGGTGCTCAGCCTGGCCTGGTGGTTTCACCGTGCGTCCTACGAAAAGGTCGGCAACCCACTGTTCCTGATCCCGCCGGCGATCATGGTGCTTATCCCGGTCGGGCTGATCCTGAAGCAGCCGAACCTCGGCACCGGGCTGATCACCGCCATGGTCGGCGGCGCGGTGTTTTTCGCGGCTGGCGTGCGCTTGTGGAAGTTCGCGGTCATCGCCGGGATCGGCGCGGTGGTCGCACCCATCGCCTATGACCGCCTGCATGATTACCAGCGGGCGCGGATCACGACGTTTCTCGACCCGGAGAGCGACCCGCTCGGTGCCGGTTACAACATCATCCAGAGCAAGATCGCCTTGGGGTCGGGCGGCATGTGGGGCAAGGGCTTTCTGCAGGGCACCCAGGGGCACCTGAACTTTCTGCCCGAGAAGCAGACAGACTTCATCTTCACCATGATCGCCGAGGAATTCGGCTTTGTCGGCGCCATCGCCGTGCTGGCGCTGCTGGCGCTGGTCGTGCTCTTCGCCTTCATGGTCGCGCTGCGCTGCCGCCATCAGTTCGGGCGGTTGCTCGCAGTCGGCTTGGCGACGAACTATTTCCTGTATGTCTTCGTCAACGTGGCGATGGTGACCGGGGCGATCCCGGTGGGTGGCGTGCCGCTGCCGCTGATCAGCCACGGCGGTTCGGCGATGCTGACGGTCATGCTGGGGTTCGGACTGCTGATGTCAGCGCATGTGCACCGGGATGTCGAATTTGGGGCGACGCGGGACTGAGGTATGTCGTGGTTGCAGACGGCGGGACTGGACTTTGCCGGCGGGGACGGTAGAAGGCGGATCAGTGGGGCGCTTAGCTCAGTCGGTAGAGCAGCTGACTCTTAATCAGCGGGTCCACGGTTCGAGCCCGTGAGCGCCCACCACTTTACCCAAGTAAACCGCCACTTTGCGGGTTTTGGATGGCTCCGGGCCTTCTGGTGCTGCAACCAACCCGCAACTGCCAGACCGCCTGATATGCGGTTGCATATTTTTCATCACTCCGTCTTGGGGTTACGGGCGCTTTTCGCTCGCACGCCACAGCGCCGGGCGGGGGCTCCGGTGGTGCGGGCGGCTTGCCACCTGCCGCCCGCTCTCCGCTCGCGATTGGTTCGGTACGCCCCATCGGAGGGAGCGGAGCCGCCGCCGGGCCGGTTGCACGCGGGGGTAGGTGGCGAGGAACACAGATCGCCAGCACCCGCCGGGATTGGCGGGGCTATCGGGCTTCATTCTGGGCCGTCACCCGGCCAAAGCCTTCACGATCGTGAGACCACGGGACGGCGGAGGGGGTGCGCGCCGCGTCCGGGGGGGGTGGGGGTGACCGGGTGCGGGGGGGGGGGCGGCGAAGGTGCGGGCCGCCTGGTGGCGCCGATCCATCGACACGCCAGGCCGCTCCGCCCTGCCGCCAGCCTTGCGCCTGCCTGCCGCCGGGCCGCCGCCCCGCCTGCCGCCAGCCTGCGGGCCACCCCGTCCCGGCCGATCCTCGACGCTCTGGCCTGCCCGGCCTAATGCCGCCTGTGCCCCACCTGCCGCCGTGCGCTGCCCCGCCTGTCGCCTGCCTGCCGGCGTGGCATGGCCCTGCCTGCTGCGCCTTCCGGCCGGTCGCGCCCCACCTGGCGCGCGCCGGCCAGGGTGACGCCGATCCGCTCGGCGCCCCTGCATCCTGCGGTTAGGCAGCCGGCGCCGCCTCCGCCCCAAGGATGCGATAGACGCTCGCCCGGCCGATCCCGAGCCGGCGGGCAATCTCGGCCGGCTTCGCGCCTTCGGCCTTCATCTGCCGCACCGTGTCGCCCTGCCGCTGCGCGGTCGGCGCGCGGCCCTGATACTTGCCGTCCGTCTTCGCCTTGGCGATGCCCTCGCGCTGACGTTCCAGCATCAGCGCCCGCTCAAACTCCGCCACGGCCCCGAGCATGGTCAGCATGAGGCGCCCGGTCGGGGTCCGCGTGTCCACTTCGCTGCCGCCCATGGAGAGCACCCGCAGCGCCACGCCCTTTGCGTCCAGGCGGGCGATGATGCCGAGAAGGTCCGCGACGCTGCGGGCGAGCCGGTCGGGCTTGGTGACAACCAACGCGTCGCCCTCGCGCATGAAAGCAATGGCTGCCTCCAACTCGGGCCGCTGGCCGATCGATGACACCCGCTCGGAAAAGGTCTTGTCGCATCCGGCGGCGGCCAGGTCGCGCGCCTGGGCCTCAAGCCCGGCTTCCTGTTCCACGGTGGAAGTCCTGGCATATCCGACCAACATCTTAGGCTCCTGTCTCGCCAGGGTCTAAGACGTTTAGCGGCAGACTGTCTCACTGGTCAAGGGGTATTCTAGCGAGACGGTTTCAGCGGATCGTGAGACGTCTCGCTAGGGCATGCCCTAACGAGACAATCGGCGCGGGCGGGTCTCCTGGCGCTGTTCGGTGATGCGGGGTGGCGGCCCGGATGAAACATGTGGGGTGAAACCAATACTGCCCTACGCATCCATGTCTTCGAGCATTCGGGCACAGGAGGGAGCGGGACCGCCTGGCAAAGCGCTACCACGGCCGAGCGGGGCGCCGCACCTTCGCCGATGCTTGGGGCCTTTCAGCGTATCTGGTCACTCTGTCAGCGCCCCGCGCCTGGGCCAGCCGGAGGTGGCGCTCCGGGGCACGCGCAGCACCCTGCGCGAGCAAGGCTGCGGCGCAGGCATCAACCGAGGGCGAAGGCTGCCGCCGGCCTGGTCTCGGGCCGCGCCACTGGCTCGGGCGCGCGTAGCAGCGTGGCCGCCTGGCAGTGTTGCAAGCGCCGGCCGATGCCGGGCGAACGGGGCGGCCCAACGGAACGGGAGGGGTTAACCCTGCGCCGCCCTGCGCGCCGGCATCCTCTGGTTTACGGATGACGGCGGGAGCGGGCCGCCTCGCGGTAGCCTTATCACACCCGAACCAACCGTCGCACCGTTGCCGATGCCCGGGGCCTGTCAACGTCTCTGGCCGCGCCGCCACTGGCGCCCGCTCGGCCGGTTGAGGTGGCGCCCCGGAGCGAGAGTATCGCCACCCGCGCGCGGGCCGCCTCTCTCTCTACGTCCGAAACGGGAACCGGGGTCGCCGCCGCCAGCCTATTCGCCCGCCTGGCGGCATTCAAGGATGGCGCCAGCCTGCCCCATACCAAGCCGGGCGAAGGCGCGGGCCGGCGGCTGGCGGGGCGGGGCAGGGTTAATCTTCGCGGCGCCCGGACCCCTCCCGCCCGTAACACCCGAACGGCCCCGCGCGCCGTGCCCCCGAGTGACAGCGCCCCGGCCAGCCGTTGCAGCCGCCGCCGGCCCGGTCGATCCGAACACACACAACCGGTGCGTGTGTCGCGCTGCCCCGGCCCCGGCCTTCACCTCGCCCGGCTGGCGTCTCGCGGCGAAGGGTCAGGGGATCGAAACCTGAGGTCATCCGGGCCGTTGCGCTCCAATCCAGTCACGGCGCCCGCCGTCCGACCCCGCCCCCTCTCCATTTTGACCGGGGCAACCGGGGCACCGGGGCAGCAACCCGAAAACCCCAGGTCAAAGGCCGCTCTCCGCTGCCCCGGTCCCGACCGATGGTCTGCCCCGGTCTTGTGGCACCGGGGCACCGTTCCGCTTCTGCACCGTGCAGGCTTCACCCGCTGCGTGCAGCATTTCTGCCCCGGTGCCCCGGTCCCTCTTTCAACCGGGGCAGCCTGACCGGGGCAGCGGAAACCGGCCTTTGACCTATAGGAGAGAGAGAACAGAACACTAACTGCCCCGGTGCCCCGGTCGGTTTGTCTGTTTGGCGCCAGCGCCTTGCCTGGGAGGGGAACACCGCGCGAACAAAACCCCCGCCACGCCAGTCTCCGGCCCGCGCGCGCCGCCGACTCATCCCTCGGCCATATCTCCCGGCCCGTCGCTGTCCAGCGCCCCAGGATCGGCCACGATCAAGCGCGGGCGGCCATGGCCTGGGACGTTCTGCGTCTTGATGGTCCATCGCATCCCGTCCCCCTCCTTCTTGCCTCGGATCATGCCGGCCTTGCCGAGCCGCTGGCGGGCGTCGCGCTCTTCCATGCCGAGAGGGGCCGCCACCTCGGCCGCGAAGATCTCCGGGATCATCCCATGCACCCATTGCCGCCGGCCTGCCGCGTCCACTTCCTGCCAGCGCCAGCCCGCCCGGCTGATGGTCCGCACATTTTCGACCAGAGGCGGTTCTGTCTGCGATGCGTCATCTTCTGGGCTCGGCTCCTTGACCACCTCAAACCGCGCCGATCCGTGCAGCGCCAGAAACTTCCGGAACGCTGCGAAGAGGTGATGATCTTCCCGGCTGCCAACCCCGCCCCGCTCAAGCAGCCAATCGCGAAAGATGACCCCCACGGCCGCCGCCGCCGCCCCGGCGGGCCATCCGGTTACCCCGGCTTCCGTCGCCAGTTCGCCAGCCGCCGCGATGACGGCCAATCGCCGCGCCGCCCGGTTCACCTGGCCGTCCACACCGGCCGCGACGTGCGCCTTCATCCATGCCGCGAGCGGCCGCAGGATCGCCACGGCCGCAAAGTCCGCATCCGCCGCCATGCGTGCCGCCAGCCAACCGAGGAAGGCCGGCGCCGCCGTCCCGTGCTGCGCCACCACGGCGCGACGGATGGCCTGAGCAAAGGCGCCACCATCGGCCGCGCCATGCAGCACGTCGAAGCAACCGAACCCGCCTGGCACAATGGCGGGCACGTCCAACAACCGCACCTCCTGCCCTGCCTTGATCCGCCGCCCGGCCTGCTGGGTCAGGCTCGCGGCGCTCTCTTCGCTGCTGGATAGAACCAAGGTCAGCCATGACGCATTGCGCCGATTGCCGCCGGCCGCGCGGGCACGTTCCTTCCCCATGCCGTTGCCAAGCATGTAGAGGCTGTCGCCAACCTCTTTCGGGTCGGCCTGCCCCATCTCGTCCATGGGCAAGAGCGCGTGGTTATGGGTCGATGCCACCTGCTCAAGCGCGTTGCTGGTCGCGCGCCACGGCCGCACGAAAGCATCCGATCCTGTTTTGCTCGGCGCGCCCCACACGCTCGCTGCAGCGTCAATGATCGTGGTCTTCCCCTTGCTGCTCTCGCCGCGAAGATTGATCCCGCCGCCCTCGTCGCCGATGAGGTGCAGCAAGGGTGCCGCGAAAGCACACGCGACCCCGAACACAAGCCGGGAATTGCCGACGCAACGGGCCGCTACCTCCGCGCGCCAGCCGTCCAGTGCGCCGCGCGACCGATAGACGGTCGGTGCTGGGTCCAGGTCCAGCCGCACAACCTCGCCGCCGGTCTCGCCGATCACACAATCGGGCATCACGAAGACGGGGCAGCCGCCTTGCGCCTGGTGCCAGCCGGTGCGGGGCACGGTGCGAACCCGCGCCGGCACCTTCACCGCCGAAAGGTATTGGCGCAGCGCAGCCCGCGCGGAATCGGAGCCGCTCACGTCAAGCCCACCGCTGGCCAACCTTTGGCGCACCTCGCCGCCGTCGCTGGCGACCATTGCGCGCGGCATGATCCATTCAACCGTGTCCCCGTCACGGTTCTTCCAGCGCAGCAATAGTCCCCATCCGTGGCTTGCATCTTCGGGGCGGGTCTCGCCGATGACGTCGAACCGGCCGCACACGCGGAAGGGCGCCTTGTTCTCGCCTGGCAAGCGGTAAAGCCCATCGGGCCGCATCTCGAAGCCGAAAACATCGGTTGCAGGATCGGGCGCGGCAGTCTGCCCGGCCGACACCACGGGCGCCCCGACCACGGCCGCGCGAACAGCGGCGCGCCCGTCCTTGTCACGGCCGCCACCGCCTCGGTTGCCGCTCATGCCAGGCTCTCCGCGCGCAAGGTATCGTTGAAGTCCTTGCCGATCGGCGGGCGCGCAATCCGCACCTCGCGCCCTTCGGAGGCGAAGCGGTTGGCGGCACGGTGCAGCAGCTCGCCAGCCTTCGGGTTGTCGTCGTCATTGTCGGCGCAGAGGATCACGCGCGAGACGGCGGGCGGCAGGTTGATGCGGCCCATGTTGGGCAGCGCGACGGCCGCGATGACGCGCAAGGAAGGGCAGGCGATGGCGACGGATAGGGCGGTTTCGATCCCCTCCGCCACGGCCACCGCGTCGCCCTCTGGCGCCTCGCGCATCGGCCTGCCGCTCATGCCCCGCGCTACGGGAATGAAGCCGCCGGCATAGGGGCCGAGTGTCTTCTTCGGGTCTCGGAGCGGCGCCTTGCGCCAGACCCCCCCGGCGTCCTGCGCCAGCCATGTGCGATGCGTGCCGACATGCGCGCCCTGCGCCGCCGTGATGGCGGCCAGCATCGCCGGCAGGGGCTTGGCAATCTCCGAGCACCACACCTCGGGGTGGAAGCGCAGCGCCCCCGGTTGCCGTGCCAGGTCGTCGAACGTGATGCCGCGTGCCTCAAGGTAGTAGGCGGCTGGCGTGTCCCGAATGGCTGCGGCGCCGGATAGGAATAGGGCCAGCGCCTTGCGCTGCCGGGCCTCGGCCTCCGCCTGGTCGGATCGCTGCACCGCCTCGGGCGGCCTACGGGGTGGCGGCACGGGCTTGCCGGCCTCCACGTTCAACCAGCGGCGCGCCCAGTCCATCGCGTCCTTCTTGCTGCCTCGGAACAGGACCGACGCCACAAGGTCCAGCGCGTCGCCGCTCTCGCCGGTCGCGAAGTCGTGCCAGATACCGGCCCGCGAGCCGCTGATATGGACGGCCAGGGATTGACCGGGCGAACCATCCACCCCGCCGCAGCGCCAGTGCGGCCCGTCGCGCCGGCCTGCGGGCAAGAGGTGCGCCGCGACCGAGCCGATATCGCCGGCCAGCATGGCGGAGAGATCGGCGGCACCTGGCCCTTTCATCGGAGCGGCACCCTATCATCCGGCCCCTGCGGCTTGGGCATGACGGGCCAGCCGTCTTCGTTCCACTGGTATCCGCCGGCCAGCCCGCGCGAGTCCCACCACAACCCGCGCCAGTCGCGGCCCATAAACCTCCATTGTTCGGCACGCCTGACGCTCTCAATCCGATCAATGAGCCGACGCGCGCGCTCTACTGCGGCCGGTTCGCCGTCCGCGCCGTGCATCATTTCGGCCGCCAGCGACGTGAGGTAATCCACCATCTCGGCACGCCGCGAAGAGGGAAAGCCCTTCGGCAGATAGCCGGGGCGCTCCATGGCTTCCGCCAGTCCCGCCGCGCCTGGGCCGGCTATCGTCGCAATGCTCGCCGCGACGCTGAACCACCAGTGCACGTCCTGCGCCGTCACGAGACCGGGCACAGTCGGGCGGCGGCTCATGCGCTCGCCCTCCGGGCTTCGGCCGCGCGCGCATCGGACGTGTTGCGCGCGCTGCGTTCGCTCGCCCATGCGTCGAGGGCCGTCACCTTGTAGCGGACGGATCGACCGAGCCTCTCGAATGGCGGGCCGCCGCCCTGCACCCGCCACTTTTCCAGCGTGGCAGGGGAGAGACCGAGATAGGCGGCGGCATCGGCCGTGGCCAGCCGTGATGCAGGAAACGGGGATGACATGGGCAACCTCCGAGGGTGTGAAGCAGACCCGCGCCATCGCGGGCCGGCTCATTCCTCGGGGCCAGACAGTTCCCGACGCAGTGGGGGCGACGGGAAACGGGATGGATCATCCCGCCTGCGACGCCACGCCAGTGCATGCCTTCGCCCGTAGAGGTCGGCTAGCCGGGTTTCGATTTCCTCGGCAATGCGGCGCCACCCTTCCGGCGTCGTCGCTGCCCTGGGGGCACCTATGGCGAAGCATTCCCGCGCAAGCCTTACCATCGCGTCGCGCGTGGGGCCTTTGCCGCCTGTCTGGCGCTCGGTTCCGGGATCATTGCCGCGTGCCAAATCAGTGAGGTCCGGCGCGTTCCGATACCAGCGAAGCACCTCGCCCGGCGTGCGATCACGGCAGGCAGCCGCAACGGCTTCGGCTGCGCTCTTTGCCGGCTGGCAAGACCGCACGCGCGCTACCACGGCCAGCGCGGCATACCCTCTGGCAGCGGCGTCGATGTGGCCCAAAGCCCCCCGCGTTGTCTTCTCGGCTGCGAAGAGGCGTGGCTTCTGCCCAATGGATACCTCCACCATTGCGCTGCCCAGCGCAGACAAGGCGCCGATCGGCACGGAACCCAGCGAGCAGGCGAGTTGGTGTGTCGCATCGGTGGCGTTTGCGACTGCCCAAAAGTCGGGATGCTCCGCCTTCCAGCACTCGTTCTTTCTGCCTCGCGGATCCTCCGACGCATGAAGCCGCGCCGCGAACCTATCCAGCGCCGCCAGCGTGACCCCGAGCCGCGCATAAGCAGCCTCGACACCCTCCGCTGCTTCCTGCCGCTCGGCCTGGTTGCGCCCTGCCATGGTGTCCACCTGGCGCCGCGCGCCGTGTGCGAGCACGTCCAGCGCCAACCGCAATGCCTGCATCGTCAGCCCGCCCGCTCGGCGCTCCGCCTCGGCCGCCGCATCCGCCGCCGCCTTGGCTGCCTGCCAGTCCAGCCCCGATCCTTCGCCTTCATCGCGACGGCTGGCGTTCGTTTCGTTCGCCATCACCGCCAACCCGCGAAGGTCACGGGCCATCGCCGCCCCATCGTGAGCCATGGCTTGCAGCACGCCCGGCCCCATCCGCTGCGGGCCTGTCAGGGCTTTGCCTGCGGCCATGGCCAGCGCGTCAATACCCCCGGCCAGCATTGCCAGCGCAGTAGGCAGCGGGAGCCCGTCAAGCAGGGGTGACGGGCCTGCGCCCGCATCGGCCGTGGGCTGCCCCGCCATAGCCTCGGCTGGGCTTGCCGCCTGGTCTTCTGGGGACACGTCGCCACCATCGCCCGCAGCCTCAGCGACTGCTTCGGCAAGGCTGCGGGCGTCGTCGCGCATCGCCCGCATCTGCGCCGCGAAGGCAGGCAGGCTGCCGGCCGCGCCGCGCGTCTCCATCAATCCCGCCAGCCGGTCCAATCCGGCCGCAAGTCGCGCCGCCATCACCTCGGCCGAAACCTCTTCGTCGCGCTCATCCATGCTGCGCGCCCTCCGCCTGGGCCAGCACAGCCAGCAAGCCGGCTTGCAAGGAATGCAGCAAATGGCCTTCCTATCCGAAGTCACGCGCGCCGTTCTCGCCGATCTGCCACGCGGCCAGTTCAGCTTTCACCTTCACCGCCTCCACGTCGCCCGCTGGCGCCGCCGCGATCATCGCGAAGAGGTCGCACCATCCATCGGTGATATGCGGCGCCTCGCCCCGGCCAGTGTCCCGCGCGGCCTGGTCGTAGCCATGCCACTACGCCCTGGCAGTGGTCAGCGCGTGCCGCATGGTGGCGCCATCGCCCCCCGCGATGCCGGGCCGGAGTTCGGCCAGTCTTGCCGCTACGCCCTGCGGGCCTGGGGGCTGGAACAGGGGCACCACGGCCCTGCGATCCTCGCCGTTCATTGGGCCACCTCCGCGGATGCCAGCGCCGCCAACGTGTCGCGTAGCGACGTGGCGAGTTCGGCCTCCCATGGCGCATCGCCGCTGCGGTCGTCCGCATGATGCCAGGCTGCGAGTTCTGCCTTCGCCAGCGCGCCGGAAAGGCTCGCGGAGGGGGCGACGGCAACCGCGTCCTGCATGGCGTTCGCAGCATCGATGAGGTGCAGGGGTTGTGCTTCCTCGGCGCCATGGAAGCGGTTGAAAGCGTCGATCCACCCGCGCGCCTGGCGCAGCCCGTCCAGCATCGCGGCCCCGTCGCCCGCGCGGATGCGGCGCTGGAGGTGCGCCACGCTGCGCGCCACCGGCGCGGGGGCCAGCGCGTCGCCCTTCGGGAAGGGGATGATGCGGGCCGCGCCCGTGGTATGTGTCTGACCGCTCGTGCTGCTCATGGTGTGTCTCCACCATCTGCGCGGGCCGGGGCGGGGGCGCTGCCATGCCCCCGCCCCACCCGCTTTTGCCAGGGACCGCCTGGCGCGGATGCGTGCGCCGCCGGCTATCACTTGCGACGGCTTGGATTGGTTGTGCCGATGGTGCCTGGCTGCACCTGGCGCCCGCGTGCTTTGCCCCATGCGTCCATTGCGGCCTTCTGCTCAGGCCAGCGCCGCGCCTGCTGATAGACCCCGAGCACACCGCCACGCGTGCCGCTCTGGCGATGGTTCAACACCGCGTCCGCAACCGGCTCGGGGATCCCGTTCTCGGCCATGATCGACGCGAAGGATCGGCGGAAGTCATGCCAAGTCCATGCTGTGAAGCCGGCCGCCGTGCCGATCTCGGTCTTCATCCATGTCCAGCGCACGATAGGGCCGCTGCTCTGCGGGGCTGGGAAGACAAGCCCCTTTGGCGGCTGGCCTGCGGCTGCCCCGTCTGCTGTGGTCGCGGCCTTCCGCCGGGCGCGCAGCATGGCGAGCGTTGCCGGCGGCAGCACGATCATATGCGGGTCGCCGTTCTTCGTGATGGCGCCGGGAAGTGTCCAGGCACCGTTCGCAAGGTCGATGTCTGCCCAGCCCATCCGCGCGCCTTCCCCGCAGCGCACCGGCACCGCGAGCAATAGCCGTGCGAGGTCGCGGTAGACGGCGGGCAGCACCTCGGCCGCAACCCAAAGCCGGGCGAGGTTGGGCAGCGCGATCACGCGGCTTCTCGACGCGGGCGGCTTGGGTCGCTTGCTCTTGGGTATGGCGTCGCACGGATTGACGGTGAGGGCGCCTTGCTCGCGGCACCACTCAAGGAACCGCCCAAAGGCGCCGAAGAGAAGGCGCGCATTCGCGGGCCGGCTGGTTTCGATCCGCAACAGCCCCAACAGGTCAGCCGGCATGATTTCGGACACCGGGCGGCTTGCCAGGCCCATGCGGGCAATTGCTCGCGTGACTGCGGCGGCCTCCGCTGCCGCATGACGTGGCGAGATGGCGCCCGATCCGCGAAGGCTCGCGCGGCCGGGCAAGGCGTCACCGTAGGCTGCGGCCATTTTGTCCACGGTTGCCACGCGGGCGATGCGCGCGGCGGCCTAGTGCGCGACCTTCTCGGCAGCCGGGTCGCGTCCTTGATCCACCGCAGACCGCAGCCGGCGTGCCAGTTTCCTCGCCTCGTCCGCTGTCATGGACGGGAAAGAGCCGATCCGGTGCCAACGCTGCGCGCCGCCAATTGTGCGATACTTCAAGAGCCAGGTTCGGGCACTGGTGGCCAGCACCCTCAACCCAAAGCCGGGCACCTCACGATCCCAGATCACCCCTGGCCCGGCGGCCTCGGCAGCCTTGTTGGTGATGTTCGCCGCGCTTCCCTTTGGCACGCTGCACTTCGGTTACAACCAATTTGGCGCAGCCATAGTGCAACCACGCTCAATCTGGCAAAGTCTGTCATCGTCCGGGACCGTTCGGCTAAGTTGTTGTTAGATATAGAATGCTTCTGGCTCTGGATTGCTCGGTAAGGCTCGGTATAGGTCTAGACTGCTGACTCTTAATCAGCGGGTCCACGGTTCGAGCCTGTGAGCGCCCACCATCAAACCATATTCAGGCTGGTCTGATTGTTGGCCCACGCGCCGGCATGCTCCAGACAGTCCGCGCAATGCATGACCGATGCGTCATGCGGCGCCACATTGTTCCAGGCCGCGCTTGTGATACCACCTCATCTCGAACCTTGAGCCGTCCGGAGGGAGCGACGTCCATGACCATCGCATCGGTGCTTCGCGAGAAGGGCAACACGATCGTCTCGGTGCAGCCTGGCACGCCCCTGATGGAGCTGGTCGCCACCATTGCCTCCCGGCGGATCGGCGCCGTGTTGGTACTGGACGCGGCCGGCGGGCTGGTCGGGATCGTCAGCGAACGGGACGTGGTGAAGGCGCTGGCCAGCCACGGGCCTCAGGTCCATGCCCTGACGGCTGGCGATGTCATGACCCGCGACGTGACCACCGTCACCCCCGCCACCACCATGAACGAGGCGATGACGCTGATGGATGCTGGGTATTTCCGCCATCTGCCCGTGCTGGATCAAGGCAGGCTGGCGGGCATCATCAGCGTTCGCGACGTGGTCCGGGCCAAGATCGACCGGCAGAAGACCGAAGCGGACAGCATGCTGTCCTACATCCAGAACCGCGGCTGAACGCCCCCCGGGGGGCGCATTCAGCCGTTCAGCTGTTCACCGTGATGTTGAACTGACGCGCAACCCCGGTCTATTCGGCGATCTGGTCCCGCATGATGGTGACGAAGGCAGGCCCGAGCGGCGGCGGGTTGCGCGGCAGGGTCTGCAGGTCCTCGAACCGCGCCATCAGCTCCGGCCGGGCCAGCAGCTGCGGGATCAGCGCCGACATCCGCGCCGCGATCGGCGCCGGCAGGTTTTTCGGCGCCGAAAGGCCGAGCCACTGGGCCGAGGTCAGGCGCGGAAAACCCTGTTCGGCGAAGGTCGGGATGTTCGGCAGGGCCGGCAGCCGCTGCGTGGTCGACACGCCGAGGCAGCGC
>JBBQHE010000106.1:0-14483 GCA_038323655.1 Acetobacterales bacterium | reverse complement strand
CTGGACCCTTCTCGCTCGAAATCAGTGCTTTCCTGCTGCTGGGCATGGGCACCAAGCCGCTGCTGTTCGCCGGTGCGGCCGGGGTGCGGGGCGAGCTCGATCTGTGCATCATCTCGGTCGGCGTGGACGGGCTTGTGCATTTCCACGTCTCGCCCGGCTACACCTTCGTCGAGGGCCATTTCTGCGGCCATGTCGATTGCTGGCTGTTCGAGATTTCCGGCTGCGTGGACATCCGCATCGGCGACGATCCCCCGGTCAATATCCCCGTTCCTGAAAGCCCCATCGCGGGCATGGACCTTTGCGACCACCTGGCGGTGGTGAAGGGCCGTGCGGCGCGGACCAACGCCGATCCGGTGCCCGTGGTCTGGCCCGATACGGTCGCGGTGCTGCGTTTCCAGCACTACATCGCCGATGGCCTGGGCACGCCGCACGCCTTCGTGCGCAAGGTCGCCTCGCCCGCTGCGCTGTCGCCCTGGTCGGGCACGACGGAGCTGAAATACGCCTTCCGGCTGAAGAGCCTGTCGCTGTGGCGGCTGACCGGGGCCAACCCCGCCAATGCAGCGCATTGGACCCAGGTGCACGGTCCCTTCGACGCCGCCTGGTGGATGCCGACGCATCGTGCCGCCGCCATCGAGGGCCCGCCCAAGCCCGGGCCGAGCACCGAGGAAGGCCGCGAGCTTGGCCTGTTCTCCTGGGACCCGCGGGCCTGGTCCCGCTGGCTCGGGCAAGGCGCGCAGGACCTGCCGGGCGACCCGGCCAATACGGTCGAAGATGTCTGCGACCCGACCGTGCCTGCCGAACCTTCCTGTGCCCATGGGCGCGACCGCGAGCCCGCAACCGGCCACCTGGCCGGCTTCCGCGCCAGGCCCGCGGCCAATGCGACCTTCCCCAGCCGCTTCAGCGTCTTCGCCGACATCGACCTGGATGTGGACATGGCGACCCTGGCCGCGCTCGGCGCCGATGCCGGCTGGGCCTGGTCGCCAGGCGCCGTCGGGCCGCTGCATGGCGGGATCGTCTGGCACGGCACCACGCTGGCCACCGGCTGGCGCCTGCCCAACTGGCGTCAGGCTGGGGCTTTCGTCGCCACGGCACCGACCCGCTTCGCCCCGTCCAAGCCGCTGCTCCGTGGCGAGTTGGTTCTGGAGATTTGCGACGAAGGCGGGCGGCCACGGCCACCCGGCGGCGCCTGCGACACCATGCCGGACAAGGACACCACGACCGGCGGTTTCATCGGCACCTCCGGCACCAGGTACGAAGGCGTCATCCAGTGCTTCACGATGGGCGGCGAACGCGCGGCGCGTATGCTGCAGGTCACGCTTTCGGGCCAATACCCTGGTGTCACGACCGAAGTCTCGGTCGATCTGGACCCCGACATGGGCATGGCGACCCTGCTGGCGCATGCCACCGACGGCAGCATCCTCGGCACCGCGGCCACCACTGGCGCGGGTCGCCAAAAGCTGCGGATCGCCGCAGCGGGTATCGCCCGGATGACCCTGCGCGGGAGCAATGGCCAGCCGGTGGTCTTCAAGGTGTGTTGGGGTGGTGGGCAGCCCGCGATCCTGTCGCTGGTTGCAATCGACCCGCAAGCGCCGCCGCGAATTCTGGCGACCGACATGAATGGAAAGACCTTGGCGCTGGAAGGTAAGCCGATTGCCGGCGCTCGGCCCAAGGGCACGGTTCCGGCGCCGCGGCTTTGCCCGAAATACGCGTTTGAACTGCCGCCCTCCATGGGCTGGACGCAGATTTCGGTGGCCCCCTGGACGCGAGGTGATATCACGTTCGTAGCCCTCTGTGGCGTGACCATGGAGGCCTCGGCGGCGCAGGCGGATGACGCCACCTACAAGGGCACGCTGGCCGAGGTGCTGGGCGAAGTGGCCGACAAGGCCGCGACCGACACGCCGACGCATGATGTCTATCTCGACCGTACGGCGACCTATGAAGTCCGCGTCGGCTGGCAGTACCAGGGCTGGCGCCCGGCCAGCCCGGGCGCCGAGCCGGGGCCGCCGAATGCCTGGACCGATGCGCCGGCCGCGGAACGGTTCCGCTTCTCCACCGCTGCCTTCGGCCTGCAGAACAATCCCGCGCCCGCCGAAAACACCAGCCTGGACGCTGATCCGGCGCAGGGCGGCCCGGGCTATGACGAGCGGACCTTCGATCCACGCGGCATCGCCCGATTCGTCACCCGTGCGTCGCCTGGGCTGGAAGATCCGCCGCATTTCCTCGACGACCCCATCGGTTTCTGGTTCCTGGCCGACCACATGCAAAAGCTGGTCGAGAAGTACGATCGCGTGCTGCAGGCCAAAGTGCTGCTGACCCAGCCCGCGCCGGGCTCGATGCACAGCACGCCGCTGCATATCCCGGGCAACATGCATGTGCTGGACGTGACGACGAGCGCCGCCTGGAAGGTCGACACTCTGACTTGGTTCGAGGCGGATTTCCGTTTCTCCGAAGCGGCCGAGGCCGCCCCCTGCATCGGCAAGCCGCCCGCCATGGGCGGCGCCTCGGTGTCGGTCACGGCCGACCTCAAGCCGCAGAAGGAATACGACCTGCTGCTGAACACCGTGCCCAAGACCGTGGGCGCCTTTGCCGAGACGGTGATCACGCGCAGCCACTTCCGCACCTCGCGCTACCGCAACCCCGCCGGGCTGCTGCGGGGCCTCGGCTTCGCCACACCGCTCGGCCTGTCGCCGCCGGTCGATGCGATCGTGCAGGCCACGATCGCGGGTGCGCTGAAGATCGGCGATACGCAGATGGATGCGGCGCTGACCACGCTCGGCCTCGACCCCTGGCCGCTGTCCCCCGCGCCCCGCACCACGGCGCTGTGGCTGCCGCCGCTGGCCGATGGAGTCTGGCGCCTGGCAGGCGTGCTGCTGGAGGCCGACGAACCGATCTGGCGCGCCGGCTTCACCACCGGGGCCAAGGGCGAGACGCCGCCGCCGCCGCGGCTGGCGATCCATGCACTGCGGCTCTACCGCACGTATGAGGCGCCGAAGCCCTTGGTGCTGCTACCGGGTGCCAAGTCCGGCCGGCCTTCGGCCGGTAGCGCGACCAAGCGGGTGCTGCTGGGCGGGGCGATGTCCCTGCGCGTGCGCAATGCTGCGGCGACGCGGATGATCCTGACGCCGGCCACGCCGATCTCGGTGAAGACCGGTCGTCTGTACGACCTGGAACTGCAGTTCACGGAAAACGGCGTGGCGGGGGCCAAGGGTCGCATGATGCTGTTCGACCGGCCGTTGACCGTGGCGCAGGAGGGCGGGTGATGGAGTCCCTGCACGCACCCCTGTGGAGCCTCTTGGCCCAGGCCATCGACGGGGCCGGTGACACGCACCTGCCCGATGGGCTGCATGTCCGCGTGCTGCCCTCGGCACGGCTCGGCATCCCGGCGACGCCGCTTGTGGTCACGCGTGCGTTACTGGATGCCAGGGTGCTCAAGACTAAGATGCGCCAAGATGGGGTGGTTTGGCGCGACAAGAACGGAGCGGTACGCGTGCCGCCCTTTGCCGTGACGCCGGACAACCCGGTCATCGGTTATTTCCCGCAGACGGATGTCGTCTATGCGGCACTGTCGGCCGAAAGCCAGGGTGCACTGCGCTTCGAGGCTTTGGGGAGCAGCGGCCAAGGGCATATGGTGCTGCAATCGCGCAGCAACGCGCCCTATGCGCTGGCCGGCTTCACCATCCCCATGGTGCGGTTGGTCGGCACCGGATCGGTCCGCGCCCTGTCCTGGCTGGATTCCTCGGTCACCCAGGGGTTGAAGGAAGAATTCTGGGCGATCTGGAGCCTGCCGGTGAAGCCGGCGCCGCGCTACACGCCGACGCCCAATGCCCATGCCGAGGCCAAGATGCGGGTGGAGGCGGCGCAGGCCAAGCGCAAGCCGCTCTACATCGCATTCTCTGCGCTTTCGGCGGCCACCGCCCCGGCAGCGCTGCCCGGCGACGCGATGGACCGCGTATCGCAGGTCGCGGGCGAATTCGACGACTGGCTCGCGACGCTCCTGAACGACCTGTCCGCGCCGACCGGCGAACTGACGGACACACGCCAGATCAAAGGGAAAAAGGGCCAGCTCAGTGTGCCGATCGAACCGGCGCTGATCGGCGGCAGCCTTGACCCCGATATCGGGCATTGGCTCGGGCTCGGTGACGTGGATCGGGCCGTCAAGGCCGCTGCAGGGCAGATTGTATTCTATCGCATCCGCGGCCTTTGGCGTTGGAACGCAAAGGCCTGGCGCAGCTTTGAACGCCCGGCCTTCCTGCCGGGAATACGACAAAGCCCTGAGCCGCCGGCCGAAAGGCTTCCCGCGTTGAAGGCAGTCAACGTCGGGCCGAAGGAGGCGGGGCCCTTCGTCGACCTGCATGCCTGGGCCGATGCCATCGTCGGCGTGCCGCCGGACCGCCCGCCACCGCCGGTGCTGCAGGTGCCGCAGGACCGCGGTTGGCTGGCGACCCCGCCGCCGCCCGATGTGCGCCGCGCGGTCGGGCTGACCGCGGGCAATTTCCGACCGCATGCGCTGGCCGCGCTAATGGCGGCAGATGCGCGCGGGCCGCGGACCCTGCATGCCTTCCCGCGCTCGGGCCGGCTGACCATCGGGCGACCCCTGCCCAAGGGCACGCCGCTGCCGCTGGTGGTCTCCCGCCCCGGCGACCCGACCGATGCCGGCCAGGGCCGCTTCGATGACCGCGACGCGCCGGCCGGCGCCGTGGACTACCGCCTGGCGCAGGGCGACTGGTTCGGGCGCTGGAGCGACTTCGCCAGCATCAATGCGCCGGCCAAGCCGCGCACCCGGCCGATGCGGCCGACCATCGAAATCTTCACCGCCCCGCCCGTCTTCGGCACACCGGTCCCGAACGGCCTGCTGTCAGGCAGCATCACGCTGCGCATCGTGGTGCCGCAGATCGCCGACCTGCCGGCCGGTGGCGCGCTGCTGTCGCGGCTGGACCTGGTGCAAACCTTCGGCGTCGGTGCGCCCGTCACCCTGCCCTACAGCCTGCCCGTCCCGGCCGGGGCCAGCCTGTTGCCCGATGCGGCGACCGAACAGGTGCTGCTGGTCATCCCGCGCACCGGCCCCGCCCTGCCGCGCTGCGGCTCGGCCAAGGTCAGCTACACCGCCCGCTGGGTGGATGTGCTCGGCACGCCTTCGCTGGACGCCGATCCGGTGGCGCGCACCATGGTCGATCCCCGCCCGCCGGTGGCGCCCACGGTGGAAACGCGGCTGCGCTACACCGCGCGCCCCGATGCCCAGGGCCATGCACGGGTGGACCTGGATTTCAGCAGCAGCACCGGCACGCGCTACCGCGTCTTCGCGAGCAATGAGACGACACTGCTGAAGGCGCTGGAGGGCAGCGCCAAGCCGGGTGCGGCAGCGGCGGCGGCCAGCATACGAGCCGTCGCCCCCGGCGCTCCGCGCGCCGGCGCCTTCAAGCTGGCCAAGGGCTTCTTCGGCTGGGACCATTTCGAAAACCTGACCCGCGAACCCATCGTCGCGACCGGCAGTACCACGCGCTTCGTGCACCGCGTCTCGGGTTCGCTCGATGTGCTCGCGATCTATCGCGTGCTGGCCGAGGGGCCATCGGGGCAGTTGTCCGACATGGAGGCGGCCGATCTCGTGCCCTTCGCTGTGCCGAACCTCGGCCCGCCGGCGCGGCCGCAGGTGGCGCTGGTGAATGCCGGGCTGGACCCGACGCAGGACGGCGAGGGGGTGATGCTGCGGGTGAAGGTGCCGCTGGGCCGCGCCGTGCCCAAGGCCTGGCGGCTGCGGCGCGCCAGCGTGCCGGTGGCCGAGGCGCTGCGCATGGGCGTGGTGGCGACAGGGCCGGTCACCGACGCCGTGACCGACGACCAGGGCACCAGCTTCGAGATCCACGCCACGGACGGCCTGCCGCCCTGGCGCCAGATGCGCTTTGCCGTGGAGGTACAGGCCGATGATCCACCCGGCGCGCCCACCGTCGGCGTGGTGATGCCGGGCGAATGGAGCGAGGCGAGCGCGCCGGTGCCGCTGGCGATCATCCCGCCGGAGGGGCCGGCCGCGCCCAGCGCCGTGACCATCGCCGCCGTCGCCGGGGGCTTGCAGATCAGCGTGGCGCATCCGGCCGCCGCCAAGCTGATCGGCACCGGCTTCGGCCCGCATCGGTTCGAGGTCTGGCGCGGCGCGCCGGGTGGGCGGCCGGTGCAAAAGGACCTCGGCTTCCGCCTGGTCGGTGGCGCCTGGGTTGCGACCGATGCCGGGCCGGTGGCGTCGGGCAGCTTCGTGTCGGTGCGCGTGATCGATCCCATCGGCCGGCGCAGCGATGCCGCCGTGTCCAACACGGTCTGAGGGCGCCATGGCGATCACCCTGGTCCCGCCGGTCGGTCCCCTCGGCATCATGGCCCCGGTGCTGGGGCCGTGGTTTTCGACCGCCGTGACCCTGCCGGCGCTGGCGGTGGCGAACAAGCTGGCGCTGCAGGTGGCGCTGCCGGCCAATACCGACTGGTTCGCCCCGGCCACGGGGCTGCTGAGCCTGTTTGTCACCACCGGCAACGCGCCGGCAGCACTCGATGCCTTGCAGGACAGCGACGGCGCCTGGCCTTTCCCGGCCGGGCGGATCGTCGCCTTCTTCCGCCTGATGCCGGAGGTCGAGGCCCGGCTGCATGCGCTGATGGGGCTGGTGCCGGCGGCGACCGCCAACCCCCCGGCGGCGGTGCCGGTGGCGGTCGGCGTGCCGACCAGGCCGCAGGTCCGCAGCCTGGCGATCGTGCTGCCCGCGGGCACGCCGCTGACCCACAATGGCGTGGTCGGGCTGCTGGGCGGGCCTGGCAATGTGCCCGGCAATACGGATGCCGACCGCATGGCGGCGCTGGGCTTGGCGCTGAACGGGGCGGCGGTGGTCAATGGCGCGCTGCCGATGACCTGGCTGCGCCGGCCGGGCGGGGCGCTGGCCGACCGCGACCGCATGCTGGTCGGGCTGAACGGGCAGGTGGATTTTTGGGCCTTCGACCGGCGTGGCCGGGCGATCGACCCCGGGGCAGTGTCGGCATGGTGGTCCTGGCTGCTGAACACCGGCGTGGGCGACGATCCGGCGACCGGGGCCGCCGATGTTCAACTGTTCGCCCCCGGCATCACCGCCGCGCAATACCCCCAGGCCAATGCGCTGCCGGTGGTGGTGCAGGTGGCGGCGCAGCGCACGGTGCATCTGGTGGATGCGCATGAAGGCCCGCTGGCCGCGCCTTTCCTGAACGGACGGCTGCTGGATGGCGGCGCGGCCGTCACCGGCAACCTGCTGGTGGGCGCGGCGAACTCCTCGGCGACGCTGACCTTTTCCGCCGCCCCCACGGTGCCGCCTGCGACTGCGCCCGACAACCCGCCGGTGGACAATGCGCCAAGGCCGCGCATGGCCGTGTTGCCGAACGGGAATTACGGGGCGACGGCGACGCTCTGGCCCGGGGGTCCGGTGCAGGCGGGGCTGGCGCGGGATTTCGTGCGCGTGGCGGTGGTCGAGGAGGAGGCGCATCTGACCGGCGTCACCCGCCGGGGCAGCCGCCTGGCTGTCGCCAGCGCACAGGACCGGCGCCAGTCGGCGCAGAACCGGCCGAGCAGCCGCATCACCGTGGCACGCACCGCCAATGCCAATGGCGTGCTGCTCGCCCATGGCCAGGCCACGGCCGATGCGCTGCTGGCGATCCCCAATGCCGCAACGCCGACGCGGCTGGTGCTGGGTGTCGCCGATGCCGCCTGGGGCGGCACGCCGGCCGGCGGCATTCCGGCCGCCGCGGCCGGGGCTTTCCCCGCGACCCTGGCCGATGCGGGCAATGCCGCCCCTGCGGTCGGGCGCTACCGCGCGCGCGCCTTGGTCGGTGGGGGGGCTGCCGCCAACAGCGATCAGACCATCCTGGTCGAAATCAACCTGGGCCTCGCCAATGCCTGGGTGCGGGCCTGGCCGTTGGGCCTGCACCTGGGCACCGGGGCGCGGTTCCGCCTGACCGGCGGGGCCGGGCGGGCTGCGGCCGATGGCATCGCGCGGCTGGTGGTGCTGCTGCCGAATGGGCGTGTGGATGCCGCGGCCCTGCTGGGCATGGACGTGCTGGTGCTACTGCCCGGGGCCGCGGGGACGGTGCCGTTGCAGCGCAGCTACGCCGATTGCCGCTTTGCCCGGCCCACCCCGGTGCCGGGCGCGGCCCCGGTCGCCGTCACCGGCACCTGGCTGGTCTGCGAGACGGGGGCAACCGGCGCGGCCCCCCTGCCGGCCGGGGCTGTGCCGCCGGATGGCCATGTGGTGCTGCTGAACGCCGCCCCCGCGATCCTGGACCGCGCCGCCGTCGCCGCCGCCCAATGGGATGCGAACACTTTGCGGGGCCGGCTGCGGAACACCGACATCGTGTCGCTGACGGCAGGCGGCTTCGACGCCGCCCCCGACCGCGCCGATGCCACGGGCCGGCCAGTGCCGCGCCTGCCGGCGGGGCCGCCCGGCGCGCCGGATGGCGGCTTGCTGGCCATGCTGACCACGGCCCCCGGCACCAGCGGCTTCCATCGGCTGGACCGGGCGACGCTGGGGGCCAGCATCGCGGCGTCAAAACCCTTCGCCTTGCAGGAACGGCTGGAGGTCGCCGCCGCCACCACCGCGGCCGCTGCCGCGACGGCGGTGATCGGCAGCCTGCCGCCGGTGCCCTGGGCGCTGGAGCCGGCGGCGCACTTTGCCCTCGGCCATCCCTTCGTGCCGGCGGCGATCGAACGCCATGGCACGGGCGTGGCCCTGACCGGCGCGCCCGCCGTGGCGGTCGCCGAATATGTGCGCGAGCGGACCGCAGGGCTGGGCTTCGGCTTCATCGCCGCGCTGGCCGAACCCACGCGGTCGCTGTTCGTGCAGAGCGACCTGGCGGTGGCGGCCGAAGCCGCGACCGTGCTGCCCGTCATTGCGGACGGCGCCGGCGCGGGGCCAGTGGTCGCCGTGCTGCGCACCGTCGCGGCCGGGATGGAGGGCCTGCCCGGCGTCGGCGTGGGCGCGACGCAGCCGGGCGCCAACCTGTTTCCCTTCAGCCAGAATGCCGCCGCGCTGCTCGCCTGGCTGGATACGCAGATCCCCCAGGGCGGCGGGGCGGGCACCGCGCTGCGCGGTGCGGCGGCGGGGCCGATCGACAGCATGACGCGGGCGCTGGACCGCCGCATCCTGGCCTCGGCCTTCGGCGCGCGGGAGGCGCTGACGGCGCTGCTGGCCGCGATCGGCCGGGCGCAGGACTTCATCTACCTGGAAACCCCGGCGGTGGATCAATTGCCGATCGACACAGCCGCGGGGGGCGAGAACCTGAACCTGTGGCAGGCGCTGCTGAACCGCATGGCGGCGCGCCCGGGGCTGCGTGTGGTGCTCTGCGTGCCGAGCCTGCTGGCGCCCGGCAGTCCACGCAAGTTGCAGGAGGTGCGCGACCAGACCTTGCTGGATGCGGTGGGGGCGATGCGCGCGGCGCATCCCAACCGTTTCGCGCTGTTCTCACCCGGCGCCGGGGCCGGGCGCGCGGTGCGTTTCGCCAGCACCAGCGTGGTGGTGGACGATGCCTTCGCCCTGACCGGGACCACGCATCTGTGGCGGCGCGGGCTGACCTTCGATTCCTCGCTCGCCGCCGCGATCTTTGACGAGCGGGTCGTGGATGGCCGACCGCAGGACCCGCGCGGCTTCCGCATCCAACTGATGGCCGATCGGCTGGGGATACCGGTGACCAGGCTGCCCGAGGATCCGGCGGAACTGGTGCAGGCGATCCGTGCGCTGGATGCGCGCGGCAGCGCGCGGCTGTCGGCCATGCCGATCCTGCCGCCGGCCACCGTGCCGGCGAGCGCCGATATTGACACCTGGAACGCCGATGGCAGCCGCACCGACCTGACCCTGCCTGGCGTGACGGCGCTGTTCCTGGCCGCCGTCGCGCTCACCGGGACCGATCAGGCGATCATCGAGGGCTGAGGGCGGAAGGAATCGCCGTCATGCCTGCAGGGTGAACCGGACACCGGCACGCGCCAGCCCACCACCGAGGGCGGCGACCGAGCCATCGGCGCGCCAGCAGGCGGCCCCGGTCATGAGCCCGTCGCTGTCAAAGGACACGCCATTCATGCCACCGCCGATCGTGCGCACGCGCTTCACGTCATGCCCGCGCTCGATCAGGGCAGTGACGGTCGCCTCGGGAATGCCGGGCTCGACCTCCAACGCCAGGCCCTGGGTCCAAATGCGCGGCGCCTCGACCGCTTCCTGCAGATCCATGCCGTGATCGATGATGTTGACGATCGCCTGCAAGGCCGATGGAAAAATCTTGAGCCCACCGGGCAGGCCAAGCGCAAAGGCGGGTCGGCCGGCGCGCAAGGCGATCATCGGCGCCATGGACGTAAACACCCGCTTCCCGGGCGCGATGGACAGCGCATGGCCCGGCCGCGGGTCGAAATTGTGCATGTAGTTGTTTGCGATCAGCCCGGTGCCGGGAATTGCGATGCGCGCGCCAAACAGGGCGTTGATCGTCTGCGTCATCACCACGACGTTGCCGGCAGCATCCGCCACGGTGACATGCGTGGTGTCGCGCGATTCGGTCAGCACCGGATCCGCCGTCCATGCCTGGGCGTGCCTCAGGTCGATTTTCTCAGCGCGCTTGTCGGCATAGGCCTGGGACGTCAGCCGCGCCACGGGGACATCGACGAAGGCGGGATCGGCGGTCGCGACGGCGCGATCGGCGAAAGCTATCTTCAGCACCTCGGCGATCAGGTGTGCGCCATCGGGCGTGGCGAAGCCCATGCGGGCGACGTCGAAGCCCGAGAGCAGGTTCAGCATCTGCGCTATATGCACGCCTGACGACGCCGGCGGTGGCGGGCCGAAAACCTGGTAGCCGCGGTAGTGCCCATGGATCGGCGCGCGTTCGATCGGCGTGACCCCGCGGAGGTCGTCGATGGTGACATGGCCGATGAAATCCGCGACGCGGCGCCCGAGGTCGCCATGCAGCGCCCGCGCGCCGACTTGCGCAACATGCCGCAGCGTATCGGCATAGGCGGGGGTGCGCAGACGCACACCGGGGCGCAGTGGCAGGCCATCGGGCAGGAAGCGCGCCGCCAGGTCGGCATCCCGCGCAAGGTCGCCCGCCGCATCGCCGATGCAGTCGGACAGATAGGGGGTCACGGCAAAGCCGTCCGACGCGTGACGGATCGCGGCAGACATGGCGTCCGCCAGGGACAGCGTCCCGCAGGTTGCCAGGATATGCGCCCAGGCCGGCAGGGCGGCTGGCACCGCCACCGCGCGCGGGCCCAAGGCGTTCTGCCGCCCTTCCACCTCGCGCTCTTCGGGCGGGGTGTCCGCCCGGCAGCGGTACATGCCGGGCGTGGCGGAGGCAGGGGCGGTCGAAAGACCATCCACCACCAGATGCCGTCCGTCGGCCAGACGCAGATGCGAAATCCCGCCGCCGAGCAGGCCGACCATCATGGGTTCGACCACCGTCAAGGTGAACAATGCCGCGATGGCTGCATCCACGGCGTTGCCACCCGCCAGCAATATCTCGGCCCCCGCGGCGCTCGCCAGCGGGTGGTTGGTGCAGACGATGCCGCGCGCGCCGCGAGCCGGCTGCTTTTCGCAATGAATGGCTGCGGTCATGCCGGCCCCCCCTGACGTGTCGACAGCAAAGCAGAGACCAGCGGACGCATCCAGGGTTGCCCCGGGCGCGCGCGTGGTGTTGGTAGCCTTGCCAAGAGGACCAGCATGACGAACGGCCCCCACCCCGCCAGCCGCACAGCCGACGATGCCTTGCAGATCGACATCTGGCGCGTGCCGTCCTTTGCCGTCCCGCTGCTGCTGCTGGCCTCCGCGCTGGTCTTCCGGGTGCTGTCCTTCATCCCGGCAGTGATCGACACGGATGAAGGGCTGTACATCCTGCAGGCGCGGGAATGGCTGCGCGGCGGTTGGCCGCTTGATGCGGTGTGGGACATGCACCCGATCGGCGCGCCTGCGGTCTTCGCGTTGGGCATGGCCGCCTTCGGCCCCAGTATCGCTGGTGTGCGGTTGCTCGGGGCGGTGGCGGTGGCTGCCACGGCCTGGGCACTGTACGGCGCCGCACGCGCCGGTGGGGTCGCGCGTGCGCCGGCTTTTGGGGCGGGCTTTCTCTACACCGCGTTCAGCACGCAATTCGGCGGCATGGCGACGAACACCGAACTGCTGTTCGCCCCTTTCGTTGTCGCGGCGATCGGACTTGGCCTGCACGGCATGGTCGCCGCGCTTGATCGCGAGGAAGCGCCCGGCTGGCCGTCGCTGATCGGGATGGGGTTGCTGGTCGGCATCGCCCTGACCATCAAGCCCGTAGCGACGCCCGAAGGTTGTCTCGCCTTCGCGCTGCTGGTGCTGCCGGCCTGGTGGCGCGGGACGCTGGGGTTCTGGCGGGCGCTGGCGATGGCTTTGGTCTACGCGCTGCTGTGCGTGCTGCCGACGTTGCTCTTCGCCGGGGCCTATGCGCTGCGAGGCCAGTTCGACGCGTTTCTCGACGGGTCTTTCCTGGCGCCGCTACGGTACGCGGGCGGGCGGCTTGGCTGGCGGGACGCCGCCTGGGAAATCGGTATCGCGCTGCTGGTGATGCTCTGGCCGCTGCTGTTGGCGACCCGCGCGCGATGGCCGCGCATGGCGCTTGTCGGCGCGATCTGGTTCGCCGCGGCCAGCCTGGCGGTGGTCGGGCCGGGCATGTTCTATCAGCATTACTTTCTGATCTGGCTGCCACCTTTGGCACTGCTGGCGGCGCTGGGGGCTGTGCGTCTGGCGGGGCGGCCGGGGCTTGCGCTGGGTGCCATCCTGGGGATCGTCGCGGTAAACGCCTGGGCGGCCGATGCTGTCCCGCGACTGCGGCAGGGCATCGGGCTGCATGCGCCTGACCCGGTTCGCGAAGTTGCGGCTGCCGTCTCGGCGGTCATCCAGCCCGGCGAGCCTGTGCTGGTGGCGAACTACCATTCGGTCGTGACGGCCTTGTCGAACGGCGGCCTGGCCACGCGCTACGCCTTTCCCCCGCATTTCATGGGCCACTACGGCAGCGTCACCGGCATCGACATCGATGCCGAAGTTGCGCGCGTCCTGGCCACCCGCCCCGCCGCCATCGTGGTCGATCGCGGCTGGTGGCACGCGATCCGCCCAGCCGCGCAGGCGATGCTGACCGACGCCCTGGCCCAGAGCTATGAATTGGCGGCAACGGTGCAGGAACAGCAGGGCCCCGTGCAGATCTGGCGCCGCCGGCCATGACCAACGTCGCGTACGTGCTTTCGAAGATTTTCTGGTTTGTCCTTCGGCCGGGTACCTTTGCCTTGCTCGTGGCTTGCGTCGGACTTGTGCTGGTCTGGCGCGGGCGCCGCTGGGGGCGCTGGCCCATTCTCGCGGGGCTCGGTCTGTTCGTCGTGGTGCTGGCGACCCCGGTGGCTCCCTGGATCGTGGCCCCGCTGGAGAACCGCTTCGCCCGCCCGGTACCGCCGCCCACGCAGGTCGATGGCATCATTGTGCTCGGCGGGGCCGTCGATCAGAATCTGACCGAGGCGCGCGGGATCCCCGCGCTGAACGGGGCTGCTGAGCGCATGACCGAAGGCGCAATTCTCGCCCGCCGCTTTCCGCAGGCGCGCGTGGTGTTTACCGGCGGCCAGGGGTCACTCGTCCACGGCGACCTGACCGAGGCCGATGTGGCCCGCGCGTTATGGACCGCGCTCGGCGTGCCGCAGGATCGCGTGACCTACGAGAACGAGTCCCGCAACACCTTCGATAACGCCGTCCTGACCAAGCGGCTGGTGCAGCCGCAGGCCGGCCAGGTCTGGCTGCTGGTGACATCGGCCAGCCACATGCCGCGTTCGGTCGGCGTCTTTCGGCGCGCCGGATGGCCAGTCGTGCCCTGGCCGGTAAATTTCCGCACCGGGTCCAGCGTCGCCGCATTGTATGACGCACCTTTCCCCGAACGGCTCGCGCAGTTCGAAGCCGGCCTTCGCGAGTGGATCGGCATGGCGGCGTATTGGCTGATGGACCGCACAGACGCGTTGTTCCCGTCACCCTAGGCGCCACGTGGCAGTGCCACCGGTTACCTCATGATCTTCACGGCCCGGCCGGCTTGCAGCACCGCCTGCGCCTGGCCTGAGCCTTTGCCGCAATGATCATGGTTCACCCCGGGCCCGAATGACGGCTAGCAGGCTGCGGAAATTCGTCTTAAGACCGGCCTATTTCCTCGTTCTGATAGTCAGCGGTCACGGTGCCTCGCTCCGACTTGGCTGATTTTCGTCGGTTTACCGGCGATTTTTATCCGCAGCCAACAGATCTCTGGCGTCATCATGCCGCGCCCCCCAACAGCCTGGGCAATCGCACCAGATTGTAGGCCGCAACGCGCAGCGTGAACGCCCAGCCGACCCGCGGCAGCCCGCGCAGCCGCATTCGGCGCAGCCCCGCCACCTCCTTGCCCCAGCCGAATACTTCCTCGATCCGCTTGCGGATCACCTGGCTGACCGCATAGCCCGCATGCCGCGTGGTCCGGTCATCAACCGCCGA
>JBBQHE010000105.1:0-14486 GCA_038323655.1 Acetobacterales bacterium | reverse complement strand
CCAGATCACCATCGCCAAGCTGCCTTTGGCCAAGGATTTCGATGACTTCGCCTTTGGCGGCACGCCGATCAACGAGACGTTGGTGCGCGACCTGGCGGGCGGGAACTTCGTTGTGCACCAGCGCGATGTCGTGCTGGTCGGCGGCACCGGGACTGCAAGACGCATCTGGCGATCGCCATCGCCCGGTCCTGCATCCGTGGCGGGGTGCGTGGGCGCTATTTCAATGTGGTTGACCTGGTGAACCGGCTGGAGGCAGAGGGGCGCACAGGCCGTCAGGGCCGGATGGCGGAGTATCTCTGCCGGATGGACTTCGTGGGGCTGGACGAACTGGGCTACCTGCCGTTTGCCCAGTCCAGTGGTCAACTCCTGTTCCATCTGATCAGCCGCCTCTACGAGCAGACCTCGGTGATAATCACGACCAACCTGGCCTTTGGCGAGTGGCCGAGCGTGTTTGGCGAGGCAAAGATGACGACGGCCCTGCTCGACCGGCTGACGCATCACTGCGACATCGTCGGGACCGGCAACGAGAGCTGGCGGTCCAAGAACAGGCTCTGAAAGAAAGGACCATGCGCTGTGGCCCGCGGCTACGGCTCCGGGGCACCCCACAGCGCGTGTCGATCCGAACCAAAAAGGGGGTCCCTTTTGGACGTCGATTGACATGAAGGCGCTGGAAACCGCCCGGGGACCGATCCTGCGGGTCATCATTCATCCAGGGCCGAAGGAAGCGTCGCCCAGTATCACGGTCGAAGGACACCTTGCGAAGATGCTGGCCGCGGCCCAGCCGAACCTGCCCGAAGGTGCCCCTAAGGCGATCGCAAACGCAGCCGACAGCGTGTCGGTGAAAAAGAAACGGATGGCAAAGTCCTCCCCAGGAGCGCTGGCCCTTCCGCCGTCAGTGCAGTTTCACACCCGGTTCGGCGCGTTGCGACACCAGGCCTGCCAGGGTGCGCCAGAGCGTGGGGCCATGCCCGTGCAGGGCGGACTGGTGCATCTTGTAAAGCGAGCGGTACATCATGCGCGCGAACATGCCCTCGATGAACATGCTTTTGCCGACAACGAACCCCATCAGGCTGCCGACGGTGCTGTATTTGCCGAGCGAGACCAGCGAGCCGAAGTCGCGATAGACGAAGGGTGTGAGCGGTTGGGCGTCAAGTCGCCGCAGGATCTGGTCGTACATGTGGCTGGCTTGCTGGTGTGCGGCCTGGGCGCGTGGCGGCACGGGGGTGGGGTGGTCGGGGCGCGGGCAGGAGGCGCAATCACCCATGGCGAAGATGTTCTCGTCGCGCGTGGTTTGCAGCGTGTCGTTGACCACGATCTGGTTGATGCGGTTGGTTTCCAGCCCGCCGAGGTCCTTGAGGAAGTCTGGCCCCTTCACCCCGGCCGACCAGACAACCAGTTCAGCGGGCAGAAACTCGCCGCCGGCGAAGACCACCCCATCGGCGCGGACTTCCTCGACCCGCGTGCCGGCGCGCACTTCAACGCCCATTTGCGCCAGCAGGTCGCGTGTGGCGTTGGAGATCCGTTCGGGCAGGGCTGGCAGGATTCGCGAAGTGGCCTCGACCAGCACGATGCGGATGTCGCGCTCCGGAGCGATGCGATCGAGCCCGTAGGCCACGACCGCGCGCACGGTGCGGTGCAGTTCGGCGGCAAGCTCGGTGCCGGTCGCGCCAGCGCCAATGATGGCGACGTGCAGCTGGCCGGGACGGACGGGTTCGGCCTGGGAATTCGCGCGCAGGCAGGCGTTCACCAGGCGGCGGTTGAAGCGCACCGCCTGGTCCGGCGTTTCGAGGGGGATGGCGAATTCCGCCGCGCCCGGTGTGCCGAAGTCATTGGTCACGCTGCCGACCGACATGATCAGCGTGTCGTAGGGCAGGCTCATCGGCGGGGTGATCTCGCGCCCCTCGTCATCGAGCGTGGCGGCGATGTGGACTTCGCGCGCGGCGCGGTCGAGCCCTGCCATCCTGCCAAACCGGTAGGTGAAATGATGCCAGTGGGCCTGCGCCAGGTAGTTCAGCTCATGCTGACCGCGGTCCATGCTGCCGGCGGCGACGGCGTGCAGCAGCGGCTTCCACAGATGGGTGCGGGCGCGCTCGACCAGGGTGATGTGCGCGCGCCCCGTGCGGCCGAGCCTGTTGCCCAGGCGGGTGACGAGTTCCAGACCTGAGGCCCCGCCACCGACGACAACGATGCGATGCGGCGCAGGACGAAGGTTCATCAACCATGCCTAGGCGCGCCAGCGCGGCGCATCAATCGATCTTTGCGCCCGAAATCTGCACAAGGCGCTGCCAGCGCGGCGTTTCTGCACGGATCATGGCCGCTGCTGCCTCGGGGCTGGTCGAGGTGGTGGCAACGTAGCCGAGCGGACGGAGCGCTGCCTGGAACGAGGCTTCGCCGTCGACGCGGCGGAAGGCGGCGAAGAGGCGGGCGACCTCGGCCTCCGGCGTCGCTGAAGGCAACATGATGGCATTCCAGGAGCGTATGTCGATCTCCGCAAGGCCCGGTGCACGGGCCATGGGCGGCACATCGGGGAGCAGCGCGAGCGGCTGGCCGCTGCTGATGCCCATGGCCTTCAGGCGTCCAGCCTCGACATGCGGGATCAGCGCGGTCGGCAGGTCGGCCGAGCCATCGACCACGCCGGACAGTGTGTCGGTCGTCGCTTGCGCCCCGCCTCGATACGGCACGCCGGTGATGTCCACGCCTGTCGCGGCCATGATGGCGGAGAGGGTCAGATGCGTGACCGTGGCGACGCCGGAATGGGCGATCTTCACCTGACCAGGGTTGCGCCGTGCCCAGTCGAGCATGGCGCCGAGGTCAGTCCAGCCGCGATCGGCCGCGACCTGCGCATTGACCGCGAGCAGCACCGCGCTGTCGGTGATCTGGGTGACCGGGCGCAGGTCGCGCAAAGGGTCGAAGGGCATGGAGGCCTGCAGGAAGGGTGCGGCGCAGAGTGTCGCGGCCCCGATGATGCCAAGCATCGTGCCATCGGGCGGGCCCTTGGCCACCGCATCGGCGCCGATCAGCCCGCCGGCGCAGCTGCGGTTGTCCACCAGCACCGATTGTTCGAGCACGGGGGCCAGGCGGTCGGCCAGCACCCGGCCCAGGGCATCGACCGCGCCGCCGGGGGGAAAGGGGATGACGATGCGCAAGGGCCGGCGGGTCTGCGCCCGGGCCAAAGTGGGGGCGGCCAGGGCGGGGGCAGCCAGAGCGGCAGCAAGGAGAATCCGTCGGCCGGTCATGCGTCGCGTCCTTCTGGGCAAACTGCAGCCTAGGAAAAGGCCGCGCGCCGCGTCAACGTCCGGCGCGCGCGACAATGCTGGCGGGGATCGCGCCGCGGCGCAGCGCTTCCTCCCAGACACGCTCGATCGCGGCCCGGCCGCGGCGGGTGATCGCAGCCGCATCAGCGATGGTCACGCGCCCGCCCTGCACCAGCACCCGCCCTTCGACCATGGCCAGCGACAGGTCGCCGGCGGCCCCGTTGGTAACCAGCGCCTTCAGCGGATCCCAGACCGGTTGGTAGCGCGAGGAGCCGAGGTCAAACACCACGATATCAGCGCAGGCGCCGGCGGCGATGACGCCAAGGTCGTCGCGCCCGAGCGCCAGGGCCGCATCCCGCGTTGCTGCGGTCAGCACGCGCGGGGCCGCGAGCGCCGAGGGCAGGCCCGACTGCACCTTGGCGAAGATCGCGGCCGTCCGCAGTTCCTGGACCATGTCCAGCGTCACGCCATCGGTGCCGATGCCAAGGCGCAGCCCCGCCGCCTCAAACCGGGCGAGCGGGACAAAACGCCCGCTGCGGGCGAAGGCCAGCGGGCAGGAGGCAAGTGCGGCGCCATGTTCGGCGATAAGGGCCAGTTCGTCATCCGTCGCGAATATGCCGTGGGCCAGGATCACGCCCGGGCGCAGCAGCCCCAGGTCACGCAGGTGTGCCACCGAGCCCTTGCCATGGCGTTCCTGCACCAGTGCGATCTCGTGCAGGTTCTGCGCGGCGTGGATGGAGACGATTGTGTTCAACTCCCGTGCCTTCTCATCCACGGCGCGCAGCAGGTCTGGTGTGCAGGAATCCGGGCCATGGGGGCCGAAGCCAACCCGGGTGCGTCCGCGCGGGCCTTCGTCGAACCGCGCGAACAGCCGCAGGATCGCATCGAAGCCGGTATCGCCCGCGGCGGCATAGACGGGCCGGCCATCGGCGGTCATCGCAAGCCCCGCGTTGGAGAAAAGATAGGGGCAGGAATAGCTGCGTAGGCCGAGGCCTCTCGCGCGCTCGATGAACGGCGCCTGCTGGGCGCGAAACACATCAAGCAGGCAGGTCGTACCGGACCGCAGCCCCTCCAGCAGCGCCATTTCCGCCGCGTCCCCGATGTCATCCGCAGACATGATCTCGGCAGCGAGATCCCCAAGCGGCATCAACAGCGCATAAACGATGTGACCCGGCAGGTCCCCCGGCATGATGTCATCCGCGATGCCGCGGAACAGCGGCGCCGAGAGCGCGTGGTTGTGCAGGTTGATCAGCCCCGGCAATGCCAAACCATCGGGGATGTCGATACGCAGCGCGTCGGTCGGCGGGGTCCGGGTGATGTCGAGGATACGGCCCCCATCTTCGACGACGATGGCGTGATCCTGCACCAGGCCACTGTCCGCACTCCAGATCCAGCGCGGGGCGATGACGGTCAGTGACATGGGGGCGGCCTTTGTGACGGTTCGGGGGATGCAAGCCGATGGCTTTGGCGTTGCCAAGCGCGCGCGGTGATGGCGTGATGCCACCATGCCGAACCATCGCCCCCCGAAGTTCAAGTCCCACCGCGACTGCACGCGCCCGCCGTTCGAACGCATCGCCCTGCTGTTGCAAGGCGGGGGCGCGCTCGGCTCCTATCAGGGCGGGGTGTACCAGGCGCTGGCCGAGGCCAAGCTGCATCCCGACTGGGTGGCGGGCATTTCCATCGGCGCGATCAATGCCGCCCTGATCGCCGGCAATGCGCCGGAACACCGGGTGGGCGCATTGCGCGCCTTCTGGGAAAAGATCACCGAGCCGCCCTTTGGCATTCCGACGCTGATGGGCGAGATCAAGGGCGACATCTTCCACGCCATGGTCAACCAGTTCCGCGCCACGGGGGCGCTGCTGGGTGGTGCGCCAGGCTTCTTCAAGCCGCGCCTGCCGCCGCCCTTCCTGCACCCCCCGGGCACGGCCGAGGCGCAGAGCTTCTATGACGTCGGCGACCTGCGCCACACGCTGGAACGGCTGGTCGATTTCGACCGGATCAACGACGGGCCAATGCGCTTCAGCGTCGGTGCGGTGAACGTCCGCAGCGGTAACTTCGTGTATTTCGACAGCACGACGCACCACATCGGCGCCCAGCACATCATGGCCAGCGGCGCCCTGCCGCCAGGTTTCCCCGCGACCGAGATCGACGGCGAGCATTACTGGGACGGCGGCATCGTGTCGAACACGCCACTCGACTGGGTGCTGGACCAGCGGCCCCGGGCCGATACCCTGGCCTTCCAGATCGACCTCTGGAGCGCACGCGGCGAATTCCCGCGCGACTTGGCTGAGGCCGATGTTCGGCAGAAGGAGATCCGGTTTTCCAGCCGCACCCGCGCCTCGACCGACCAGTTCAAGAAGATGCAACGGATGCGCCAGGCCGCCGACAAGCTGCTGCGCGAGATGCCGGAAGCCCTGCGCAACACGCCCGAGGCCGGGATGCTGGCCGCCGAGGCGGACCACAAGGTCTACAACATCATCCAACTGATCTACCGGTCGAAGACCTACGAGGCGAACACCAAGGATTATGAATTTTCCAGACGCACGATGGAGGAACATTGGCGCGACGGCTACAACGACGCGGTCAAGACGCTGCGGCATCCGGAGGTGCTGATGCGGCCGGAAGAAGAAGACGGGGTCTTCACCTTCGACCTCGCACGCCAGGGCCGCGAATGACACAGGAGCCCCTTCGATGAACGCAGACGACGTGCGAAAGAACGCCTTCGCTATGCCGTTGACCAGCCCCGCCTTCCCGATGGGGCCGTACCGCTTCGTCAACCGCGAATTCCTGATCATCACCTACCGCACCGACCCCGCGGTGCTGCGCGCCCTGGTGCCCGAACCGTTGGAGATCGGCGAGCCTCTCGTCAAATTCGAATTCATCCGCATGCCGGATTCTACCGGCTTCGGCGACTATACCGAAAGCGGGCAGGTGATCCCCGTCTCCTTCCAGGGGCGGCATGGCGGCTACACGCATTGCATGTTCCTGGACGATCATCCGCCCATCGCCGGCGGACGCGAATTGTGGGGCTTTCCGAAGAAACTCGCCAAGCCGACGCTGAAGGCCGAGATTGACACGCTGGTCGGCACGCTGGACTACGGGCCGGTGCGGATCGCCACCGGCACCATGGGCTACAAGCACCGCGCCGCCGACACCGATGCGGTGATGGCCTCGCTGACCGCGCCGAACTGGCTGCTGAAGATCATCCCCCATGTCGATGGCAGCCCGCGCATCTGCGAACTGGTTGAATACCGCTTGCAGGATGTGGTGCTGAAGGGGGCCTGGACTAGGCCGGGGGCACTCGGCCTCTGCCCGCATGCGCTCGCCCCCGTGGCCGAATTGCCGGTGCTGGAAATCGTCTCGGCCACGCATATCCTGGCCGATCTCACCCTCGGCCTCGGCCAGGTCGTTCACGACTACCTGGCCTGACGGCCCGCATTTCCGAAAGAAGGACCAGAACCATGCGTCTGCAAGACAAGGTCGCCATCATCACCGGGGCCGCGAGCGGCATCGGCAAGGACATCGCGAAAGTCTTCTACGGCGAAGGGGCCAAGGTCGTTATCGCCGACCTGAACCAGGCCGCGGCCGACGCGACCGCGCTGGAACTGGACCCCACCGGCGCCCGCGCCATGGGGGTGGCGATGGATGTCTCGGACGAAGCCGCGGTCGATGGCGGCACGCAAAAGGTGATCGACGCCTGGGGTGCCGTCGATATCCTGGTCAGCAATGCCGGTATCCAGATCGTGGCGCCGATCGTGGATTTCGAATTCGCGAAATGGAAGAAACTGCTGGCGATCCACCTGGACGGTGCCTTTCTCACCACCCGCGCAGCGCTGCGGCAGATGTACAAGCAGAAAAGCGGCACGGTGATCTACATGGGTTCGGTGCACAGCAAGGAGGCCTCGGTGCTGAAGGCGCCCTATGTCACCGCCAAGCACGGGCTGATCGGTCTTGCCAAGGTCGTCGCCAAGGAGGGTGCTGCCTATGGCGTGCGCGCTAATGTGATCTGTCCCGGCTTCGTACGCACGCCGCTGGTGGAAAAGCAGATCCCCGAGCAGGCAGCGGCCCTGAACATCTCCGAAGAGGATGTGATCAAGAAGGTCATGCTGAAGGAAACCGTGGATGGCGAATTCACCACGGTGGATGATGTGGCGCAGACCGCGCTTTTCCTTGCCTCCTTCCCTTCCAACGCGCTGACGGGCCAGTCGATCGTGGTCAGCCATGGCTGGTTTATCCAGTAGGGTGCTGGTGCGGGAACGGTTGCATCGGTAGAGTCAGTTTCGCTCCAAAAGTGTCCGGACCCTTCCATGCCGCATACCCGCCCTCTGACCGGCCTTGTCGTCCTGCTGCTCGGCGCGCTCTCCCTGCCCGGCTGCAAGGAGCAAAACGCCTATGTCGCGCCGCCACTGCCCAAGGTGATGGTCTCGACCCCCGTCCGCCAACCGGTGACGCGCTTCCTCGACACCACGGGCACCGCGGCGGCGGTCAATACGGTGGACCTGGTGGCCCGCGTGCCGGGCTTCCTGCAACAGATCGGCTATCGCGACGGCGACCCCGCGACCCGCGGCCAGGCGCTGTTCGTCATCGAACCACAGCCCTACCAGGCCGCCCTTTCGGCGGCCCAGGGGGCCGAGTTGGCGGCCCGGGCGCAGCTCGCCAATGCCCAGGTGGAATTCGACCGCCAGTCCACCCTGCTGCGGCAGAATGTCACGGCCCAGGCGACCTTCGACCAGGCCCAGGCCCGGCGTGACGAGGCCCGCGGCGCGCTGCAGCAGGCCGAGGCCAATACCGTCACCGCACAGATCAACCTGTCCTACACCACGGTCCTCGCCCCCTTCGATGGCATGGTAACGCGCCATACCCAGTCGGTCGGCGAGATGGTGGGCGGCGGCACGCCGACCCGGCTTGCGACCATCGTGCAGCGCGACCCGATCTGGGTGAACTTCACCGTCTCCGAGCAGGATATCCTGCGGGTGCGCCAGGCGTTGCTCGACAGCGGGTTCCGCACGGTGGACATGGACAAGATCGCGATCGAAGCCGCGATCGCGGGCGCGGGCTACACCCATGTTGGCACGCTCGACTACATCTCCCCCGTCGTGGACCAAGCGACCGGCACGCTGGCCGCGCGCGGCGTCTTCCCCAACCCGCATGGTGTGCTGCTGCCGGGCTTCTTCCTGCGGGTGCGCGTGCCGATGCCGCAGGCGCCGGGCGTGCAGTCGCTGCTGGTGCCGGACACGGCGCTCGGCGCCAACCAGTCAGGCCGTTATGTGCTGGTCGTCGATGCGCAGAACACCGTGCAGCAGCGGGTCGTGCAGATCGGCCCGCGCGTCGGCGCGCTGCGAGTGATCGAAAGCGGCTTGCAGCCCGACGAAAGGGTGATCATCACAGGCATCCAGCGCGCCATCCCGGGCAGCCGCGTGGATCCCGAACTGCGCCAGATCACCGCACCCCCGCCCGTCGCCGTGCCCGCGGCACCGGCCATCCAAGCGCCGACGCCGACCCCGGTCGTGCCCGGGACCGGGACGAGCGCCGCCCCGACCACGACGCGCTGAGCGGGGCCGGACCATGATCTCGAAGTTCTTCATCCTGCGGCCGGTGCTGTCGAACGTCCTGGCCATCCTGTTCGTGCTGATCGGCGGGGTGGCGCTTTTCAGCCTGCCGGTCGCGCAATATCCGAACATCGTGCCGCCGACGATCCAGGTGACCACCACCTATCCGGGCGCCAGCGCGCAGACGCTGATCGACACCGTGGCCCTGCCGATCGAACAACAGGTGAATGGCGTGGACGGCATGCTCTATATGCAGTCCACCAGCGCCAGCGACGGCACCTACACGCTGACGGTCACCTTCCGCATCGGCACCAACCCCGACAATGCCCAGGTGCTGGTGCAGAACCGGGTTACGGCGGCCCTCGCCCAGCTGCCCTCCTCGGTACAGGCCCAAGGCGTCGTGGTGCAGAAGAAATCCACCGCGATCCTGCAGATCATCACCCTGTCCTCGCCGGAGAATCGCTACGACAACCTGTTCATGGCGAACTACGCCACCATCAACCTGGTCAACGAACTCGCGCGCATCCCCGGCGTCGGCAATACGGTGGTCTTCGGCGCAGGCCAGTATGCGATCCGCATCTGGATGGACCCCGACCGCATGCGGCAGTTGGGGCTGACGCAGACCGATGTGATCAATGCGGTCCAGACGCAGAGCCAGCAGGTCACCGCCGGGCAGCTCGCCGCCCCGCCGGTGCCGGCGGGCCAAGCCTTCCAGTACACGCTGAACCTCAACGGACGGCTCAGCCAACCCGAGGAATTCGAGGCGATCATCGTCCGCGCGGGCACCTCGGAAAACGCAGTGGTACGGGTCCGCGACATCGCGCGGGTGGAGCTGGGCGCCCAGACCTATTCCCAGGTCTTCACCTATAACGGCCAGCCCGCCGCGGGCATCGGCATCTACCAGACGCCGGGGGCGAATGCGATCGCGGTGGGCGAGGCCGTGCGCGCCAAGATGGCGGAGTTGCAGCGCAACTTCCCGCCCGGCCTCACCCAGGCCGTGCCCTTCGACACCACAACCTTCGTCAAGGCCTCGATCGGCGAGGTCTATGCCACCCTGTATGAAGCCGGCGTGCTGGTGCTGATCGTCATCCTGATCTTTCTGCAGGACTGGCGCGCGACGCTGGTACCCGCGACCACGGTGCCGGTCACCATCATCGGCGCCTTCGCCGCGATGTCCGCGCTGGGCTTCACCATCAACCTGTCCACGCTGTTCGCCATCGTGCTGGCGATCGGCATCGTGGTGGACGACGCGATCGTGGTGGTCGAAGGGGCGGCGAGCCAGATGGAGAAGGGCTACGACGGCCCGACTGCGGCGATCCGCGCGATGGATGAATTGTTCGGCCCCATCATGGGCATCACCCTGGTGCTGATGGCCGTCTTCATCCCGGCGGCCTTCCTGCCCGGGTTGACGGGGCAGATGTTCGCGCAATTCGCGCTGGTCATCGCAGCGACAGCGCTCATCAGCGCGATCAACGCCGCGACCCTGAAGCCCACGCAGTGTGCCACCTACCTGCGGGTGCCGGTGCCCGGGGCGAAGAAGAACTTCTTCTATCGCGGCTTCAACGCCGTCTATGACCGGTTCGAGCGCTGGTATGGCAGAGTGGTCGACTGGATGGCGCATCGCAGCATGCCGATGATGCTGATCGCCCTGGTGTTCATCGGTGCTGGCGGCTACGGCATCTCGCGCATCCCCGGCGGCTTCCTGCCGGTCGAGGACCAGGGCTATGTCCTGGTCTCCGCACTGCTGCCGGATGGCGCTTCGGTCGAACGCACCAAGGCGGTGATGGACCGGATCGAGGCGGTGGCCAAGGCCACGCCGGGCGTGGATTCCGTCATCGCCATCACCGGTGTCTCGGTGCTCGACAACAATGCAACCCTGTCCAATGCCGGCGTCGCCTATGTCATCCTCAAGGACTGGGCGCTGCGCGGGGCGGGACAGGATCTGCGCGCCATCTACCTGCATCTGACGCGCGAACTGTCGGAAATCCCGGACATGCAGTCACTGGTGCTGGTGCCGCCGCCGATCCAGGGCATCGGCCAGGCCGCGGGCTTCACCATGATGGTCGAAATCCGCGACGGCAATTTCGACTACGAGCGCCTGCAGAACACCACCGACTCCATCATCGAAAGCGCCGGCACGCAATCGGCGATCGGACGGATGCAGACCTCCTTCCGGTCCAGCACGCCGCAATTGACGATCGAGGTGAACCGCACCAAGGCCGAGGAATTGCAGGTCACCGTCGGCCAGGTCTTCGACACCATCGCGGCCTTCCTCGGTTCCAACTACGTCGGCCAGATCACGCGCTTCGGCCGGGTCTTCCAGGTCTATGTGCAGGGGCGGCCGGAGAGCCGGCTGGATGTGGCGGCGATCGAGCGGCTGGCGGTGCGCACGCCCTCGGGCCAGATGGTGCCCATCGGCACGCTGATCAGCACGTCGCAGAACGTCGGGCCGCCGCTGGTGACGCTGTTCAACCTGTATCCGGCCGCGACCATCGTGGGCGCGCCGGCCCCCGGCTTCAGCAGCGGTCAGGCGAGCGACATCATGGCGACGGTCGCCAACCGCACCCTGGCGCCTGGCATGGGCTTCGACTGGTCGGCGATGTCGTACCAGGAACAGGCGGTGGGCAATCAGCTTTACTACGTCTTCGGCCTGGCCATCGTGCTGGTCTATCTTGTTCTGGCCGGGACCTATGAATCCTGGCTGGCCCCGGCCTCCGTGCTGCTGGCGGTGCCGCTGGCCCTGCTCGGGCCGGTGCTGGTGCTGACGGCGCTGGGGGCGGACAACAACCTCTATACCCAGGTCGGCTTGATCCTCCTGATCGCGCTTTCGGCCAAGAACGCCATCCTCATCGTGGAGGTTGCGCGCGAGGAGCGCATCAAGCATGGGCTAGAGATCATAGACGCCGCGGTGAAGGCCGCACGCGCCAGGTTGCGGCCGATCCTGATGACCTCCTTCGCCTTCATCCTGGGCACCGTGCCGCTGGTGATCGCCTCGGGCGCCGGCGCTTCGGCGCGCAAGTCCATCGGCATCACCGTCTGTTCGGGGATGATTGCCTCGACCTGCCTCGCGGTGCTCTTCGTCCCCAGCTTCTTCGTCGTGGTGCAGCGGTTCGAGGAATGGGTGAAGAGCCGCAAGGCGCCACGCCCCGCTCCCATGGAGGTCACGGAATGATCACGCGTCGTCCCCTGCTGGCGGGTCTGCTGGCAGCCCCAGCCCTTGCACAGGGGCAGGTGCCTTGGCCGAACCGGCCGGTCACCATCGTCGTCCCCTTCCCGCCCGGCGGGTCGAACGACTTGCTGGCGCGACCCATCGCGCAACGGCTGCAGCAGGCGCTCGGCGGCAACCCCGTGGTGGTGGAAAACCGTGGCGGGGCCGGCGGGTCGGTCGGTGCGGCCCAGGTGGCCCGCGCCACACCCGATGGGCATACGCTGATGTGGGGGCACATCGGCACGCTGGCCGTGAACCCCTTCATCTATCCAAACATCCCCTATGACGCGATCCGCGATTTTGCCCCGGTGGCGTTGGTGGCGCTGCTCCCCAGCGTGCTGACGATCCATCCCGCGCTGCCGGTGCGCACCGCGGCCGAATTCATCGCCTATGCAAAGGCGAACCCCGGCGTCGTGGAATACGGCAGCGCGGGGAACGGGGCCGCGTCCCATATCACCATGGCGGCTTTCTGCGATGCGGCGGGGATCGACCTTGTGCATGTGCCCTATCGCGGCAATGGACCGATGCTGACCGACCTCCTGGCCGGGCGGCTGAAGGCGACCTTTGCGGGCGCGCCGGTCGTGGTGCCGGCGACGCGCGACCGGCTGCTGATCGCGCTCGGCGTTAGCAGTGCCGCGGCCTCCCCTGCCCTGCCTGGCATTCCGGCGATTGCTGAATCCGCCCTGCCTGGCTTCGAACTCGTGCAGTGGCACGGGCTGGTCGCACCCGCCGCCACGCCGCCCGAGACGGTCGCGCGCATCAATGCCGCGGTGAACGGCGTGCTGGTCGGCCCCGAATTGCGCGAGCGCTTTGCGATGGAGGGCGCCGATCCCACCCCCCGCAGCCCGCAGGAATTCGCGGCGCTGATCGCCTCGGAAAACACGCGCATGGGCGCGCTGATCCGCCGCGCCGGCATACGCGCGGATTGAGCCCGCACACCATCGGGATCGACTTCGGCACGACCAACAGCGTGGTTGCCATCCGCGACGGTGCGGGAGGGCCGGTGGTGCGATCGGTCCTCTGCTTCCGCGACCGCACCCACTTTTCGGGTGCTGCCGCCATCGACGCCTATCTCGACGACCCGCACGACGCACGGCTGGTCATGTCGATGAAGACCTACCTGGCGCAAAAGACGTTTTCCGAGACCCGCATCGCCGGCCGCAGCTTCACCCTGCCCGCCCTGATCGCGCTGTTCCTGCGCGACCTTCTGGCGCCGCACGAGTTGGCCGGCGCGCGCATCATCGTCGGTCGCCCGGTGCGCTTTGCCGGCGAGGCGGCCGATGACGACTTCGGCGAAACCCGCCTGCGCGCGGCCTTCGCCGAGGCCGGGCTGCCCGATGTGCAGGTGGCGCTGGAACCCGCCGCCGCGGGCCAAAAGTTCGCCGCCGACCTCGACCGGCCGGTGACCGTGCTGGTCGGCGATTTTGGTGGCGGCACCAGCGACTTTTCTGTCCTGCGCTTCGACCCCGGGCCACCGCCGCGCGTGACCGCGCTGGGGCACAGCGGGGTCGGGCTGGCCGGCGATGCGCTGGACTATCGCATCATCGAAAACGCGGTGGCCCCGCTGCTCGGCCGGGGCGATACCTATCGCATCATGGACAAGTCCCTGCCCGTGCCGCCCGCCTGGTATGCCGCCTTCGCCCGCTGGCACCGGCTGCCGCTGATGCGCGCGCCACGTACGCTGCGCGACATCGCCGATGTCGCCCGCACCGCCCAGCACCCCGAAAAACTCCACCGCCTGACCCGGTTCATCGAGGATGAGCAAGGCTATGCGCTCTACCGTGCCGTTTCCGGGGTGAAGGCGGCGCTGTCCTCGGCCGAAACCGCCACGCTCGCCTTCCGCCACGACGACCTGGTCATCGACCGCGCGATCCATCGCGGCGAGTTCGAGGCCTGGATCGCCCCCGAACTCGCGCAAATGGACCAAGCCATCGACCAGGCGCTGGGGGGTGCGGCGGTGGACCATGTGTTTCTCACCGGCGGCACCAGTCTGGTGCCCGCCGTGCGGGCGCTCTTCACCCGCCGCTTCGGGGCCGAGCGCATCGTGGGCGGCGGCGAATTCGTCTCGGTCGCCGAGGGGCTGGCGCTGATGCCGCCGGCATGAGCGAGGCGCTGTTGCTGGCGGTCGCCCTGGCCCTGCCGGTCACGCCCGCCTGCGTCTCTTCGGCCTTCGGGCCGCGCCCGGCAGGCGGGCCGCGCGCCTCGCTTGTCCACAACGGGATCGACCTGCCCGCCCCCGCCGGGGCCATGGTGCGCGCGGCCGCGGCCGGCGAAGTCATCGCTGTCCGTCGGGTCAGCGGGGCCGGCCTGCAGGTCGACCTGCGCCATGCTGGCGGCGTCGTCACGCGCTATGCCCATCTGGGCACTGTCTCGGCCCCACTCGCCTCCGGCCGGCGCCGCGTCGCCGTGGGCGAAGCGCTGGGCCGCGTCGGCCGCACCGGCATCACCTATGGCACGCATCTGCATCTGGAACTG
>JBBQHE010000104.1:0-14696 GCA_038323655.1 Acetobacterales bacterium | reverse complement strand
AATACCGCCGTGCTGGTCGCCCCCACCGGCGCCCTGGCGACCCAGGAGAAATGCCGGCTGACCCGCGCGGAGGGGGAGGGCCAGGGGTTTTTCCCGGGTGCCGCGCCGCGCGTCTTCGACACGGCCTTCGGCCGCCTGGGGATTTGCATCGGCGATGACCTGACCTTCCCCAAGCACGTCCGCGCCCAGGTTGAGGCCGGCGCCTGGCTGATCCTGGCGCCGGTGCGGGCGGCGACCCCCCATGGCTTCAACCGGCTGCAGTTTGCCGCCGCCGCGCGGGCGCTGGAAAACCAGTGCTTCGTTGCCATGGCGCCCTGCGTGGGTGCCGCGCCCTGGTCCGCCACGCTGCCCGACAACCGCGGCCACGCCGCAGTCTTCGGTCCGATCGATCGCGGCTTTCCGGAAGACGGGCTGCTCGCGCGCGGGGCCAGCGACATGGCGCAATGGGTATTCTGCGACCTCGATACCCATGCGCTCGATGCGGTGCGGGCCGATGGGGAGGCGCGAGGCTTCGCCGACTGGCCACGCGCGCCCTTCCCGGCCTGCGAAGCGGCACCCTTCGCTTGACCCTGGCCTATCTGATCGCGGGCGAAGCCTCCGGCGACGTGCTGGGCGCGCGACTGCTGATGGCGTTGCGCCGGCGCCTGCCGGGCATCGAGGCAGCCGGGGTCGGTGGTGAACGCCTGGCCGAGGCGGGCATGGCGAGCCTGTTCCCGATGCGGGAACTGGCGCTGATGGGGCTGGCAGAGGTTCTGCCCAACATCCGGCGCCTGGCGCGGCGCATCGACGAAACCGTGGCCGATATCGCGGCCAGGCGCCCCGACGTGGTCATCACCATCGACAGCCCGGGCTTCACCTCGCGCGTTGCGGCGCGCATCCGCCCGACTGGTGTGAAGATCGTGCATTACGTGGCGCCTCAGGTCTGGGGCTGGCGCGCCTGGCGGGTGAAGGAGATCGCGGCCCAGGCGGATTGCCTGCTTTGCCTGCTGCCCTTCGAACCACCGATCTTCCAGGCCGCGGGCATGGATGCGCGCTTCGTCGGCCATCCGGTGCTGGAAAGCGGTGCGGATACCGGCGATGGCGCGCGCTTCCGGGCCCAGCACGGGCTGCGCCCGGAGGAGCGGGTGGTGCTGGTCATGCCTGGCAGCCGCCGCACCGAGATTGGCCGCATGCTGCCGGCCTTCGAGGGCGCGCTGCGCCTGGCAGAGGCCCGGGTGCCGGGGCTGCGGGCCGCCGTGCCCCTGGCCGGGCCGGTCGATGCCGCGGTCCGCGCCGCGACCGCGCATTGGCCGACCGCGCCGATCCTGGTCACGGACATCGGCGACAAGCACGACGCCTTTGCCGCGGCTGCGGCCGGGCTGATCAAGTCGGGCACCTCCTCGCTGGAGGTCGCCATGGCCCGGGTGCCGATGCTGGTCGGCTACCGCCTGAACTGGCTGACCGCGGCGATCCTGCGCCGCATCGCCACGGCGAAGTACGCCAGCATCGTGAACCTGCTGGCCGACGCCCCGATCATTCCCGAATACCTGCAGGAAGACTGCACCCCGGCGCGGCTGGCCGAGGCGCTGGTCGGGCTGTTGACCGACCCCGCCATCGGGGCCGCGCAGGTCGCCGGCGCCGCCGCCCTGCTCGACCGGCTTCGGCCGCCGGGCGGCGGCAGCCCGAGCGAAGCGGCAGCCGCGGTCGTCGCCGAATACCTGGTCAGGCCATGACGATCTTCGGCCCGGCAGCCTTGGGCGCCGAGGCCTTTTCCCAGATCCGGGCGGCGATGGCGCGATAGGTCGCGGCTTCCTCGGTCTCCGGTCTTGCCATGACGATCGGCGTGCCGGCATCGGCCAGTTCGCGTATCGCGAGCTTCAGCGGCAATTCGCCCAGGAATTCGACGCCCAGCCGCGCGGCTTCGGCCTTTGCCCCACCATGACCGAAGATCTCGGTCGTGTGGCCGCAGTTGGGGCAGCAGAACACCGACATGTTCTCGATCAGCCCGAGCACGGGCACGCCCACCTTTTCGAACATCCGCACGCCGCGCCGGGCGTCGATCAGTGCCACGTCCTGCGGGGTCGAGACGATGACGGCCCCGGCCAGCGGCACGCGCTGGCTCATGGTGAGCTGGGCGTCTCCGGTGCCCGGCGGCATGTCCACGATCATGATGTCGAGCGGCCCCCAGTCCACCTGGCCCATCATCTGTTCCAGCGCGCCCATCACCATCGGGCCGCGCCAGACCATGGGCGTTTCCTGCTCGACCAGGAAGCCGATGGACATGGCGCGCAGCCCCCAGCGCGACACGGTCTGGATACGCCCGTTCACTGCGCGCGGCTTTTCCTGCGTGCCCAGCATCTGCGGCAGCGATGGGCCGTAGATGTCGGCATCGAGCAGCCCGACAGCCAGGCCCTGCGCCGCCAGGGCCACGGCCAGGTTCACCGCGGTGGTGGACTTGCCGACCCCGCCCTTGCCTGACGCGACCGCCACGATGGCGCGCACATCGGGCAGCAGCATGGCCCCCTGGCCGGCCGGCGCCTTCTTCGCGGGGGCCGAGGGCGGGGCCTCGGCGCGATGGGCCGTCAGGATGACGGTCGCCGAGATCACCCCCGGCACCGCGGCGACGGCGCGTTCGGCCGCGGCACGCAACGGTTCCAGGGCGCGGGCACGCTCCCGCGGGACTGCCAGGGTCACCTGAACCAGCCCGTCGCGGGCGACCACACTCTCCACCCAGCCCAGGGCCGCGAGGTCGCGACCCTGTTCCGTTTCGACCACGCCGGCCAAAGCCCGCCGCACCGCTTCCGCCAAGGCGTCGCTCATCGCTTGAAAATCCTTCATGTCTGGCCGATATGCGCGGAACGCACGCCGGACCCCGGCTGCGATATGGCGCGGCTGGCGCCGGGCCGGAAGCCCGGCCGACCGCTCTGACCGGAATTGAACGCCCCCGCGGGGGTAATGATACCCGCAAGGGTTTTTGGGGAGGCCGGCCGCTTTCATGGCGTGGAACAACAGTGGCGGGCCGAGCCCGTGGGGCAGCCCTCGCCCCGGCGGAAATGGCGGCGGCGGCCAGCCGGGCGGTCCCTGGGGCACCCCCCCTTCGGGTGGCGGCGGCGGCGGCGGCGGCGGCAATCGTGGCGGTTCGCCGGATCTGGATGACATCATTCGCCAGGCGCAGGACGCCGTGCGGCGCTACCTTCCGCGCGGCGTGGGGTCCGGCGGCAAAGGCTTGGCGCTGATCGCTCTGGCGCTGGTCGCGTTCTGGGCCGCCAGCGGCTTCTACAGGGTGCAGCCGGATGAGCAGGGCGTGGTCATGCGCTTCGGCGCCTTTGACCGCACGGCCCCGCCTGGCCTGAACTATCGTATCCCCTGGCCGGTCGAGACGGTGACGACGCCGCGCGTCACGCGCATCAACCGCGTCGACGTCGGCTTCCGCGCCAACCCCGACCAGGTTGCCGCGCGTCCTGTGCCGTCGCGCGACGTCACCGAAGAATCGATGATGCTGACCGGCGATGAGAACATCATCGACATCGACTTCGCCGTGTTCTGGCGCATTCGCGATGCCGGCGAATTCCTGTTCAACACGCGCAACCCGGAGCAGACGGTAAAGTCGGTGGCCGAGAGCACGATGCGCGAGATGATCGGCCGCACGCCGATCCAGTCCGCGCTGACCGAGGCGCGTGCGCAGATTGAAACCCAGGTGCGCTCGGCGACCCAGGCGGTAATGGATCAGTATCGCGCGGGCATTGAGATCACCCAGGTTCAGTTGCAGAAGGTCGACCCGCCGGCCAGCGTGGTCGATGCCTTCCGCGACGTGCAGCGCGCCAACGCCGACCGCGAGCGCGCCCGTAACGAAGCCGAATCCTACCGCAACGACATCATCCCCCGCGCCCGCGGTGAGGCGGAGCGCGTGGTGCAGGAAGCCCAGGGTGCGCGTGAGAGCCAGATCGCCCGGGCAGGCGGTGAGGCGCAGCGCTTCCTGTCGGTGCTCACGGCCTACCAGGTGGCGCAGGATGTCACGATCCGCCGCATGTACCTGGAGACGATGGAGGACATCCTCCGTCGCAACCCGAAGGTCATCGTCGACGACCGGCTGACTGGCATCGTGCCGCTGCTGCCGCTCGGCGCCGACCAGACGCGTCCGCAGCCCGCACCCGCGGCGCCGCAGGGCCAGCCGGCCATACGCCAGATCGTGCCCTCAGCCCTCGGCCCGGGCATGATTCCCAACCGTCCGGCACAGGGGCAAAGCCGATGACCCGTCTTACCATTGGCCTCGGCGTTCTTCTGATCGCACTCGTCACGGTCGTGTCCACGCTGTTCACCGTGCAGCAGACCCAGCAGGTGCTCATCACCCAGTTCGGCCAGCCGATCCGCGTGATTACCGAGCCCGGGCTGCACGCCAAGATCCCGTTCATCCAGAACGTGATTGCCTTTGACCGCCGCCTGCTCGACTACGACAGCCCTGGCGAGGAGGTCATCCTGGGCGACCAGCGCCGGTTGGTCGTCGATACCTTCACCCGCTTCCGCGTCGTCGATCCGCTGCTGTTCTTCCAGACGGCGGGCGCGGCGGAATCGGGCATCCGCGGCCGGCTGGGCTCGATCGTGTCCTCGGCGCTGCGGCGGGTGCTTGGCAACGAGACCCTGCTTGCCGTGCTGTCGTCCGAACGAGCGCGCGTGATGACTGACATTCGCCGCGACGTGAACGAGGAAGCCCGGCGCTTCGGCATCGAGGTGACGGATGTTCGCATCCGTCGCGCCGATTTGCCCGAGGAAAACACCCAGGCGATCCTGTCGCGCATGCAGTCTGAACGTGAACGCGTGGCGCGTGAAGCCCGCGCCGAGGGCGCGGAGGTTGCCGCCCGCGTGCGTGCGGGTGCCGATCGCGAACGCACCGTGATCCTGGCCGAAGCGCAGGCGCAGTCTGACGTGCTGCGTGGCCAGGGTGAGGAAGCGGCGATCAGGCTGTTCGCCAATGCCTTCCAGCGGGATCCGCAGTTCTATCAGTTCTACCGGACCATGCAGGCCTATCGAGAAGCCTTCAGCGAGGGCGAATCGCGCTTCGTGCTGTCACCCGACAGTGAGTTTTTCCGGTACTTCCGCGACAGCAGCCCGATGACGTTGCCGCCGGCGACGGCCCCACGCCCGGCGACGCCATTGCCCGTGGCGCCCCTGCCATCGGCTGCCGTGCCGGGCTGATCGTATTGCCCCCCGTGGCGCAGCCGCGGGGGGCTGTTACGTATCGCAACCAGCGATCCGCTTGGCGTCCCCTGGCCGGACGGCGCAAGGTGCCCATAACCTACGGATGACAAATCTCATGCGCTTGTCCGCCCTGCTCCTCTCCGGTGCCATTGCGGCCACCACGCCCGCCTGGGCCCAGGCTCCGACCCCGGCCCCGGCCCCGGCCCCGGCAACCGGGCCTATGGTGCAGCTGGCACCGACGACCTTCGCGCCATTGGCGCGCCGGCTGTTGCCCGCAGTGGTGAACATCCAGACGACCCAGACGGTGCAGGCGCGCGCTGGGCGGCCGGATGCGCCCGAGGTGCCGCAAGCCCCGCCCGGCAGTCCCTTTGAGGATTTCTTCCGCGACTTCCTGGACCGCAACCGGCCCGGGCAGCCGCCCGGCGCCACGCCGCCACGGCCGGGCCAGCCGACCCCGCCGCGCCGCGGCCAGTCGCTGGGCTCGGGCTTCATCATCGACGCCTCGGGCATCGTGGTGACCAACAATCACGTGATCGACGGCGCTGACGAGATCAACGTCGTGCTGCAGGACAACACCACCCTGCGGGCCGAGCTGATCGGCACCGACCCGCGTACCGACGTTGCGGTGCTGCGCGTGCGGCCCGACCGCCCGCTGCCCTTCGTAAACTTCGGCGACAGCGACACGGCCCAGGTGGGTGACTGGGTGGTCGCTATCGGCAATCCCTTTGGTCTCGGCGGCTCGGTAACGGCCGGAATCGTGTCGGCACGCGGGCGTGACATTCGCCAGGGGCTGTACGACGACTTCATTCAGACCGATGCAGCGATCAACCGGGGCAATTCCGGCGGGCCGCTGTTCAACCTGTCGGGTGAGGTGGTGGGCATCAACACTGCGATCTATTCGCCCTCCGGCGGGTCGATCGGCATCGGCTTCTCCATACCTTCCAACCTGGCGCGCAACATCACAGCCCAGCTGCGTGACGGCGGGCGGGTGCGGCGCGGCTGGCTCGGGGTGAACATCCAGCAGGTGACGGATGAGATCGCGGAAAGCCTCGGCCTGCGTGGCGGCACGCGCGGTGCGCTGGTGGCGCGCGCGCAGGATGGCGGGCCGGCTGCGGCCGGCGGAATCCAAAACGGCGATGTGGTGCTGAAGTTCAACAACCAGGATGTGCGTGAAATGCGCAACCTGCCGCGGATCGTGGCGGAAACGGCGGTCGGCACGGTCGCCCCCGTCGTGGTCTGGCGCAACGGCGCGGAGGTGACTGTCAACGTCACCGTCGCTGAACTGCCGGCCGATGTGCAGCAGGCTGCCGCGACGCCGAACCAGCCGCGGCCGCAGCCGGCCGACCTGGAACTCGCCGGCCTGGGCATGAAGGTCGCCGGCATGACCCCGGAACTGCGCGAACGCTTCAGCATCCGCCCGGAACGCCAGGGCGTGGTGGTCACCGAGATTGTGCCAGGCGGTGCCGCGGCCGAGCGCGACCTGCGCCCTGGCGACGTGATCGTTGAGGTCCAACAGGAGCGTGTCTCCAGCCCGCAGGACGTCGCGGAACGGATCGAGCGGCTGCGCCGTCAAAACCGTGCCAGCGCGCTGATGCTGATCGAAGGCGCGCAGGGCCAGCGCTGGGTGCCGTTGCGTCTGCGTGGAGAACGCGGCGCGCCTGGCTAGGAGGCTGGTTTCAAGCCTCGCGGATCTCCGCGGCGCTGTAGCCCATGGCAAAGAGCAGCCCGCGCAGGCCGGCGTGATCCAGCCGGGCGCGGGCGGCGGCGGCAACGACGGGCTTGGCGCGAAATGCCACGCCCAGCCCCGCGGCCCCGATCATGGCGAGGTCATTGGCGCCGTCGCCGACCGCGGCCGTGGCGCTGAGCGGCAGGCCAAGCTCGGCGGCAAGCCGCTTCAGCGTCGCCAGCTTGGCGTCGCGGTCCAGGATCGGCTCGCCGACCTGTCCGGTCAGCCGGGCGCCGTCATCTTCCAGCGTATTGGCGAAATGCTGCGTGAAGCCGAGCCTTTCGGCGACGCGACCGGTGAAGAAGGTGAAGCCGCCCGAGACCAGCGCCGTCGTCGCGCCATCGGCGCGCAGGGTTGCGATCAGCGCAGCCGCCCCCGGCGTGATCTCGGTCGCGGCCCATGTCGCTTCCAGCGCGGAAACATCCAACCCCTTCAGCATGGCGACCCGCTCGCGCAGGGCGGTGGCGAAATCCAACTCGCCGTTCATGCTGCGCCGGGTGATGTCGGCGATCTGCTCCTTCAGCCCAGCATAGGCCGCGATTTCGTCCAACGTTTCGGTGGTGACGATGGTGCTGTCCATATCGGCCAGCAGCAGCCGCTTGCGGCGCCCCTCGGCCGGCTGGGCGATGGCATCCACTGGCGCCGTGTCCAGCGCCGTGCGGGCGACGGCGGTGGCCTGCTCCATCGCGAGGTCACGGAAGGGCAGGTCGCAGGCTTCCGCCTCCGCCAACCAACCGGGCTTGCCGGGGGCTGCGCCAAGGTCGCCCAGCGCCTCGCGGACGTGCATGACAAGGGCAGGGGTAAGGACGCCGGCGGGCGCGCAGAGGGTCAGGACATGGGGCATGGCGCTCGGACCCTGCCCGCCCGGGCCGGGCCGGGCAAGCCGTGAACCCGCCGGCGCTGTTCATCGTCGGGCCGACCGCTTCCGGCAAGTCGGCCCTGGCGCTCGACTTGGCCGAGCGCCTGGGCGGGACCATCGTCAATACCGACTCGATGCAGGTCTATGCGGGCCTGCGCGTGCTGACGGCGGGGCCAAGCCTTGCCGAGGAAGCCCGGGTGCCACATCGCCTCTATGGCGTCAGGGCGCCAGCCGACCCGGGAAGTGTTGCATGGTGGCGGGGGGCGGCGCTGACGGCGATGGCGGCGGCTTCACTGCCAATCCTGTGCGGCGGCACGGGCATGTATGCGGCGGCGTTGACCGAGGGCCTGTCGGCGGTGCCACCGGTCGAACCTGCAATCCGCGCGGCGGCCCGGGCGCTGCTGGCCGAGATCGGCCCCGAAGCGCTGCACGGGCGGCTGGCCGCGGAGGATCCAGCGACGGCCTCGGGCCTGCGGCCTTCGGACCCGCAGCGGATAGCCCGTGCCTGGGAGGTCCTGCGCGGGACCGGGCGGGGCCTGGCCGCCTGGCAGGCGGGGCCGGGCACTGGGCCTGCGCCCTATCGCTTCGCCGCCATCCTACTCGACCCGCCGCGCGATGCTTTGCGGTCCGCCATCACCCGGCGCTGGCAAGCCATGCTGGACGGGGGCGCGCAGGCGGAGGTCGAAGCCCTGCGTGCGCAGGGGCTGGACCCCGCTTTGCCAGCCATGCGGGCGCATGGCGTCCCGGAACTGATCGCCGTGGCGGAAGGCCGGATGGGGTTGGAGGAGGCGGGCCGGCGCGCCTGCCTGGCCATGGGCCAGTACACCAAGCGTCAGGCGACCTGGTTCCGGAACCACGATCTTGGCCCGACGCATAGGATATATGCGCGAACCACGGGTCTGACGCAATTTTCTGAAAGCGAACGGGCCGAAATCATCGCATTTGTTCAGCGGCTGCGTTGACGGGCCGCGGCGGCAGGTCTAACGCTGCGCCGCCAGCCAATATCGGAAAGCACCGACCCATGTCCGCCATCGCCACGACCGCGCCCGAAACTCGGATCATGACCGGGGCCGAGGTCGTTCTTGAGGCGCTGAAGGACCAGGGGGTCGAGGTCATCTTCGGCTACCCGGGCGGCGCGATCCTGCCCATCTACGATGCGTTGTTCCAGCAGAACGCGATCCGCCACATCCTGGTGCGGCATGAACAGGCCGCCGTGCATGCAGCCGAAGGTTATGCGCGCTCCACTGGCAAGGTAGGCTGTGTGCTGGTGACCTCGGGCCCCGGCGCCACCAATGCCGTGACCGGCCTGCTGGATGCGCTGATGGACAGCGTGCCGCTCGTCTGCCTGACCGGCCAGGTGCCGACGCATCTGATCGGCAATGATGCCTTCCAGGAAGCCGATACCACTGGCATTACGCGGCCGGCGACCAAGCACAATTACCTGGTGAAGCGTTCGGCGGACCTCGCGCGGGTGATGCATGAGGCATTTTATGTCGCGCGCAACGGGCGCCCCGGGCCCGTGGTGGTCGACCTGCCGAAGGATATCCTGATCGGCAACGCCCCGTACCAAGGCCCGCCAGAGGCCGCGCATCGGTCGTATCGCCCGCAGACCGAGCCCGATGCGCGCCGCATCGCGGAGGCCGTGGCGCTGATGAAGGCGAGCCACCGACCCATCGTCTATGCCGGTGGCGGGGTGATCAATGCGGGGCCGGAGGCTTCGACCCTCCTGCGCGAGTTCGTGCGCATGACGGGCTTTCCCTGCACGAACACGCTGATGGGCCTCGGCGTCTATCCGGCGAGCGACCCGCAGTTCGTCGGCATGCTGGGCATGCACGGCACCTACGAAGCCAATATGACGATGCACGGCTGCGACGTGATGTTCAACATCGGTGCTCGCTTCGATGACCGCGTGACCGGGCGGCTGGATGCGTTTTCGCCGGGCTCGAAGAAGATCCACGCCGACATCGACCCATCCAGCATCAACAAGAATGTGCGGGTGGATGTGCCGATCGTGGGTGATGCGGCGGCCGTGTTGCGCGCGATGATCGCCGCCTGGAAGGCCGATGACACGGTGCAGGACCGACGCGCCCTGTCCGGCTGGTGGCGCCAGATCGACACCTGGCGCGAAAAGCACTGCCTGTCCTACGTTCAGCAGGGGCGCATCATCAAGCCGCAGCATGCGGTCAAGCGCCTGTTCGAAATCACCAATGAATTGCGCGCCAAATCGGGCCGCGAGACCTTCATCACCACCGAAGTCGGCCAGCACCAGATGTGGGCGGCGCAGTACTTCGGCTTCGACCAGCCCAACCGTTGGATGACGAGCGGTGGGCTCGGCACCATGGGGTATGGGCTGCCGGCGGCGATGGGCGTGCAGATCGCGCATCCGGACGCGCTGGTCATCGACATTGCCGGTGAGGCCAGCATCCTGATGAACATCCAGGAGATGGGGACCCTTGCCCAATATCGCCTGCCCGTAAAAATCTTCATCCTGAACAATGAATACATGGGCATGGTGCGTCAGTGGCAGGAACTGCTGCATGGCGGGCGTTATTCTGAATCCTACTCCGAGGCCCTGCCTGATTTCGTGAAGCTGGCTGAATCCTTCCACGCCGTCGGCATGCGCGCGACCGATGCCGACCAGCTTGACGACGTGATCCATGCGATGATCGCGAGCCCGCGGGCCGTGATCGCCGATATCTGCGTCGCCAAGGATGAAAACGTCTTCCCGATGATCCCCTCGGGGGCGGCGCATAATGAGATGATCCTGGGCGCGGGCCAGACCGGGGGCGTTGCCGGCGTCACTGATGAAGGCAAGGTCCTGGTCTGATCCGATGTCGCAGAGCATGGAGCAGCGTACCGCGACCATCGCGGTGCTGGTGGAGAACGAGGCCGGCGTGCTGGCCCGCGTGATCGGGCTGTTTTCCGGCCGCGGCTACAACATCGAGAGCCTGACCGTGGCGCCGGTCGAGGCGGATCGCCGCATCAGCCGCATCACGGTCGTCACCAGCGGCACTGAGATGATCATTGAGCAGATCAAGGCGCAACTCGACCGGCTGGTGCCGGTGCACAAGGTGTCGGACCTGACGATGGAAGGTCCGCACCTCGTGCGCGAACTGGCGCTGATCAAGGTCGTCGGCCGCGGCGAGGGGCGGATGGAAGCGCTGCGCCTGGCTGATGCCTTCCGCGCCCGCGTGGTCGATGCGACGCCGGAGAGTGCGGTCTTCGAGATGACCGGCAGCAGCGACAAGATCGAGGCTTTCTGCGAGTTGATGCGCCCCTTGGGCTTGCGGGAAGTGTCCCGCACGGGGGCTGTGGCGATCGCGCGCGGGACGCGGAGCCTGACCGCCTGACCACCCCGGCCTGAGCCGGATTTTTTCGAACAACAAAGGAGTGCGCGACGATGCGCGTTTACTACGACCGCGATGCGGATGTGAATCTGATCAAGGCCAAGAAGGTCGCGATCATCGGCTTCGGCAGCCAGGGCCATGCCCATGCCATGAACCTGCGCGACAGCGGCGCCGCGAACCTGGCCATCGGCCTGCGCCCCGGCCCCAGCGCCGACAAGGCAAGCGCCGCCGGCTTCACCGTGATGACCCCCGCCGAGGCCGCCAAATGGGCCGATGTGGTGATGGTGCTGACGCCGGATGAGGGCCAGGGCGACCTGTACCGCGACCACCTGCATGCGAACTTGAAGGAAGGCGCCGCACTCGCCTTCGCGCATGGCTTGAACGTGCACTTCAACCTGCTCGATCCGCGCCCCGACCTCGACGTCTTCATGATCGCGCCCAAGGGCCCCGGCCACACGGTGCGGTCCGAATACCAGAAGGGTGGCGGCGTGCCCTGCCTCGTGGCACTCGCGCAGAACCCCTCGGGCAATGGGCTGGAAATCGCGCTCTCCTACGCCTCGGCCATCGGTGGCGGGCGCTCGGGCGTGATCGAGACTTCCTTCAAGGAAGAATGCGAGACCGACCTGTTCGGCGAACAGGTCGTGCTCTGCGGCGGCCTCGTGGAACTCATCAAGGCGGGCTTCGAGACGCTGGTGGAAGCCGGCTACGCGCCCGAGATGGCCTATTTCGAGTGCCTGCATGAAGTGAAGCTGATCGTGGACCTGATCTACGAAGGCGGCATCGCCAACATGAACTATTCGATCAGCAACACCGCCGAATACGGCGAATACGTGACCGGTCCGCGCATCATCACGTCCGAAACCAAGGCCGAAATGAAGCGCGTGCTGAACGACATCCAGAGCGGCAAGTTCGCCCGCGACTGGATGCTGGAAAACAAGGTGAACCAGGCCTCGTTCAAGGCGACCCGCCGCCGCCTGGCCGAACACCAGATCGAGGATGTCGGCGAAAAGCTGCGCGGCATGATGCCCTGGATCAAGAAGAACGCCCTGGTGGACAAGGCGAAGAACTGACCCAACCTCCGGGTCGGGAAGAGGCCGCCCGGGGCACCCCGGGCGGCCCTTTTTTGTCTCGGAGGACAGCGCATGATCGGCAAGGTCGCAGCAATTCTCTCGGCGGGTCTGTTGGCCGCCTGTTCGGTGGTGGGTGTGCGATCGGGAACCGAGGAACCGCGCTACATCGTGCAGGGCATGATCGGCGCGGTGGAACTGCGTCGCTACGAAACGCGCCTGGCGGCCGAGACGCTGGTGCCGGGCACCGAGACAGAGGCCCGCAGCGAGGGGTTTTCGCGCCTCGCCCGTTACATTTTCGGCGGCAACCGGTCCCAGGCCCGCATCGCCATGACCGCCCCGGTGGCACAGGCGTCGCAGACCATCGCCATGACCGGGCCGGTCGCACAGACGGCCGGCCCGGGCGGCTGGCGCATTCGCTTCTTCCTGCCGGCCTCGCTCACCCTGGCAACGGCCCCGGTGCCGAATGATCCCGACGTGGTGGTCGTCGAGGTGCCGGCCGAAACGATGGCGGTGCTGCGCTTTACCGGCAGCACCAGCCCCGAAGCCGTCGCCGTCGCGCGCCAACAACTGCTCGCGGCCCTGGCGGCAGCGCCCTGGCAGCCGGTCGGCGATCCGGTCGCCTGGTTCTACGACCCCCCCTGGACGCTGCCGCCGCTGCGCCGGAATGAGGTCGCGGTGCCCGTCGCCCCGCGTTGACCGCGAGGCTGGGGCTGGGCAGATATTGGGGATGACCAAACTTGCGACCGACAGCCCCTATCCCCGCGATTTCGTCGGCTACGGCCCGACCCCGCCCGATCCGCGCTGGCCCAACGACGCCAAGGTGGCGCTCTCCTTCGTGCTGAATTACGAGGAAGGCGCCGAGAATACCGTCTTGAACGGCGATGCCGGCAGTGAATTGTACCTGCACGAAGTGCCCGGCGGGACGCCGATCACGGGCGAACGCTCGGTCACCATCGAAAGCCAGTTCGGCTACGGCGCCCGGGCCGGAGCCTGGCGCGTGCTGCGGTTGTTCGCCGAACGCGGCCTGCCGCTGACCGTCTATGCCTGCGGCCGGGCGCTGGAACTGAACCCAACCATCGCCCGCGCTTTTACCGACCAGGGGCATGAGGTCGCCTGCCACGGCTGGCGCTGGATCGACTACCACGCGGTCGATGCCGCGACCGAAGCCGCCCATATCGCCCAAAACATCGAGGCGGTGACGCGACTCTGCGGCGTGCCGCCGGTCGGCTGGTACACCGGCCGGGTGTCGCCCCGCACGCGCAGCCTGGTCGCGGCCCAAGGGGGCTTTCTCTACGACAGCGACTCCTACGAGGACGACCTGCCGTATTACGTTCCGGTCGCGGCCCAGCCGCAGTTGATCATTCCCTACACGCTCGATGCCAATGACATGAAGTTCGCGGTCCCCCCGGGCTTTGCCAGCACCGATGCCTTCACCGCCTATCTGAAGGATGGGCTGGACCTGCTGCGGGGTGAGGGCGGGCGGATGATGTCGGTGGGGCTGCATGGCCGCATTGTCGGGCGGCCGGGCCGGGCGGCGGCGCTGGCGCGGTTCCTCGACCACGTGGTCGCCTGCCCGGATGTGTGGGTGGCGCGGCGGGCCGATATCGCGCGGCACTGGTGGGCGACGCACCCGCCGGCGTGATGCGGCCGGTCTTCGGTGCTTGCAGGCGGGGCGGGCCGGGGTCTATGACTTCGCAGATGTCAATGCGCGCCCAGATCGTCGGCCCGATGCAGGGGGTTTTCGCCCCCGCGGCCGCCTGCGCGCTTCTTCTGCTTCGACTTACCCACCCCTGAGCGCTGGGGCCTTGCTGGCCCATGCTGTTCGGGGGAAGCGAGAGGGGCGCCAGCCGCCCCCAACCATCGCCACATTCGTCACGGAACGCTCCGATGCCCATCATGCACCCGTCCTTCGGCACGCTGGCCGACGACCGCATCATCATCTTCGACACCACCCTGCGCGATGGCGAGCAGTCGCCGGGCTTCTCGATGAACCTCGAAGAGAAGCTGCGCATGGCCGAGGCCCTGGCCGAACTCGGCATCGACGTGATGGAGGCGGGCTTTCCCATCGCCAGCCCCGGCGACTTCGAATCAGTCCGCGCCATCGCCCAGAAATTCGCCAAGGACGGGCCGGTGGTGGCGGGGCTGGCCCGCACATCGGCCGCCGATATCCTGCGCGCCGCGGAAGCCATCGCGCCGGCCGCGCGCAAGCGCATCCACACCTTCGTCTCCACGAGCCCGCTGCACATGCGGGTCAAGCTGCGGATGGAGCCCGAGGCCGTGCTGGCCATGGTGACGGACAGCGTGGCCCTGGCCCGGCAGCACACGGATGACGTGGAATGGTCGGCCGAGGATGGCAGCCGCACCGAGGACGAGTTCATGTGCCGCTGCGTGGAGGCCGCGATCAAGGCGGGTGCGACCACCATCAACATTCCCGACACCGTGGGCTATGCCCTGCCCGAGGACATGGCGCGCATCTTCACCCTGGTGCGCGAGCGGGTGCCGGGGGCGGAGAAGGTGAT
>JBBQHE010000103.1:0-14927 GCA_038323655.1 Acetobacterales bacterium | reverse complement strand
CAGGGCGCGCCTGTGACGTCCCTCCCCTGGCTTGGCCAATAAAACCCCGGCGGGTGCAGGGGACACGGTCCCCTGCTGGGGGGAGCTTGAGGGGGGCAAAGCCCCTCTCAAGGCGCGCGTCCCCTATGTCGAACCCGCCCGTCATCACGCCGCCGGCATGGCTTGGCTCAGCCGGCCGCCCTGGCGGATCGGGGTGATGCTCTGGGCCAGGCCGGTGTTATCGTCGGTGATGACGAAGCAGCCGCACAGGCTGGCTTCACCCTCCGCCGGGGCCAGTTTTTCGCCCGGGACCTTGCGCCAGAAGCGCAGGGCGGCGGGGCCTTTCTGCATGCCGATGACGCTGTCGTAGTCGCCGCACATGCCGGCGTCGGTCATGTAGGCGGTGCCGCCCACCAGCACCTGGTGATCGGCCGAGGGCGTGTGGGTATGGGTGCCGACGACGAGCGAGACGCGGCCGTCGAAGGAATGGGCGAAGCTGAGTTTTTCGCTGGAGGCTTCGGCATGGAAGTCGATGACGATGGCCGACACGCCGCCAGGGCCGAGGCGGTAGGGCGCCAGCAGCGCCTGGGTGCCGCGGAAGGGGTCGTCCAGTGCCTCCATGAACAGCCGGCCCATGGCCTGGACGACAAGCGCGCGGCGGCCGTCGGCCAACACCACCTCATAGTGGCCGCGGCCTGGCGTGCCGGGCGGGTAGTTCAGTGGGCGGATGACGCGGGGTTCGGTTTCAAGGAAAGGGATGATTTCCTTGCGGTCCCAGGCGTGGTTGCCGAGTGTCACGACATCGGCCCCGGCGGTCAGGAAGGCGCGGGCCATGTCGGGCGCCAGGCCGAAGCCGTGGCTGGCGTTCTCGCCGTTCAGCACCACGAGGTCGGCGGCCAGGTGCTGCCGCAGCCCCGGCAGTTGCGCCACGATGGCATCCCGGCCCGAGCGCCCGACCACATCGCCAAGGAAGAGGATACGCAAGCGGTCAGGCTCCTGTGGTGGCGATCAGGCCAGTTTCGGTGGCGACCAGGGCCAGGCGCCGGTCGTTCGGCCCGGTTGGCACGGCGGGGACTTCCTGGGCGGCGAAGCCGACGCCGATGGCGGTTGCGGCCGGCAGGGCGGCCAGGGTGCGGTCGTAGAAGCCGCCGCCGTAGCCCAGGCGGTTGCCCGCGCGGTCGAAGGCCAGCAGCGGCACCAGCAGCCAGTCGGGGTCGATCCAGGGGCCTATTGCTGGGTGGCGCGTGCCCATCACGCCCGGGGCCAACGGCGCGCCGAAGGTCCAGCGGCGGAAGCGCAGCGGCTTGCCCCGTGGCGGTGTCACGGGCAGCACGAGCACGTGGCCTAGGCGTTGCAGCGCGCCGAGCAGCGGGCGGGGGTCGATCTCGGTGCCGATGGGGGCGAAGCCGGCGACAACGGCGCCGGGCGGCGGGGCGGCGCCCGCCAGCACATGGTCGGCCAGGTGCAGGCTGAGCAGCGGGTCGCGCGTCTTCCGGGCCGCGATGGCGGCGCGGCGCAGCGCCGCCTTGGCGTCGCGCAGCGTGGGATCGTCGGGCTCGCCCTTATCCGGCACGGTTCAGGCCTTGATCAGGGGCGGTAGGGCGCGGAGCCGCCATGGCCGTCGGCGTGTCATCCTCCATGGACCTGCTGGTGCAGGTGGGCGCCAGATACCCGGACCACGATCCGGGCAGAGCCAGCTCCCGGAGGTTGCTCATTGGCCCCGGGGATGTGCTTGCCTCAACGCACCGGGCAGCTCCGCAAGCTGCACTTAGGCCCGGTCGAGGGTCGCGGCAATGCCTTCGATCCGCTCAGCCAGGCGGCCAAGCCGGTCGGCCAGGCGAGGATCGGTGGCAGGGGCGGCGGGTGCGGTGCCGGCGCGGGCGACGGAAAGGTCCACCCGCATGTCGTGTAACTCGTCGGCCAGCAGCAGCCCGGCCAGCAGCAGAAGGCGGGATTCGCCGTATTGCCCCCCCATGGCGCGGATCGAGGCGACGCGACGGTCGAGTTCGGCGGCCAGCGCCACCAGATGCGCCTCCTGCCCATCCTCGCAGGATACCGGGTGGGAATAGCCGCCGACGCGGACGGTGACCTGGGCCATGGGCTTAGTCCCCTTGGGGTTCGCGGGCGTCGACATCGGCCGCGGCGCGCAGCCGGGCCAGGGTCTGTTCCAACCGGTCGGCCAGCGCCGCGATGTCATCGTGGCTTGCCAGCGGGGCGCCGCCAGCCGTGGCATCCAGCAGGGCCCGCGCGGCGGTGGCGCGGCTGGCCAAGTGGTCCAGCGCCTGTTCGAGGCGCGTGACGGCGGCATCCAACGCGGCGTCGGGCGCCGCATCAGGCCCCGGCTCGGGCTGTTCGGCGCTCATGGCGGGCTCGGGGTGTTGGGAAGAATGGGTGCGGCCTCGGTCTGCTCCACGCTGGCCCTCGACAGCCGGGCCAAGCGATGGCTTGGTTTAACGCATGGCGCATGGGCAGGGTCAACCGCAGGAAACATGGGCGGTGGCCGTCACGGTCGGCGACATGGGGCAGGCCGTGGCGGTACTGGCAGCCGCGGCCGACGTGCTGGGCGGGAGGGCCGTGCTGCTGCTGTCCCCCCCCGGGGCCGCGGCCTGGCTGGGGGCGCAGGGTTTCGCCGCGATCGTGGCCGAGGCCGTGGCGCGGGTCCCGGGGGTCGCGCACCTGGCGGCGCTGGACTGCGCGGATGCGCCCGGCCCTGCGCTGGCCGCGCTGCGTGCCGGGCTGCGCCGCGTGGTGCTGGCGGGCGCGCATCCGTCCCATCCCGCCGTGGCCGCGGCGGGGCGGGAGGTGGGGGCGCAGGTCTGGCCAGCGCGGCCGGCGGCGCTGGACCTGGCGGGCATCGACCTGGCCCGCCCCCAGGGCCGGGCCCGGCTGCGGTTTCTGCTGGCGCAGGCTTGCGAGACACCGTGACAGTCAACGGGGCTTCGGCTATGGCCCCGGCAGATTGCAAAAGGGTCAAACGCCATGAAGCTCACGCGCCGCGTCAAGGAAATCCTGTCCTGGTACGAGAGCGATAACCCCGGGACCAAGGCGAACCTCGCCCGCATCCTGATGGAAGGAAAACTGGGCGGCACCGGGCGCATGGTCATCCTGCCGGTGGATCAGGGTTTCGAGCACGGGCCGGCGCGGTCCTTCGCGCCCAACCCCGCGGCCTATGACCCGCACTACCTGTTCGAACTGGCGATCGAGGCCGGGCTGAACGCCTATGCCGCCCCCTTGGGCATGATCGAGGCCGGGGCGGCGACGTTTGCGGGCGCCATCCCGACCATCCTGAAGGTGAACAGCAGCAACAGCCTGTCCACGACCAAGGACCAGGCCGTGACCGGCACGGTCGGCGATGCGCTGCGGCTGGGCTGCTCGGCGATCGGGTTCACCATCTACCCGGGCAGCGAATACCAGTTCGAGATGATGGAAGAACTGCGCGAACTGGCCGAGGAAGCCAAGGCCGCGGGCCTGGCCGTCGTCGTCTGGTCCTATCCGCGCGGGCCGATGCTGGACAAGGTCGGCGAAACCGCGCTCGACATCGCAGCCTATGCCGCGCACATCGCGGCGCTGTCCGGCGCCCACATCATCAAGGTGAAGCCGCCGACCGCGGCGCTTGGCCTGGATGCCGCCAAAAAGACGTATGAGAAGTTCCCGATCGAGGACGATGCCGCCAAGCGCTTCGCCCATATCGTCCAGGCCTGCTTCAACGGCCGCCGCCTGGTGGTCTTCTCGGGCGGCGATGCCCGCACGAACGAAAGCCTGCTGGACGAGGTGCGCGCCATCCATGCCGGCGGCGGCAATGGCAGCATCATCGGGCGCAACGCCTTCCAGCGCAGCAAGGCCGATGCGCTGGCGCTGCTGGCCAGCATCATCGAGGTTTACAAGACCAAGCCCTGACCGGCGGCTGGGGGTAGGCGGCTTCGGCTGCCTGCCCCCTGGGCTGCCCACTGGCAGACCGAAGCCTGGTGCCCGCCCTGCTGCCGGCCGGCGCGTGCGACCTTTCTGCCGCCAGCCCAAGAACCGCGCCTGCGACATTGGGATCGTCGATCGCGCTGAAATGGCTGACGCTTCCAGCCCGGTACGGCCACCTTGGGGCGCGTAGTCGCGGGCCGCGTCATAGTGTTCGCGTGCTGGCATCAAAGGCAAGACCACCCGGGTGTTTCACGTGCTGTCGCGGGGCGGCCCGTAAAGCGTTTGGATGGTGCCAGTTCGGGTCAGAGGCTGCCTCGAAACGAAATCGGTTTGAACGGCTTCGTGCTGGATCGCCGTGGGCAATCGTGATTCCAACGGGTTGCGACACCTGTGATGGAACTGTCCGTTGTCGAATGCATTGAGCCCGTGAAGGCGGCTGGTTAACGGAGGTTCCGGCGCATCGGCTTTCGGGGTTAGACAGCGTGCTGCTGGTGGATCAAGCGTCGCTGCTGGATAGTGTTTCGCTTGATGCGTGCGCGGTCGAGCAGGATGGTCTGGCCGCGGGCGGAATAGACATCAGCCGGCGTCAGGTTGCGCAGGTTCCCGTGGCAGCAGCGGTGGTTGTCGTGGTCGACGATCGCTTCGCTCTGCGCCTCGAGATCGCCGGGCAGGTGATAGTTTTCCAGCAGGATGCGGTTCTTCAGGGTCTGGTGCCAGCGCTCGCTCTTGCCCTGGGTTTGCGGGTGACAGGGCGCACCGCAAACATGGTCCGTGTCCTGTTTGTCCAGCCACTACGCCAACGCGCCAGCGATGGAGCAGGGCCCTTTGTCAGACAGCAGACGCGGGCGGTGCCGCACACGGGCTTGGCTGCAGCATGAGGCGCTGAGCGCGAAGCTGAGCGTGTCGGCGACATCGCTGGCCACCATGCTGGTGCACAGCTTCCAGGCGATGATGTATCGCGAGAAATCATCGAGCACGGTGGAGAGGTAGAACCAGCCTCAACCGATGACCTTGAATTAGGTGAAGTTGGTCTGCCACAACTGGTTGGGCGCGGTGGTCTTGGTGTGGAACTCCTCGACCGACTTGACCACGCCGCCCCGCCGCTATTGCAACGGCCCTGCCGCCGCGATCAGCGGGGCGAAGGCTGCGCGGTCGCGGTCCAGCCAAAAGCGCAAGGTGGCGCCGTCCGATGGCTGGGGGATCAGCGCCACCCCCTCCAGCCTCGCGCGCACCGCGGGCTCGGCCAGGATCTCGCGTATCGCCGCGGCGATCGGCGCCAGCAGCGCTTCGGGCGTGCCGGCGGGGGCGAAGAATCCATTCCAGGCATTGGTCTCGAACCCCGACAGGCCAGCCTCGGCGAATGTGGGCACATCGGCCAGCCCGGGCGCGCGGCGCGTGCCCGTTACCGCCAGCAGTCGCGCCTGGCCGCCCTGGTGGATGCCCGCGAAATCCGCCGCCGCAGCAATGCCAAGGGCGAGCTGACCGCCGACCAGATCCTGCGCGACCGGCGCCCCGCCACGATAGGGCACCACGGTCAGCGGCACGCCGATGGCGCGGCTGTAGCCGATGCCGGTCAGGTGCGGCAGGCTGCCCATGGCGGGCACGCCGAGATTGGCCTGAGCCGGATGGGCCCGCAACCAGGTGGTGAGGTCAGCGAGGCTGGTTGCCCGCGTGGCTGGGCCGCTCGCCAACCCAGCGGCGAATTCGGCTGCGCCGGCGACCGGCACGAAACGAAGCGGGTCGTAGCCAGCATCGCTGAACGCGATCGGCGTGATTGCCATGACCGAGGTATTGGCCAGCAGCAGCCGCGTGCCGTCCGGCGGCGCCTGCTCCACCTGGCGAGCGGCGATACGCCCGCCGGCGCCGGATTGGTTCTCCACCACCACCGCCCGGCCGAGCATCCCGGCCAGCCGTTCGGCGACCAGCCGCGCCATCAGGTCAGTGGAGCCGCCGGGCGGGAAGGGGGCCACGATGACAAGTGGCCGCGCGCCCTGCGCGCGGAGCGCCGGCACGACAGAGATGGCTGCCACCGTGCCGAGCAGCGCGCGGCGCGATCTACGAAAGGCACTATTCATGTTTGCCGACATCCCAGCCCTCGCGCGCCAGGTTCCGTGCCCCAGCCGAGATGCCGATCGGCTCCAGCGTCGTGCCCATCGAATCGTTCCAGCGATTTAGGAAGCCGAACAGGGCGATCACGCCGAGGATCTCGACGATCTCGTCCTCCGTCCAGTGCCGGTGCAGCGCCGCCGCGATCTCCGTCGTGACGCCGTTCGGTACCGAGGCGGCGGCCATCGCGAAATCGAAGGCGGCGCGTTCGGCATCGGTAAAATGCGGGCTGCTGGCATAGACCCAGATGTCGGCCATGCGTTCCGGCGTCGCGCCGAAGCGCTCGGCGGCGAGGATGGTGTGCGCCTCGCAGTAATGGCAGCCGGCGGTGTGGGACGCGATATAGCCGATCAGCCGCTTCTGCTCCGCGGTGACGCGCGCGTGGTTCGCCATCACCGCCTTGTTCAGCTCGGTGAAGGCGCGCGCCACAGCGGGGCGGCGCTGCATGGTCAGCACCGAATTCGGCACGGTGCCAAGCGGGCCGCGGAAAAACTGGATCAGGTCGAGGAGGTCAGGGTTATGATCCTCGGGCAGCGGGGTGACCAGCGGCATGACATGTCCTCGTGATTGGTGGTCCAGCGCGCGATCGGGCCGGTTGCGAACACTATACAGAATTATCATATCCGGAGTCATGTCGGATCGCGCTTCATCCGCGACCAAACGGCGGCGATAGACATGCTCGTCACCTTCCTGCGAAGTTGATACGAAGTCTACCAAGCCGAGGATTTCGCGCGGTGGCGGGCCGAACTGGCCCGCCTGGCGGCACGCGTCGCGGCGGGCGGGCCGGCGCGATTTACGCGTGCCCTGGCTGGCGGCGCAAATCCCCCACCGTAACCTTGGCAGCGTCCGCGTCGAACATCCGGCAGAACGGAATGGGCTCAACGATCATGGATGCGACGCGGTCACTGCCTGCGCGACGCCCTACGCTGCGCGACGGGGTGCTGATTGCCGACCTCTGCATCATCGGTGCCGGCTCCGGAGGCCTTTCGGTGGCCGCGGGTGCGGTGCAGATGGGCGCCTCCGTCGTGCTGGTCGAGAAACACCTGATGGGTGGCGACTGCCTCAACACCGGCTGTGTGCCTTCCAAGGCGCTGATCGCCGCAGCCCATGCCGCGGCGGCGGTGCGCGGCAGCGGCCGCTTTGGCGTGAACGGGCATGAGCCTGCGGTGGACTTCGCGAAGGTGCATGCGCATGTCCACAGCGTCATTGCTGCCATCGCCCCGCATGACAGTGTCGAGCGCTTCGAGGGGCTCGGCGTCACCGTCATCCAAGCCGCCGCCCGCTTCACCGGGCCGGAGGAGGTCGAGGCTGGCGGTCAGCGCATCCGCGCACGCCGCTTCGTGGTCGCGACCGGCTCCTCTGCGGCAATGCCGCCGGTGCCGGGTCTCACGGAGGTGCCCTTCCTGACCAATGAGACGGTCTTCGGCTTGACCGAGCGGCCCGACCACCTGCTGGTGCTCGGCGGCGGGCCCATTGGGGTGGAACTGGCACAGGCCTTCCGTCGCCTCGGTGCCGCCGTCACGCTGGTGGAGCGCAGCAGCATCCTGCTGAAGGACGAGCCCGAGGCCGTGGCCGTCCTGCGCGCAGTGCTGGGCCGCGAAGGCGTCGCACTGATCGAGGGTGCGGACGTCGCGGCGGTACGCCGCGGTGCCAATGGCGTGGAGCTTGAACTGCGCGGCGCGGAAGGGCCGAAGGTGCTGCGCAGCAGCCACCTTCTGGTCGCTGCAGGGCGACGGCCCAACATTGGGCGCCTCGGGCTCGATGCTGCGGACATCGCCACCACGCCACGCGGGATCACCGTGGATGGGCGGATGCGCAGCACGAACCCACGCGTATTCGCCATCGGCGACGTCGCCGGCGGCCCGCAGTTCACCCATATCGCCGGCTACCACGCCGGCATCGTCATCCGGAACGCGCTGTTCGGCCTGCCGGCGAAGGTGGATTACGCCGCGCTGCCTTGGGTGACCTACGCCGACCCGGAGCTCGCGCATGTCGGACTGACCGAGGCGGCAGCACGTGAGGCCGGGGAGGATGTCACGATCCTGTCGCAGCCGCTTTCCGGCAATGATCGCGCGCAGGCGGAACGGGAGACGGCGGGGCTTGCGAAGATTGTGCTTGGCCGTCGCGGGCGAATCCTCGGCGCCACTATCGTCGCGCCACGGGCTGGAGAGATGATCGGTATGTGGGGCCTGGCGATCCAGAAGCGGCTGCCGATCGGTGCCATCGCCGGCTCGCTTGCCGCCTATCCGACGATGGCAGAGATCTCGAAGCGCGCGGCCGGCGCCTTCTACACGCCCACCCTGTTCGGTCACCGGACGCGCCGCCTTGTCGGCCTCGTCCAGCGCCTGCTGCCCTGAGGAGAACACCCCATGACGATCGTATCGCTGTTGCGCGACCGCCGGGTCCATATTGGCCTTGGTGTGCTTGGCCTGCTCGTCGCGTTGCGCGCCACGGGCCTGGCAGACCATCTCTCGCTGGCGACGCTGGCGGCGCACCGCGAGGCGCTGGGCAGCTTCGTGACAAACAACCTGGCTGTGGCGGCGCTGGCCTATGTCGGCCTATACGTCGTAGCCGTCGCCTTTTCCTTCCCGGGCGCCGTGTTCCTCACGCTGGGCGGCGGCTTCCTGTTCGGCGCCGCGGGCGGCACGGCGCTGACGGTGGTGGGCGCGACCATCGGCGCGACATTGGTCTTCCTGCTCGCGCAGCGCATGTTCGGCGCCGATGCGCTCGACCGCTTGGGCCCAAAGGCGCTCGCGCTCGGCGAGGCCATCCGGCGCAACGCCGCTTCCTACCTGCTGGTGCTGCGTTTGGTGCCGTTCTTCCCGTTCTTCCTGGTCAACCTCGTGCCGGCCTTCGTTGGCGTGCGACTGCCTATCTATGTCGCCACCACCGCGCTCGGCATCCTGCCAGGCACGGCGGTGTTCAGCCTGGCCGGGGCCGGCCTGGGCGACGTCCTTGCGTTGGGCGGCGCATTCGATCCACTCGCCGTGCTGACACCGCAGATTGTGGGGGCGTTGGTTGGCTTGGCGGTGCTCTCGCTGGCCGCCATCCCGCTGAAGGCGCGCTTTGCGCGAAACTGAAGGATCGCGCTGTGTTCATTCGCCGCACCGTTCTTGCCCTACCCTTTGCTGCGCTGCTGCCGCAAGCCGCGCGCGCCGATGCGGATGGCGCGCTGGATGCGCTGCTCGCCCGCCACGTCCTGCCCCACCCGGATGGCGTGACCCGGGTGCGCTACGCTGCCTGGAAGTCGAGCTCTGCAGACCTCGGCGCGCTCGATGCCTGGATCGCCGGGGCTGCGGCGCGCCGCCCTTCCGCGCTGCCGCGCGACGAGGCCTACGCTTTCTGGGCGAACCTCTACAACGCGCTTACGCTGAAACTGGTGCTGGAGCGCTATCCGGTACGCTCCATCCGAGACATCCGCTCGACCGGTGTGCCGCTCGACCCCAAGGGCTGGACCGGACCGTGGCGTACGCGGCTGGCCACTGTGGAGGGCCGACGCATGTCGCTCGATGACATCGAGCACGAGACAATGCGCCCGACCTTCCGCGACCCGCGTGTGCATTACGCGGTCAACTGCGCCTCGATCGGTTGCCCAAACATTTGGCCCCGCGCCTGGCGGGCGGCAACGCTCGACCGTGCGCTTGACGATGCTGCGGCGGCCTTCGTCAACCACCCCCGCGGCGTCACGGTGCTGCCGGATGGCCGCTTGCGCGTCTCCTCAATCTTCAAGTGGTTCCGCGAGGATTTTGGCGGCAGCGAGGCCGGTGTGGTCGCGCATCTGCGTCGCTACGCGGCACCCGCGCTCGCAATTCGACTAAACGAGCGTACGACCATCGCCGAGGATGCCTATGATTGGGCACTGAATGACGCCGCGTTCGGCACGTGATCCTGGCACGTGATCGGCCAAGGTTCAGCCGCCCTTCATGCACCGCAGCGGCCGGCCCCAGGCCGCGTCGAGGTGATGCACGACCGCGGTTCCCCGGCCGAGTTTCATCATGATCCGCTTGCAGTTCATCGCGCTATGCCGGTTGGGTTCTTGAACGCGCGCGTCGGATCGGCCGGCAGGGGCACGCCCCGAAAATCGAGGGACCGGTGGCGACTGCGTCCAAATGCGGTATCTCAAGTCAACCTGTGCCTTGCGGCCGTGACCGGCTGCGCGCCGGGCAGACGCCGGGCAGCGATAATGCTGGTCAATGGCGCCGCTGGATGAAGCTTTCGTCAAGTCAACCCTATTTGCCTCGCCGCGGCCTCGCCGATGGTTACGTGCGCGGCCGGCGTAACCTTTGCTGGATCGCCGGCGAAGGTGGCATGATTGTTGACTACTAACGCCTATCTGGGAGCGCCGATGGAATCGATCTACTGGGTGATGGCCTGGGCCTGCCATCGTAAGTGCCGGCACTGCTACGAGGACCGCTTTCGGCCCTATGTCCGGGCCGATCTGGAACGCGTGGTCGCGGAGGCCGAGCGCAATACGCCACGCGTGCTGGCCAACCTGCCCGCGCGCATGACCTATCTCGATACCGAAGACCCCAACCCCGACGGCTCGCTGCCGGAGAAGGTGGGGCGCATCATCCTCTCGGGTGGCGAAGCGCTGCTCGACCCAGTCCGCACCCGCGTGACCTATCCCGTGATCGAGGGGCTCGTTGCGCGATACCGCGATGCAGGCGGCGTCAAGCTGGTGGTGCAGACCACGGGCGATCTTTTGACCCGTGACATCGTGCGCCACCTTCTCAGGCGCGGTGTCTGGATGATTTCGGTCGCGGGCGTGGATGATTTCCATGTCGGCATGGAAGGCGAAGCCAAGCAGACCGCGTTCAAGGCCGAGCTCACGGCGATGATGCAGGCCGAGGGCATGCGCCAATCGGGCCTCGGCGCCACGCACCGCAAATGGTTCGAGGAGGAGGGCCCGCTTTTTTCCTTTTTCGGCGCCACGCCCGACAGTTGGATCGGCAAGCTCTGGCCACGCGGCCGGGCATGGCAGAACGGACTTTCCAGCGCGACGCTGGCCGATAATTTCTGCAACCGCTGGTCGGGCGGGCTGAAATTCCTTCGCCACCACCACAGCGGCTCCGAAGTTTCGATCGAGCCAGATGGCAGCGTCTATCCCTGCTGCGTCAAGACGAAGATGCCGCTTGGCAACCTGACGGAAGAGACGCTGATCGGCATTCTGGACAGCCTGGTGGGCGATCCGGTCTATGAGGCGATCAATGCCGGCAAGCCTGAGCAGATGGGTCTCGCGGAGGGTTGGACCGAGGCGATCTTTCTGGAGAAGTCACGCACGACCGACCCGAAGGGCCGGGCCTACGCCAATCTCTGCATCGGTTGCGACCGCTTTCACGAGGAGGTGCTGGGCGCGCGTATCGACGCCGCGCGGGAACGGCGCCTGGCCGCAGTCGCGGCAACAGGCTGAGGGCGTGGGATTTTCCTTCGACCCAGGCCTGCCAGGCGCGTCGCTCGCCGCCTGCGAGATGGCGATTGCTCTCGCCTTCCCGGCAGTGCGGGAGATCACCGCTGCCGGTCTCGCCGCGCGGCTCGCGACCGGCGCGTCGACCCTGCTGCTCGATGTGCGGCAGGTGGATGAGCACGCGATCTCGCGCCTCCCTGCCGCCATCGCGACGCAGCCTGATACGCCGGCGGCCGCAGTGCTCGCCACGCATGCGCCAGCGCCCGGCACGCTCATCATCTGCGCATGCAGTGTCGGGCTGCGCAGTGCGCGCCAGGCGGCGTTGCTCGCAGCGGGCGGCTGGCCGAATGTCGCCAATCTACGGGGCGGCATTTTCCGCTGGGCGCTCGAAGGCCGCGCCCTGGAGGGCGGCCACCGCATCCATCCCTTCAACGCCGCCTGGGGCCTGCTGCTGCCTCGGGCGCTTCGCCATGAGGTCGTCGCATGACTCTCAAACGCCGTCCGCTGCTGCTCGCAGCGCTCGCCCTCCCCATAGCCACGCCCATCGTGGTACGCGCGCAAACCCCTGGCCAGCCCCTGCTCGCCGCGCCGTGGGACGAGGTGCTGCGCGAGGCGCGCGGCCGTCCCGTATTCTTCAACGCCTGGGGTGGCGATGATCGCACCAACGCTTTCATCGCCTGGGCAGGCAGTCGCGTGCGCGACCTACACGGTGTGGATCTGCGCCATGTTCGCCTGCGTGATACGGCCGAAGCGGTCGCGCGCGTCGTCGCGGAGAAAGCGGCGAGCCGCAACGCAGGTGGCAGCGTCGACATGATCTGGATCAACGGGCCGAACTTTCTGGCGATGAAGGAGCAGGGCCTGCACTTCGGCCCCTTCGTGGACCGCCTGCCGAATGCGCGGTTTATTGACCGCGAGGGCAAGCCCTCCACGGTCGTAGATTTCACCGTACCGGTGGAGGGCTTGGCCGCGCCCTGGCGCATGGCGCAGGTGGTGTTCATCGCCGATTCCGCCCGCGTGCCCGACCCGCCGCGTTCGATGGAAGCGCTGGTGGCCTGGGCGCGCGCCAACCCCGGGCGCACGACCCACCCCAATGTGCGCAACTTCATGGGTGTTACCTTCCTCAAGCAGGCGCTCTACGAATTCGCCCCAGACCAGGCGGCGCTGCTGCGCCCGGTCACCGACGAGACACTTCGTCCGGCGGCAGATGCGCTCTGGGTCTGGTATGACCGCCTCCGACCGCACCTCTGGCGCGGCGGGCGGCAATTCCCGGAAAACGGGCCGGCGCAGCGCCCGCTGATGCTGGATGGCGAGTTGGACCTGTTCATCGCCTTCAACCCCTCCGAGGCCGCGGTCGCCATCGCCAACAACCAGCTCCCCGCCACAGCGCGCCCCTTCGTTTTGGAGCGCGGCACCATCGGCAACACCAGCTTCGTCTCGATCCCCTACAACGCCGCCAATGCCGCCGCGGCGATGGTGGTGGCCAACTTCCTGCTCTCGGCCGAGGCGCAGGCGCATGGGGCCGACCCGCGCGTGCTGGGCAATCCGACGGTGCTGGACATCGCTGCCCTGCCCGAGGCCGAGCGCGCCCGTTTCGCCGCCCTGCCGCGCAGCCCCGCCATCCTGCCGCCGGAAGCGCTTGGTCGCCCCTTGCAGGAGCCGCACCCCACCTGGATGACGCGCGTCACCGCCGAATGGGAGAGCCGCTACGGGCGCTGACCGGTGCTGCGCGCGGCGCCGCTGCTGACGGCGCTGATTTTTCTGGGGCCGATTGCGGCGGGGCTTGCCGGCACGCTGCTGCCGGCCTTCGGCTGGCTGCCCGCGCTCGGTGGCAGGGCCTTCTCGCTGGATCCCTGGCGCGCGTTGCTCGCCGCACCCGGGCTCGGCAAGGCGGTGCTGCTGACGCTTGGCACCGGCTTCGCCGCCACGCTGCTCTCCTTTGGCCTGGTCGTCGCCTTTTGTGCGGCGACGCAGGGCCGCCCGCTCGCACGTCGGGCGCAGGCCGCGCTGGCGCCGCTGCTGGCCACGCCGCATGCCGCACTCGCCATCGGCTTCGCCTTCCTGGTCGCCCCCTCTGGCTGGATCGCGCGCGCGATGAGCCCCTGGGCCACGGGCTGGGACAGGCCGCCCGACTGGGCCACCGTGAACGACCCCTGGGGCATCGCGCTGATCCTCGGCCTTACGCTGAAGGAGGTCCCGTATCTGCTGCTCATGGCCTTTGCGGGGCTGGGCCAGGTGCGGGCGGCGGAGGGCATGCGTGCGGCCGCCGCGATGGGCTATGGACCCGTCACCGGTTGGCTGAAGGTTGTCTTGCCGCAGCTCTATCCGCAGCTTCGCCTGCCGCTCTATGCGGTGCTGGTCTTCTCTCTCTCGGTGGTGGATGTCGCGTTGATCCTCGGGCCTGGCACACCGCCCACCCTGTCGGCCCTGGTGCTGCGCTGGTTCTCCGACCGCGAACTCACGCAGTGGTTCCCCGCTGCGGCGGGCGCGCTGCTGCTACTGCTGATCGTGCTTGCCGCGATCCTTGTGTGGCGCGTGGCCGAACGCGTTTGCGCGTCGCTCGGCCGGCGCTGGATTGCGGCCGGTGGGCGCGGCGGCCAGGCGCGCTTGCTGCGCGTCGGCGTGCCGGCGGTCATGGCGGTGTTGCTTGTGGCGAATGCCGCGGCCCTTCTTGTGCTCATCACCTGGTCCTTCGCCGGGCCCTGGCGCTTTCCCGACGCGCTTCCGGTCGCCTTCACGCTGGCCACCTGGCAGGCGCAGGTGCAGGCCATCGCCGCGCCTGCACTGACCACGCTCGCCGTCGCGCTGGCCACCACGGCACTGGCAATGGCGCTGACGCTTGCCTGCCTGGAAGCCGAGCAGTGCCGTGGTGTCCACCCCGGCCGACGGGCGCTGGCACTGATCTGGCTGCCGCTGCTGCTGCCGCAACTCGCCTTTCTGTTTGGCTGGCAGGTGGCGCTGGTACGGCTCGACCTGGATGGCACGCTGGGGGCCGTGGTGTGGACGCATCTGCTGTTCGTATTGCCCTATGTATTCCTGTCGCTCGCCGATCCCTGGCGCGCGCTGGACGGCCGCTACGCCCGCAGCGCGGCGTCGCTCGGCGCGGGGCCGTGGCGCGTGTTTCTCGTCGTGAAGTGCCGGCTGCTGCTGCGCCCGCTTCTTGTGGCCGCAGCCGTCGGTTTCGCGGTCTCGGTGGGTCTCTATCTGCCGACGCTTTTCGCAGGCGCCGGTCGCGTCACCACCCTGACCACCGAGGCCGTGACGCTTGCCGCCGGGGCAGACCGCCGCATCCTCGGCGCCTATGCGGGCTTGCAGGCGCTGATGCCACTGGCGGTCTATGCTGCGGCGGTGATGCTGCCGGCCTGGCTGAATCGCGACCGTCGCGGGATGCGCCCGGCATGAGCCTGGTGATCGAGGAGCTGGAGATCACGCTTGGCGGGCGGCTTTTGGTGGCCCTGCCGCGCTGCGATGTGGCGGCCGGCGCGGTGCTGACGGTGATGGGCCCCTCGGGGTCGGGCAAATCCACCCT